>CBDUPW010000055.1:0-31119 GCA_965369205.1 uncultured Polyangiaceae bacterium | reverse complement strand
GGCGACCTGCGGCCCCGGGGATGCTGCCGGCCGTGAACTCCCCCGCAGGCACGTCGATCTTTTCCCCGGAGAGCGGCGCTTGTTTCGGGGCACGCACAGAACCTACCGCTGCGGCAGACTCGGCCGGGGCGCCGGGGCTGGCGTTTGCCGCGCTCGCCGACGGTGCGTCGTCGGCAGCGCGCTCCTTCTTGCACGCTGCGACACCCAGGCCCAGTAGGCACGCGGCCGCGGCCAGTGCTGCTCTCGTCTGAATCCGCACGGCCGCGAGCCTACTTGGCGCCGCGCGCATTCTGAAGCCGCTTCCTGCGTCTCGTTCCTGGTCAATGTTATCATTGATAACATTGCAACAAACTGGCCGAAATCCTGCGAAGGGCTAGGATGGTTGGGTGCCACACCCACTGGCAACCCACCTGGCGCCGATCATCGACATGGAGGTGCCACAGCTGCAGTCCATTGTGGCGCGCTGGGTTGTCAACGAATCCGACGAGCTTGAGCGTGCACGCTACCGAGTCTTCGGCGCCGGGCTGCGCGGGTTGAAGGAGCGCATCTTGAAGCGCCCTGCGCCTCCAAGCGAAGAAGAAGTCGAAATCGCGATCACGGCGATGCTCGCGTTGGCCGGGCGACGCGCGCGCGATCTGCGCGCGTGACGGCTGGGTTTGCGGAGCGTGAGCTCCGGAGCGTCGCCGACGCCACATTCGTGGCGGCCCCGAAGTCTGTCGCCCGCGGCGCCGATCTGCTGGCGTTGTGTGACGCCGCGCTACGCGCGCCGGTCGGCATGCCGCCCATCGCGGAGCTGGCGCAGGTCGCGCGCTCTATCGTCATTGTCGTCAGTGACGCCAGTCGCGACGAACCTCGTCAGGAGATGCTCGCGGCGCTGCTGTCCGTGGTCCCGCGCTCGCGAACGTCGCTCATCGTGGCAAGTGGCACGCATGCGCCGGGTGACGCCAGCGTGGTGCCAGAAGCATTTCGGGACCTTCCGCTGCTTGTGCACGATGGCGGCCAACGGGCGGCCATGCGCGATCTGGGAAAAACATCCCGAAACACGCGAGTGCGCCTGCAGCGCAGGGTGGCGGATGCGGATTTGGTGATCGTCACGGGGCGCGTGCGCCCCCACTACTTCGCGGGATTCTCCGGGGGCGTGAAGGGCGTCTTTCCTGGCTGCGCCTTGGCCGAAGACGCGCTGACGAACCATCAGCTCAAAGCGCACCCAAGCGCGCGGCTCGGTAGCGTCGAACACAATGTCTGTCGCCTGGACATGGAGGAAGCGGCCAGTCGCTTGCCCGGACGGCTCGCGATTCTGAACGTGTTGTGTGACGTGGACGGCTCGCCCGTCGCGGCCGCAAGCGGACACCCAGTGCACGCCCACAGGAAGCTCGCCGCGGCGGCGCGGGAGTTGTTCGGGGTGACCCTGCCCGCCACGGACGTCCTGGTCGTTGGGGACCGCCCCCCGGTGACGCACACGCTGTATCAGGCGTCCAAACTGGTCGCGCCCGCAGGGGCCGTGCTCAACGACGGTGGCGTCGTGATCGTGGTGGCGGATTGCGTCGGCGGCACGGGACCCCTCGAGCGCGTCAATGACGGCATCTACGCCCTGGGCCTGGTTCCGCAGTTGCCGTCGGCGCACGAAGTCTGGCTCGTGAGCACGCTGCCCGCGGAGTTGGTGAAACGCACCTACGCTCGCCCCGTAGAGAGCCTCCGTCGCGCGCTGTCCATGCTGGCGGCGCGAACCGGCACACGCCTCGGCGACGGCCCCGTCCCGGCCCTTTGGCGCGCGGGCGAGGCCATCGTCACCCGGTATGATTCATGACGCGTCGCGCCGCGAGACAGAAAGTCGTCGCAGGCGCGGCCAGACCATGACGTGAACGGGGATCCGGGCTAAGCATAGGCTCCACTCTCACGAGGAACGATGACCGAAAAGAAGGTGTCCTTTCCGGGTCGGGTGCTCTACCTGACCGAAGACAAGGAACTCATCCAGAAGCAGCTCGCTGGAGAGAACCTCGAATACGATCCCGCGCGTAAGCTCGTGGACAACATCTCCACGGACGAGATCACGCCTGGCTGGGTTTGCTACTACTTTGACGAAACCTTGGCGCGGTTTTGCCTGGTCGGACTCCGGGGCGGCGCCATCGAAAAGGACGCCATCAAAAGCGGTGGCTTTTCGGTCATCGTCAGCGGCCGGAGCAAAGGCTGCGGCAGTTCTCGCGAGACCGCTCCCTACTCGGAGCTCAAGGCGGGCGTGCAGCTCGTGGTCGCTGAAAGCATCGAAAAGATCTACGGCCAGAACTGCCAGAACATCGGGCTCTTGACCACGACGGATTTTTCGGTCCTTGAGCGCATCAAGCGCGGGGAAGCCATCGCGATCAGTGAGTTCACCAAGGGGCTTGATCCCATCAGCGCGCAGATCGTCGAAGAAGGTGGGCTGTTCGCCTACAACAAGCGGCGCATGGCCGGCGAGCTCTCGCCGCCCAAGACCGAGACCGCAGCTCGGCCCATGACGCTGTGCGAGAAGATCATCGCTGCGCGCGCCATCGCGAACGCAAAGACGGGTGCGCTCGGTATCCCCGCCGTCAAGCCCGGAGACGCGCTGTTCGTGCGCACGGACGTGCGCTTTTCCCACGAATACGTGACACCCATGGCGGACTCGCTGTTTCGAGCTGGGTTCGGTGCGGACGCAAAGGTCAGCGAACCCGAAAGCGTCTTTGCGTTCCGGGACCACCTGACCTTCCTCGATATGGTGATGCCCGAAGCCCACAAGAAGATGGGGCTCAAGGAGCAAGCTCATTCACTGAAGACCGAGCAGGAGCGCTTTGCCGGTCGTCACGGCATTCGCCTGTACGGCGAGGTCGAGCGCGACGGCAAGACCGTCGGCAGCGAAGCCATCTGCCACAACAAGGTGATCGAAGAGCTGGCCCTGCCCGGACAAATCGTCGCCGGCACGGACTCGCACACCTGCATGGCGGGGGCGCTCGGTTGTTTCGCATTTGGCGTCGGCAGCACAGACATGGCCAACGCATGGTTCACCCGGGACGTGCGCGTGCGGGTGCCCGAGACCGTGCGCTTCGTGTTGACCTCCGAGCTTGCTCCGGGGGTGTGCGCCAAGGACGTCATGCTGCACATCTTGAGCCTGCCCCACTTCAAGACCGGCAAGGGCATCGGTCAGGTGCTCGAGTTCGCCGGGCCCGGCATCGCCAGCATGGGCTTGGACGAGCGCGCCACCCTCACCAACATGGCCGTGGAGGCCGGGAGCTTCACTGGCATCATCGAGGCCGACGAACGCGTCGTTGAATATCTGGCAGAAATGCGCGGAGTGGACAAAGACGCAGCCCGTGCTCGGATTGTGCGTGCGGATGCCGAGGCGCAATATGCCGATCAGTTCGAGATCGACTTGTCCAAGGTCGTGCCGATGGTCGCGACCCCGGGCGACCCGCGCAACGGCGTGCCCCTGAGCGAGCTCGGCAGCGACGTGCCCGTCACCATCGCCTACGGCGGCTCGTGCACCGGCGGGAAAAAAGCCGACATGGACATGTACGCAGCCGTGCTGCGCCGCGCCCTCGACAAGGGCAAGCGCGTCGCCGACGGCGTGCAGCTCTTCATCCAATTCGGTTCACAGCAGATCCGCAGCTACGCGCAAGAGCGCGGATACATCGACATCTTCGAGCGCGCCGGGGCGCAGCTGGTCGATCCGTCCTGCGGCGCGTGCATTCGCGCGGGTCCGGGCGTCAGTATGACCGCCGACGAAGTAACCGTTAGCGCCATCAACCGGAATTTTCCCGGACGGAGTGGTCCGGGCAAGGTGTATTTGGCGAGTCCGCTGGTGGTGGCGGCAAGTGCTGTGGCTGGCAAGATCGTCAGTCCGGAATCCATCTAGGCAGCCGTGAGTCTGACGGTCGGCCCCGGCACTACGGTGAAGCTCCACTATGTCGTTCGCGACGGCGAAGGCGAAACTGTCGCGGACGAGGTGGTGGAGCGCGTATTTGGCTACGGGCAGCTGTTGCCAACGGTGGAGCAAGCGATCGACGGGCTGGCATCCGGCGCGAAACGGAGCGCGAAGCTGCGTCCGGAAGATGCCTTTGGCGAGCGGGACCCCGAAGCGGTGTTGGAGGTGGAACGCGAGGAGTTTCCCGAGGACGTGGCTCCAGGCGACCATTTCCAGGCCGAGGACGCCGAAGGCAAGTTCGTGATGCTGACCGTGCTCGACGTGGACGCCGAGCGAGTCGTGGTGGACCAAAACCACCCGTTGGCCGGCCTTTCCCTTGCTCTCGACCTAGAAATCCTAGGCGTGCGGGTGGCAGAGAGCGCCGAAATCGAGGCAGCGGAAGCCGCCCTTCAGGTGGCCCGTCCGCCGGACATTTCCCTCATTCCGCCCGAGGCCTTGCTCGCACGGGGCCAGCGGCGTAACGAAGACGGCGAAAGCCCGGATGGAGCCGACCACGGCTCGCGGGGGCGCCGCGGCAAACCTGGAGACGAATCGTGAATCAAAATGACAAGCTCAAGCTGGACGTCCGTGTCCGAGATCGCTTGGTGTCCCGCGGTGCTGTGACTTCTGAAGAATTGGACACACATCTCGCAGCTCTACCGGACTGCGAGGCCCGTTCCGAGGCAATGGATCTGAGTCAACCCGCGCTGGGTGACGCGGCCGATGGCGCAACGGTACCGGTAACGGGCATGGTCGGAGCGGAGGCCGGATCCGACGAGGACTTGGTGGCCCCGTGAGCGACAACGGCCCGGATTCCAAGCAGCAGCGACGAGCCCGCGACGCGTTTCAAGACGCGGCCGGGCTCCCGGCAATCGATTTCGCCACCTTCGTGCTGTCTCTTGCGCAATCCGGGCGCGTTCATCTGGGGGATGCCCCAGATCCTTCCGACGGAAAGGCCCATGTCGAGCTCGGACTCGCGCGTCAAAGTATCGATCTGCTCACCCTGCTCCAGGAAAAGACCCGCGGGAATCTGACTGGCGAAGAGGAGACGCTGCTGGCCCAAGCGCTATATGATCTGCGTATGCGCTACGTGGAGGTCGAAAAGTCCAAGTGAAGCGCGCCAGCATTGCGAAGATCGGAGCCGTCGTCGCGCTTGCTGCGACCGTGTTGGGAAGCGTCGCGTGCAAACGCCTGACGGCGAGTGGCGCGGACGCGGGGGCTTCCGCTTCGGTGACGGCGCCGGCTCCGCCCAAGCCAAATACGCCACTTCCGGCGGCTCCGCCCGCCGCCGCGCCGCAGAGTTTCGCGGATCTGGCGGCAAAGGCGGATCCGGCGGTGGTTTTCGTGAAGACGCTTCAAGAGCAGCGCGGTCGCACCGGACGCCGGCGGGTGATCGGCGAGGGGCTCGGCAGCGCTTTTGTCTATGACTCGAGTGGCCTGATCCTGACCAATAACCACGTGATTGAATCCGCCACGGACATTCGCGTGATCTTCCGGGGCGAGCAGGAGACCAAGGCCACCGTCGTCGGCCGAGACCCGCCGACGGACATCGCGGTGCTGCGAGTCGAGCAGAAGTCCTTGAGCCACCTGCCCCTCGGTGACTCCGACGCGACCCGCGTCGGCGACTGGGTCGTGGCCATCGGCAATCCCTTTGGCCTGTCCCACACCGTGTCCGCTGGGATCGTCTCGGCCAAGGGGCGAACGGGTCAGGACGTGAAGGGCCTGGGCGACGGCACCGGCTACTACAATTTCTTGCAGACTGACGCGAGCATCAACCCCGGCAACTCCGGAGGGCCGCTGCTCGACATGGCGGGGCGCGTTGTGGGCATCAACACAGCGATCCGCGCGCGCGCGAACAGTATTGGCTTCGCGATCCCGATCAACATGGTCAAGGACTTGTTGCCCCGGCTGATCAAAGACGGAAAGATCAATCGCAGCGCCATCGGGATCCGGGTTTCGTCCGTGTTGCCAGAGGACTCCGAACGCCTCAAGCTTCCCAACGGCAAGGGCGCTCTGGTGCGGTTCATTGTGCCCGGCGGACCGGCGGATAAAGCGGGGCTCCGACCCGACGACGTGATCGTCGGCTTTGATGGCGAGGCCGTGCCGGGCCCCGAGAAGCTCCGCTGGCTCGCCAGCCTCGCTGGCGTTCACAAGACGGCGCAGCTGAAGGTCCTACGGGGCAGCCGCTCCTTCGACCTGAAGGTCACCCTCTCGGAGCTGCCGGAGCAGCCCTCGGAGCCGGAAGAGCCGGCTTCACCTTTTGGCGTGCCCGGACACCCCTGATTCCGGCCCCCTGGCCGGTGTATGCGGGGGCATGGTACGTGCGTTGGACGTAAGAACAGTTCAGATGCCTCCCTCCGACAGCAGCTCCAGCCCAGACATTCGCAGCGAAAACCCCGCTGCGGAGGAGCCCCCTGCGGAGCCGGGTACGCAGAGGCCTGATCGACCTGTCTCGGCCGTGAATAGCGCGACCCGTCGGGCGTCCAACAAAGTGGCCCGCGCTGCGGAAGCTGAGCATGACCGTGCCCTCATCAAAAAAGCCCAAGACGGCGACCGCCGCGCATTTCGCGAGCTGGTGGAGCGTCACCAGCGCCGCGCCTTCGCCATCGCCATCGGCCTGGTTCGAGATGAGCAGGATGCCCGGGAAATCGTCCAGGAAGCTTTCCTGCGGGTCTACCGCGGCCTGGACCGCTTCCACGGCAGTTCCAGCTTCTTCACCTGGCTGTACCGGATCGTCACGAATCTCTCCATCGACCTCATGCGCAAGCCGTCCCGCCGCGAACGGGAGCTGGACGTCACTCGCGAGATCAAAGACGAGCTCGATGTCCCCCTCATGTCCCGAATCGACGGCGCGGATCCTCACGACGTGGTTCGCCGAAACGAAATCGCCGAAACCATCCAGTCCGCGTTGGACGCGCTTCCGTCGTACCACCGGGGCGTCATACTCATGCGCGAGGTCGAGGGCATGAGCTACGAAGAGATGGCGGACGCCATGGGGGTGAGCAAAGGTACCATCATGAGTCGCCTGTTCCATGCCCGACAGAAGCTGCAGCGGGCGCTGGCGTCGTGCTACAAAGAGCAATTCGGGGAGCTCCCGAGCGGAAAAGGCCAGCGCTCATGAAAAACCGAAGCCTGACTTTGATGCAGCACCACGATGCTGAACTCGATGCCGAAGCCGCGGCGGAGCTCGACGCTGCGCTCAGCGCTGACGACGTGGCCATCCTCGAAGGGCTCGAACAGCTTGGCGACGTGGTTCGTGCCCACGCGGATCGCGGCGCGCCGCTGGCGGATGGCATCGCTGACGACCTATTCGCGCAGATTGAGGCGGAGGACCGCAAGAACGCCCGGGTGGCGGCGCTGCGCGTGATCGAAGGCGGAGCCGGCGCGTCCGTGGAGCCACCCGCACGCGAGCCAGCGGCGAATGTGTCCCAGGTCCTGTCGCAAATCGCCGCCAAAGACAGCGCGAAGCCGGGGGATGGTCGTGCGGGCCGCATTTTCTTGGCACTGTCGCTGGCCGCGGCGGTCGCACTCGGCGCGCGCGCTGTGCTGACGGCGGACTACACCGCGCCGGTGCAGACGGTTGCTGGCCTGGTCGAAACGGTGGTCGCGCCCCCCGTCGTGGCTCCCGAGCTTGCCGCCGCAGAGGCGGATTTGTCTGCCGCAGCTATCGAAAGCGTCGATTTTGGCAACCAAAACGGCGCTATCTTCATGGTCTCAGCAGGGGCCGAGACAACTCCGGTCGTTTGGTTGAGTGACGACCCGCAAAGTGGCGATAGGATGGAACCACTATGAGAGCTTCGACGTTCGCGCTTTTCGGCTGCTTGCTTCTCGGCGGTAGCGTCGCGCTTGCCCAGGGCAAGGCACCGGACAAGGCGAAGCCGCCGGCTGCCGCCAAAGACAAGCCCAAGGACGATAAGGGCGACGCGAAGCAAGAGTTCTTTGCGGAAGTCATGGTGTTGCACGCGACGAACACGAAGAAGGGCATCGACAAGCGCATCGGCGACATGCCGGAGCTGAAGAAGCCACCCTTCTCGTCCTACGACAGCTACGAGCTACTGGCGAAGCACAAGCTACCGCTCTCGAAGGACGATCCGAAAACCGTCGACCTTCCGAATAAGCGCGTGCTGCAGACCAAGTTGCTCGAGGTGCTGCCCAAAGATCAGCTGCGCATCTCTGCAAGCATCAACCAACCCAAGGGCAAGACCTTCTTGCCGCTGTTGGAGGTCAAGGCCAAGGTGGGGCAGTCCTTCATCGTGGCTGGGCAGAGCTTCAACAAAGGCATCCTGGTTCTTGTGATTCGCGTCGTGCGCTAGACGCGGCGGACCCGTATTGAATGACTGCTGGCCGTAGCAAGGGCCGCTGAGCTCATGGGATCGGGGGTCTTGACGACGGCCGCTCGACCACTGGCAGCACAACTCGGAAAGTCGTACCCGGGCTCTGCCGGTTGGCATGTGCGGACATGCTGCCGCCATGGGCTTCGAGGATGCTGCGCACGATGGACAGCCCCAGGCCTGTGCCCTCGCCGGGTGCTTTGGTCGTGAAGAACGGGTCGAATATCCGTTCCAAATCCTGCGGCGGGATCCCTTCACCCACGTCTACGACCTCGACGATGACCTGGGAGCTGTCTGGGGCCAGGGACCAGGAAAGCTCTAGCGACCCACCGGAATTGCGCATGGCATGGGCGGCGTTTGTGAGCAGATTGACGAAGACCTGGGTCAACTGGCCTGCGACGCCGCGTACCAATAGCGTCGGCCGGGCGCAGTTTAGCTTTGCCACAACCTGACGTTCTGCGAATTCGTGCTCGCAGAAGACGAGAGCCTTGTCCAATACCTCTCCCAGGTGCACGGGCCCGGGCACATCAGTCGCGGGGCGTGCGTAGGACACGAGATCTCGTGAGAACTTCAAGATGCGCTCGGCGCCCTCTTGGATCCGCCCAAGCCGCTCCAAAGCGTCGGCGTCTTCCCGTGTCGCCGCGTTGCGCCTCAGGAACTCCGAGTAGGCGATGATGCTGGTCAGCGGGTTGTTCAGTTCGTGCACGATGCCCGCTGCAATCTGTCCCAGGCTCGCCAGCTTTTCCGCTTGAATGACCTGGGCCTGGAGTCGACGCAACTCGGTAGCGTCCTTGCGTGTGCGATCGATCTCGCTCTGCCGCGCGAGTGCTTGTTCGATGGCGCGTCGCACGTATTCCATGATCGTCCACAGTCGCTCGCTCTCGGGTGGCAGCCGCGCTGCGGCCAGGTGCAATGTGGAATTCCCCAAGCGATCGATGTTGAGCACGCGTTCCTCTGTCAATTCTGGGAACAATCGCGTTGGGTCGCGCCCCGACGCGGCGTCCCAGTCGTCCGGGACGTAGCGCCGCAACACCTGTCCGTGAGAGCTCTCGTCGTTCAAGCACAGTCCGATGGCGATGCCCGGCGCCAGGGTTGCAAGCGCCCGCATGACTTCGTCCGCGACGGTGTCGACCCCCGCCGGCGCAGAAAGGATCAGCGAAAGCTCGAGCAGTTGGGTCAGGGTGGGCGAATCGAGGGGCTGCCGCTGGCGTCGCTGGGACTCCGCCGGGGACAGGGCCTGGATATCCGATGTCTGACCCGGCGCGCGGGTCTTGGGATCGTCGTCCGGGCGTCGCGTCATCGGCTGCGCGCTCCCGGGTCCGAATCGGCGCTGGCTTTCTCAAGATCGAGGATCTTCGCGCCTCCAACGTAGCTCTTGGTTTCGTATTTTGTGATCTTGCCGACCTTGCGCACGATTTCTGCCATGCGTTCGGCTTCACTGATGATGACGCCCGCCGCGTTGTACATGGGGGTTTCGTTGTCCAGGTTGCGTCGAAGCAGCTCGGCGTAGCCAATCACACTCGTCAGCGGCTGGTTCAGTTCGTGCGCGGCGGCACCCGCCAGTTCTGCAACGATCGACTGTTTCTCCCGCGCGCGCAGTTCCTCTTGGGCGCGGGTCAGGCGTTCCTCCATGCGCAGCTTCTCCCGGATGTCCGTGAAGATGCCAACGGACCCCACGGGCTTACCGTTCTCGAAAATCAGCGATGCGCTCAGTGCCACCGGAATGCGCGTGCCCGCGGCGCTGACCATGTCCACGCGAAAGCCTTCGAGGCGACCCGGACCATTGGTATTGGGATCGCGGATCTTCTGCATGACTTGTCGCGCGACACCGTCCGGGTACAGAGCAGCGGCGTTCATCTTGCCGACCACGGCTTCCTTGGGGTAACCAAAGATGCGCGCGGCGGCGCGGTTGAAGAGCAACAAACGCCCGCTCAAGTCCGCAGAAACGATGCCGTCTACGGAGCTTTCGATCACACGCTCCAAGAACTCCTTGGTTTGGCGTAGCTCGATGTCCGTCTGCCGTTCCTGGGTCACGTCGCGGAACGTCCACAGCATGGCGCCGTCTTCGTGCAACACCGGGCTCAGGTTCACGCTGAGCGTAATCTCCGTGCCGTCCTTGCGAGTGAAGCGGATGTCTTCACTCACGCCCGGAGCGCTGTCGGAAAAGCTGTTGCGCAGTGCGTCGGCGCGTTTGGAGTCCCCCCCCATGAGTGAGCCCAGATCCGAGGAAAGCAGATCCTCGTCGGAATATCCGGTGATCGTCTTGGCTTGGAGGTTGGCAAAGAACACCCGCGAGTTCGAGTCGAGCACGATCATGCCGTCGGTGGCGCTTTCGAACACGTCTGCGTAGCGTTGGAAGAGTCGCGCGCGCTGCTCCGCTTCCTCGCGGGCGTGGCTGCTCTCCTGGGTGGCGTCGCGTAGGGACTGCAGAATGCGCGCGTTGCGCAGGGCAATGGCCGTGGCGTTGGCAACAGTCTGGACCAGGGCCAACTCGTGGTCTGGAAAGGCGACGCGGTCGCGCGCGCGCAGGAAGATCACGCCAGTGGGGCGGTGATCGTGGGAGATCGGCACCAGCGCCAGGGACATGAACTCGAGGGAACCGTCGCCTTCGCGCACTACTTTGAGCAAGGGGTGGCGGCTGGCGTCGCGAATCACGAGGGTGCGTCCCGTGGACAACACCTGCTGGATCTCCGGATATTTGTTGAGGGAGATTGCCAGGTTCTTTAGCTCCGCGTCGTCACTGGTCGCAACGACGTGGCCTGTGTCGCTGTTTTGGCGAACCAAGACGATGCTGCAGCGATCCACCCGCGCAACTTCCGCCACACGCTGCACGACGGTGTACAAGATGCCGCGAATGTTCAGGGTGCTCGCGAGGGCCTGAGTCAACTCAAGCACGGTCTGCGAGTCTTGCTCGCGACGACTCAGACGCTCGACGTAGTCGCGAATGCGCAGCTGGCCGCGGATGCGCGCGACGAGCTCCGCCGGACGGAACGGCTTGTGCACGTAGTCGTCCGCACCAGAGGCAAACACGCGACCGATTTCGTCGTCTGAGTCGAGGGCGGTCAATACAACGACTGGCACATCCGCCAGGTCTGGGCGCGCGCGAATGTGGCGCAGCACGGCGTAACCGTCTGGGTCCGGCATGATCAAGTCGAGCAGCACCAGGGAGGGCCGGGTGCGCTCCAAGAACGCGATGGCTTCGATGCCGCTGGTGGCCTTCGCGACGTCCATGCCCGCCGTCACCAGCGTCTCCGTCAATACGTGACGGCTGACAGCGTCGTCATCGACTACCAGAATGGGACTTGGACCATGCACGGAGGGCGCCAAAAATGTACTCTTTCGAGGGGGATGCGCGCAACGAGGCGTAGTGACTTAGCCGCTTTTGTCTTCGGTTCCGCTCGGCCGCGTGCCGTCCACAAGGGTCTCCTCGATTGCCGGCGCCTGCGCCAAGGTGCCCGGAGGGGCGTCTGCGGGCGGCGTCGCCGGGACGTCTGCAGCGCCGTCCGGGGCCGGAGCAGCTGCCGAAAGGGTCGGCGCGCCGGCGATCCGGCGGTTCTCGGTGACCACGGGTTCGGGGGGCGGAAGGATGCCACGCTTGACCACGGGAAAACCCACGGCGAACACGATGATGGTGGTGAGCACGCAGGCAAACACCACGACCGGCAGCGTTTCGGTGCCGGCAATGCCGCTCGACATCGGCAGCGTCGCCAGGACGCCTGCGGCCATTCCGCGCGGCATGCTCACTGTTACGAGATTCTTCTCGTCGCTGCTCAAGCCGCTGCCCAGGGTCGCTAAGCGCGCCGTTGGGATCCGACTTCCGAACAGCAGGCCACCGAGGATGGCTCCTAGCAGCAGCAGCGGCCAGGGGCCCGTCATCATTGCGCCGATGAACACGAAGAAGAAGGACTTGATGATGAATGCGACCTGTCGGTGAAACCCACGCACGGACGTATCCAATTCGACTGGTTTCGCCAAGCCGATGCGGCGGGACAGATCCGGGGCGTTCCCGAGGATCACGGCGACGGTGAGGATGCCGAGGGCGGCGCTGCCGCCAAGGCGCTCGATCACGACGTAGAGCACCAGAAGCGCCGAGAGCGTGATGGGGTAGGCGTGCTCGTGCTCATGGAGGAAGCGCAGGAACAGCAGCCACACCACGCCGGCGACGACGCCGATGGCCAGACCGATGCCAAAGGAACGGACCAGCGCCACTGCTGGGCCACCAGCGCCGGTGGAACCCTGCACCATGACGTTGATGATCGCGACGGTCGTGACGACGCAAAAAGCGTCGGTCAACGCCGACTCCAAGTTGACCAAGTTCGCGACCTGGCCTTCGACTTTCGCTTGCTGCATCGCGGGCATGACGATGATGGAGCTGGACCCACCCAAGATGGCACCCAGAAGCAAACCGTGCGTCCAGCTCCAACCATCGGGCAGCCACCCCACCCATGCTGCCGCCATGCTGGCGACGGTCATCACGAGCACAGACACCACGAAGCTCAGAACGGCCAGCACCCCGGAGCGTGGGGCTGCCCGGGAAAGCTCGCGCAAGCGCAGCGCGGACCCGCCTTCGAAGAGCACCACCACGAGGGTGACCGCGGCGAAATAGGGCGCGATGGTCTCGAGCGCGGGCTTCTGCACGACGCCAGAAATGGGTCCGATCAGCACGCCAGCGGTGATCAGCCACACCACGTCGGGGATGTTCGTGCGCTGGAAGATGATCTCGCCAATGGCGCCGATCAGAAAAATGCCCGCAATGCTCAACAAAAACAGTGCGACGGAGCTCATGAGGCGTGACCACTCTAGCACGGGCGAGGGCAGCTAGACCGAGCCGGCTACCCTGCATATAGTCCCCGGGTATTGTCGTCCCATTCGCGACAGCCCGGACCGCCCGGGCAGCCCGACCCGCAGGCGCTCGAAGAGCTCGAGGAGCTCGACGATGATGCCATCGTCGCGCAGCAATCCGCTGCGCACGCGCCCCCCACACGTGCCCAGGTCATCCTTGAAGACCGCAGCGTGGTGGTGGCCGATCTGCCGCCAGAGATCGACCCGTCGGAAGTCATGGCGACCCGGCAGCTCAACGCCATGCCGGGCAGTCGGGACCCCACCATCGTGTTGCGACGACCGCCGGCACCCAAACCCGCGGGGCGACCGAATTGGCTGATCTGGGCGATCTGGATCTTCGCAGGTTTGCTCGCTTTCGCTTTTGGAGGCTTGCTCGCATTGCTGTCCGCACAGGGCGAAGCTCCCGCGGAGGTCCCGATGGGCACGCCTCCCGCGAACCCAGCGGTCGCGCCGGCGCCGCAGTGAGAGCGTCCCCGCGCAGCCCGGTACGCCCTTGATCGACTAGTAGCGCCGGCCTTCGGGTGCGTTGCGCAGCGGCGGTTCATCGCCGCGTACTTCGGCGACGGGAACTTCCGTTTCAATCTGTCGATGCAGGCGGAGCATGCGCTCCATTGTTACCTGCTCGGTTGCGGCAAGGTTCTTCTTCTCGCGTGGATCCTTGGCAACGTTGAACAGCAAAAAGCGCTTGTCGTCGCCAGCGACGAGCAGCTTGTCGTCGCCAGCGATGATGGCGCGTCGGCGGTCTTGTAGATTGTCCCGTGGCAAGTCCACCACCACGGGTCGTGCTGGGGCGTCTGTGCCCAGTAGCTCCGGAACCAGGCTCTTGCCCCGCACGCCGGAAGGCGCATCCCGGCCCATCAAGTCCAGGATGGTTCGGCACATGTCGATGTGGCCGCGAGGCGTCGCGATGCGCCGGGGCTGTATGCCGGGAAACCAGAACATCCACGGCACGCGCACGAGCTCTTCCCACACCTCGTAGCCGTGCTTGAGATGGCCGTGTTCGCCGAAGGATTCCCCATGGTCTGCGGAAATGATGATGGCCGTGTGTTTCCCGAAGGGTTGCTTCTGGATCCAACTGACTAGGCGTTCGACGTGCTCGTCGGTGTAGTGCAGTTCCTGGTCGTAGTAGTCCCGGGGTTGCGTGCCCCATACGGGGCGGTCTTCGTGGTGCAAGTATGGAGCGTGCGGGTCCATGTAGTGCACGTAGGCGAAGAAGCGTTTGCCGTCAGATTGGTCGGCGTACTTCGGACTGCGAAGCAAGCGCTTGGTGGCATCCGTAATGCGCTCAGAGGTGACGTTGCCCGCACTCTTGTTGTTCAGCACGGTATTCGGCAGGGTGTGCGCCTGGGTGAAGCCCTGGGTCACTCCCGTCGCCGGGAAAAAGTAGGCGTGGGAGAAGACGCCCAGGCTGGGCATGTTGTCGCCGAGCATTTCCGGTAGGGAGAGGTTCTCCGGGAACCAGTAGGTGAAGAAGTAGCCTCCGCGCCGCATTTCGCTCGGGTACTTTCCGCTCAGCATCGGCAGCACGCTCTTGGACGTAGAGCTGGAGAGGGCGTAGCCGCGCAGGTAGCTCACTGTCTCGCCTTCGAAACGCGTCAAGAACGGCGCGATGGGACGCTTGTAGCCGTTCCAAGGCATGTCCCAGCGCATGCTGTCGATCAAGATCAGCACGACGTTCAGCGCTGGCAGCTTGCGATCTGCCGCGGGGGCCTTTGGCGCAGCGCTGGCACTTGGCGCCGCGTTTTCCTTTTTTTGAATTGGCGCAACAGCTGCGGATGCTGAAGGACTCGCGTTTTTCTTGGCGGCCGCGCTTGGGTTGTCGCAGCTACAGACGCATGCGCACAAAATAAGCAGCGCGGCCCCGCGCATCACCAGCGCCGGCCCGGAGGCGCACCCTTGAGGGGAGGTCCTCCCGTTACTTCCGTGTTTGGGATCTTGGCGGACTCTTCGGCGTAGATCTTCTTGAGCGCGTCGAGCTTGGCCGGATTCTCTTTCGCGAGATCCGTTTCTTCCCAGGGATCTTTGGCCAGATCGAAGATCATGAAGCTCTTGTCATCGCCGAATCCGACGATCTTCCAGTCGTCCGCAATGACAGCTCGGCGGCGGTCCATCAAGTCTGCGCGGGGCAAGTCGACCACGACGCGCTTCTGTGGCGGTTCGATGTCGCCGAACAGTTCAGGCACCAGGCTGTCGCCCCGGAAGGGTGGCTTCGCATCGAGCCCCATCAGATCCGCCATGGTCGGCGCGAGATCAATATGCCCCCGGCGTACGTTTTCGATCTTGCGCGGCGGCAAGCCGGGCACGCAGAACACCAGCGGCACCTTGACCAAGCTTTCCCAAAGCTCGTAGGCGTGGCGTAGGTGGCCGCGCTCCCCGAAGCCTTCGCCATGGTCCGCTGTGATCACGACGACGGTGTCTTTCCAAAATGGTTTTTTGCGCAAGGACTCAAGCAAGTCATGCACCTGCGCGTCGGTGTAGTGCATCTCTGTATCGTAGATGTCGCGGGCCTTGTTGCCGAAGTCCGGGTGACCCTTGTGCTTCACATAGGTGTGATGCGGATCCATGTAGTGGAAATACGCAAAGAAGCGCTTGTCCGTGCCCAGCTTGGGCTCGTCCAGCATTTCCTTGGCGAGCTTGGTGAGCTTTTCACCGGTGACGGAGGTGACGGCCTTCAGGTCAACACCGCCCTCGATCAAGCGGTACTCGTCGAAGCCTTGATTATTGCCCAGTGCCGGCAAGAAGTAACCGTGCGCCTGGCCCGAGAGGGTGCGTAGTCCCGCCTTTTGTGCGCGCTCGCTGATGAAGAGGTTGTCGGCATCAGGGTAGCGCGTGAAGAAGTACCCGTCGCGTTTCATGGCGCTGGGGTACTCGCCGACCAAAGCGGGCACGACACTCTTGGCCGTGTAGCTCGAAAACGAGTAGCCCTTGGTGTACGCGGTGCAGCTCTTCCCGATGTACTGCGTGAGATGCGGCGCGATGTCGCGTTCGTATCCCGCCCAGGGCATGTCTGCGCGCATGCTGTCGATCATGAGCAGCAGCACGTTGTAGGGGCGGGCAGGTTTCGGTCGCTGTGGAGCCTGGGTCGCGGCGCTTTGTGCAGAGTTGGGCAGCGCTGCCGGCGCCGCGCTTGCGCTCTGGGTGGCGCCTTGGGGCGTGGCGCTCTTGTCGCATGCGGCTCCGAGGCACATGATGCTGCCGGCAACAGCGAAGCGAAGCAGGTTTTGTGTTTTGGATGGTTTCATGGCTTGGGTGCGTTGCCGGTGGGGACTGCAGACTCGCCCCCCAGTTCTTTCCATGTGGCACTGGCCCAACGGTAACCGCCCGTCCAGTCTGGATGTCGGCCGTCCGCCATACGAGGGAGGTTGAGGCGAGTCGAGTCAAGGTAGCGACAGTGCCCCAGGTTCTTCTTCAGTACCTGGATGAAGCCGAGGTCTTTCTTCCATGCTGGCGGACCCAGCCACAGGCAAGGGCGTCCGCGGGTATCCGTCACGATTTGGCGAATCGACGCGGCGCGCCGCTCTGGCGTTGGGTCGAAAAGCTCGTTGGAACCCAGGCTGATCAGAATGACCTGGGGATCGAATTTGTACATGGCCTTCTGCAGCAGGCGTTTCTCGCCTCCCCATTCCAACGTGCTCGATGAAGTGACGCTGTTGATGGAATAGGTATCGCCCCGGGCTTGCAGGATGGGGCGCAAGTAGTTGCCGACCAGCGGCACCATGGAGTCACCGACGTGCAGGATGCGCTGGGCTTTTGCAGCGGCAACGCTACCGCCGTCCACGTCGAGCAGCAGCGGGCCGCCCGCTGGGGGACTCGCGGTCTTGGCAAGCAGGGTGTCGCCGTCGCTCTTTTTGGCCGGACGGGTCGCCGGCCCGGGCGCGTCCGCGCTGGTCTTGACGAGGTCGGATGACGGAATTTGAGTCCTAGGCGTCGCCCGGCTTTCCTCGCAGCCAGCGCACGCGATGGCTACAGGCAACAGCCACTGTGCGAGTGTTCGTGGTGTCGGCACTAGGGCCGAATCATCGTCGAACGCCGGCCACAATCAAGAAAAGAACGTTGCCAGCTGGGAGTGGCGTGGGCTGCGACGCGGTCGCGCCGGGGCCGATGGGCTGCTAAAAGGCGTTCGGTGACTCTGCGCGCACTGCCCAAGGTCGATAAGGTGGCTCTTGATCCGCGCCTCGCTAGCCTGTGTGAGCGACTGGGCGCACGGGTGGTCACCGCCGTCGCGCGCAGTGTGATTGCGGACGCCCGAGAGCAGGTGAAAGCCGGTCGCACTGCTCCAAACATGGCGGATGTTGTCGAAGCGACCCGCGAACGTGCTGAAAAGCGCCTCTCTCAAGAGGTGGTCCCGGTCGTCAACGCCACGGGGGTGCTCCTGCATACGAACCTGGGCCGGGCTCCACTGAGCGCAGAGAGCTTGCAGCGCATCGTCGACGTTGCTGGGCAGTATTCGACGCTGGAGATCGATCCGGAGCTTGGCGTGCGGACTCGTCGCGCGCTTGGCGTGGAGTCACGACTCGCCCGACTCGCAGGCGCCGAAGACGCGTTGATCGTGAACAACAACGCCGCCGCAGTCTTGCTCTGCCTCAGCGGCCTGGCCGCTGGGCGCGAAGTCATCGTTTCGCGCGGGGAGCTTGTGGAAATCGGCGGAGGCTTTCGTATTCCCGAAGTGCTGGCGCGCTCTGGGGCGCGCTTGGTGGAGGTGGGGACCACGAATCGGACGCGGGCCGCCGACTACGAAGCCGCGATCTCCGACGCTACGGCTGCGCTACTGCGGGTGCATCCGAGCAATTTCTCGATCAGCGGATTTGCGGAGCGTCCCAAGTTGGGAGAGCTGTGCCGCCTGGCGCGCAGCAAACAAGTGCCATTGATCAAAGACCTCGGCGGCGGCCTGTTGGTGGAATTGCCCGCGGGCATTTCCGCCGCGGACCGGGCGCGAGAACCGACGGTGCAGTCCTGCGTGCGTTCCGGCGCGGACTTGACGTGTTTCAGTCTGGACAAGCTCTTCGGTGGTCCCCAGGCCGGCGCCATCGTTGGCACGTCGGCCTTGGTCCAGCGCCTGCGGCAAGACCCCCTGGCGCGCGCGCTGCGCATCGACAAGGTCGTCATCGCCGCGCTCGAGCCGATGCTGCGCGCGTACGAGCGCGGCGACTTGAACGCCATCAGGCTGCAGCGCATGTTGCACGCGCCCGTTGCCGAGCTGCGTCAGCGCGTCCAGGGCTGGCATGCGGCGATTGGCACGCTGCACCCCGTGGCCGCTGTCGTCGACTCTGCCGCTGCCATCGGTGGTGGAACTCTTGCGGACGCCACTGTGCCGTCCGTGGCGCTCGCACTCCGCCCCGACGACCCGGACGCGCTGTGCAAACGCCTGCGGCTGGCCCAGCCAGCGGTTTTCGCGCGAATCGACCAGGGGCGCGTGCTCTTGGACGCCCGCACCGTCTTGCCGGAACAAGACGCAATGCTGAGCGCGGTGCTGCAGAAATGCCTGGCGCACTGAGGGGGAGTCCTCGCGACAAAGGCGACTCGGCGAGGGCGGCACCTACATTGCGGCACATTCTCATCACTCGCCGCCAGTACAGCGTCAGTGTACACTCAGGTCGTGGCTCACTTAATACGCTTAGTCCTGGTTAGCTTTGGTGTCGCTGCGCTGGCTGCTGCGTGCGGCCTGGACGCGGAGGGGGGTGGCAGCGTTGACCCGGATGGCGGCAGCGGCGCGGCCGCTGGAACCGGTGGCACTGGAGTCGGGGGCAACGAGTGCTTCATTGATTCCAAAGCGTGCCCGGACGACAAGGGCAAGTTGGTCTGCACGCCGACCAACGATCCGGCAAAGGGCTGCAACACCGCAAGCTGTTCACCCTGCGCGCTTCCCAACGCGACGGCGCGCTGCGGAGCCAACGGTTGTGAAATCGATGTTTGCGACGGAGGCTTCGAAGACTGCGACGGCAAGCCCGAGACGGGCTGCGAGGTGAACCTGCAGTTCGATCCCACCAACTGCGGGGTGTGCCAGAACAACTGCATCACTACAAAAGGCCCCAACTACATTTGTGAGAACGGCCAGTGCGCCGTGACGGATTGCGTCCCGCCGACCACCGCCAATTGCGACGGCGACAAGACGAACGGTTGCGAGGTCGACACGCTCGTGGATGTGGACAACTGCGGCTTCTGCACCAACAAATGCGATCTGAACCACGCCGTCGCCAAATGCGAAGGCGTGCAGCAAGGTGCTGTGCAAGTCGGCGAGTGCGCGATCGACAAATGCAACGGCAGCTGGGAGGACTGCGACAAGATCGCCGGCAACGGCTGCGAGATCGACACCGGAGTCAACACCGACCATTGCGGCGGCTGCGGCAATAAGTGTAATGCGAACCACGGCGCTCCGGGCTGCTTGCTGGGCAACTGCCTCATCGCGTGCCACCCGGGCTGGGGTAACTGCAACATCACGACGACTGACGGCTGCGAGACCAATCTTCTCAACCCAAACGTCGGAGACGTCAACCACTGCGGCAAGTGCGGCACGAAATGCTCGCCCCAGAACGTAACCACGCCCAAGTGCACCGACGGCAAATGCGACTATGTATCGTGTTCGCCCGGCTTTGGCGACTGCGACGGGAACCGAGCCAATGGCTGCGAGACCAACACCAACCAGAACACCAACCACTGCGGCACATGCAACAACAAGTGCACCGCCGCATCGGGCGGCACGGCCGTCTGCAACGGCGGCTCCTGCGGGACCAACTGCTCTGGCTCCACACCGACGCTGTGCGCACCGCCCGGGGTCTGTGCGAACACGACGAATGACGTCAACCACTGCGGCTCCTGCAACAATCAGTGCACCACCTCGAAGGCAAATGCTTTTGCCAGTTGTGCCGGCTCTAGCTGCGGGTTCACGTGCAACGGTGGCTACACCAAGTGCAGCAACAACTGCGTCGACACCGATACGGACGTAAACAACTGCAAGACGTGCGGCAATAACTGTCCACCCCCGGCGGGCGGCAACGGCGTCGCCACTTGCAGCGGTGGGACTTGCGGCATCAGCTGCAACTCTGGTTTCACGAAGTGCGGCAATCAGTGCAAGAACCTGAACACCGACACGTCGAACTGCGGCAACTGCGGCACCGTGTGCACGCCTCCCGCGAACGGCGTTGCCACCTGCAACGGCACCTGTGGCTTCACCTGCAACAACCCGTACACCAAGTGCGGCGCGCAGTGCGTGAACACTACGAACGACCCGCTGAACTGCAATACCTGTGGCAACGCATGTGGCGCCAATCGCATCTGTCAAACCAGTGCCTGCGTGTGCGCGCCCGCGTTTCCAACGCTTTGCGGCACGGCATGCGTGAACACGACGGCCAATAACGCGCACTGTGGCGGCTGTGACAGTCCGTGCACTGCCGGCCAGCAGTGCCAATCGAGCACTTGCGTCTGCACCGGCCCCGGCATGATGAATTGCAGTGGGACTTGCTACAACACCACCTCGGACGATGAGCATTGCGGGAACTGCACGACCGATTGCACGGCGACCGGTCGCGTGTGTAACTCCAGCAACTGCGTGTGTGCCGGGGGATCGAATATGCAGTTCTGCAATGGAGCGTGTCGCGATACGGACACCGACGACGACTACTGCGGCAACTGCACTACGAAGTGCAACGGAAGCCAGAATTGCGTGGGCGGCTCGTGCGTACCCAAGGCTGGCGACGCTGGCGGCGACTGACGCTGCAGGCGTGTCCCGCCGCTAATTGCGGGACGCGGGCAGCCGCGTGCACCCTGTCCGCGACCCAAACCAAATCCACCAAGAAAACCGCAGTGTCAGCGTGCCCCAGGTCGCAGGCTGGCGCGTTTGAGCAGTAGCAGCTCGCGGGCGCTGCCGTACACCTCGTCTTCGCTGGCCAGGACCAGGTTCGCTGCGTCACCGAGGGGTACGAAGCAATCCGCAGCCGTCACCCGAGCAAACCGAACCCCGGCGGCACTTTCCAAGACGGTCGTGGCCAGGGCTTCGCTGACGTTGCCGCTGCGGCGGCACTCGTCAACGACCAAGAGCGTACCGGTTTCGCGGGCGTGATGCAGCACGGCGTCCGTGGGTAGTGGACACAAGAAGCGCAAGTCGACCACCCGGGCGCGTGCGCCGGTTTCCTGGAACAATCTCCGCGCGGCGCGCAGGGACATGAAGAGCCCATTGCCGTAGCTGGCGATGGTGAGGTCCGGCGCGTCGGGCTCGTAGACCCGTGGTTCGAAAGGCGTGGCCACGGCGGCGGTGGAAGGCGCGGCCCAGGCTCCGTCTCCGTCGGCAAATAGATCTCGCGTGTGATAGAGCGCGATGGGTTCGATGCTGACGACGACTCGGCGTGATTCAGTGGCTAGGGCAAACGCCGTACGGTACAGCTCCAGGGCGTCGTCGCCGCGGGCCGGGCAGATCACGATCAGGCCGGGGATGTCCCGCAACACGGCGATGCTATTGTCGTTGTGGAAGTGGCCTCCGAAGCCCTTTTGATAGGCGAGACCTGCGACCCGCACCAGCATCGGGTTGTCGAGGGCGCCGGCCGAGAAAAAGGAAAAAGTGGCCGCTTCACCCCGGAGCTGATCCTCCGCGTTGTGCAGGTAGGCCAGGTATTGGATCTCAGGAACCGGCAGCATGCCCAGCTGTGCGGTGCCGAGGGCAAGTCCCAAAATCGTCTGCTCGTCTAGCAGGGTATTGAAGACACGTGCGGCGCCGCCTCGTGAGAGCAGTCCCTTGGTCAAGCCGTAGACGCCACCCTTCTTGGCCACGTCTTGCCCGAAGATCAGGGATTCCTTGCGGGTATCCAGCAGCTCCCCGAGCGCCGTGTTGATGCCTTGGGCCAGGGTCAAGGGCGCTTCGGGATGGGGCGCGGCGTAGCGTTTGGCGGCGCTGATCACGGCACTACTATCGATGGGCTTGGCGAGGCACGCGCTGACTTCGGCGCGGGACTTGAGATGCGACGCCTTGCGCGCCCGGCTCGACTCGGCGTCGACTCGCGCTCGTGCAGCGTCGTCCCAGGCCAGGATCTCTTGGGCGCTAGCGGCCTCCACGGCGATCAAGCCAAGTGCTGCGCGAGCGACGGGGTCGACGGAAAACGCGGCTTCGAGCTCCGCGGGCGAGCGGTACGTCGTGTCGACGTCACTGCCGGCATGACCTAGGAGCCGCACGGTTTTGAGGTGAAGCACCGCAGCGCGCCGGGTGCTGCGGCAGTATTGCACCGCCGCCTCCGTGGCCAAGTAGCAGGCCGCGAGGTCGCCACCGTCGGCAGCGTAGTAGCGAATATTTGGCAGCGCGTTTAGGCGGGCATGCACCCAACCATCGGGACTGCGAACGGAGATGCCGAGGCCGTTGTCCTCGCAGACGAAGAGCAGCGGCAGAGTCAGATTCTGCTGCAGCACCCAACCCACGGCATTGAATGCGCCGAGGGCCGTGGAGTGGTTTAAGCTCGCATCACCAAAGGACGCGACAACGACTGCGTCTCGGGGCGCGCCGTCGTCGAGTCGCAGACGAGCCTTGCGTTCGAGCCCGAATGCCAAGCCCACGGCACGTGGTAGATGACTGGCAATGGTGCTGGTCGAGGGAGTGATGCCCAGCTTGGGGTGGCCCAAGACCTTATGCCGACCGCCGCTCATGGGATCGTCGATCGACGCGACGAGGCTCTGCGTGATGCCGAAGGCTGGGTCGACATCGGGCACCTGGCGCGCGCGTTCCACTTGGACCGCCCCGCTGCGGTAGTGCAAAAGCGCGGGATCGGTCACGCGGGTCAGCCGACCGAGCACCGCGTTGCTCTCGTGGCCGGTGCTACAGATGGTGTAGTGCCCCAGACCATCGCGGCGGAGTTCGTGAGCCGCGCGATCGAGGTGGCGCGTGAGCAGCATGCTCTGCAGTAGCTCACGTCCAATGCTGGCATCGAGGTCGAAGCCAGGGACCTCGGTTGTTGCGGCTACTGAAGCAATGCGGTCCCGAAAACGCTGCATCAACTGGTTGAGACGGTCCAAAGGCATGGCGGGGGCCAAGCCTAACCCAGCCCCAGGGTTTTCATGTAACAATGGGAAAGGCGAAATAGCGTGGAGCCCGTAACAAGCCGTTCCGAAGAACCCACCGTCGTGGAGCGCCCCGAGGGCGGCGGGGACGACACGGCAAGAACGCCTCCCAGCGGTATCACGATGGCAACGGCCAGTGGCTTGACGGGCCTTGGCAGTTCCCGCACCGGCGTGAGCACTGCGGCGCCGATGATCCTGCGTGCCGAGGAGCACGCCCGCACCGTGGCATTGGTCCGGCTCGTTTTTGCTGCGGGCGGCGCTGGGTTGATCGCCGCTCTTTTGCAGGAGCGGCCAAGCCCCGGCAAGTGGGCCTGCGTGGCAATCGTGGGCCTCACTACCGTCGTCGCGGGCTGGCTGATGCTGCGCTTCCGGGATCCCGGCCGCTACGACCATCGCCTCGCTCTGGTGTTCGGGCTCTGCTGCGTGGCCTCGACCCTGGCCACGGCATTCTACGTCGGGGTCTTCACGCCGGCGATCATTGCCATGTACATCGGTATCTACTTTTTCGGCATGAGCGACTCAGCCAGGTCTGGCTGGACGATCTACGGTACCGGCGCGAGTGGCTACCTTGCGCTCAACATTGCCGCGCTGGCCGGCGCGATCGACATGCAGGCTGCCGTCATGCCGATGCGCCAGCCGGACCCCCTGGCAACCATCGCGGTCACTTTCGTCTGCCAGGTCTTGTTCGCCGCTACCTTTTGGATGGCACGGCAGAGTCGCCGGGCGACCCTCGCAGCCTTTGAGCGCCTAGAGCGTGCTGCTCGCCAAATCCAGAAGCGGGATGCACTGCTAAACGAAGCACATGCGGAGCTGGACCGAGAGCGCGCCGCCAAGCTCGGGCGCTATACCGATCAACAAGTGGGCCAGTTCACCATCGGGGAAGTGGTCGGCCGCGGCGCCATGGGCGAGGTCTACAAAGGCCACGACACCGAGCGGGACCAGCCGGTCGCTATCAAGTTTCTCAGCCCGGCGCTGACCGGGGACGCGGCGAGTGTCGACCGCTTTCTGCGCGAGGCGGATGTTGCGGGGCGGCTCAAGTCGCCTCATATCGTGGAGCTGATCCACCACGGCTTGATGGAGGGTGGCAGTCCGTATCTGGTGATGGAGTTGCTGCGCGGAACGGATTTGGGCGAACAGCTGCGGGAGAAGCAGCGCCTCGGCACGAGTGCGGTGCTGGAGCTGGTAGATGAGGTGGCGCAGGCGCTGTCCGTTGCCGACGAGGCCGGCATCGTGCATCGGGATCTGAAGCCCCAGAACATCTATCACGCGGAAGTTGGTAGCAAGCGCGTCTGGAAGGTGCTCGACTTCGGCGTGTCCAAGATCCTGGACTCAGCGGAAAATCTGACGATGGGTGGCGCGGTGGGAACCCCGAGCTACATGGCTCCGGAGCAAGCGCGGGGCAGCGGCATTGACCACCGCGCGGACGTGTTTGCGCTCAGTGTGGTGGCCTATCGCGCGCTCACGGGCCGCCCGGCTTTCACCGCGCCAGATAGCGTGGGCACGCTCTACAACGTGGTGCACGTGCAGCCCGTGCGTCCCGGGGATTTGATTCGCATTCCCGAAGACGTGGAGCGCGTGCTGGCCCTGGGATTGGCGAAAGAGGCCGAGCGGCGTTTGGGATCGGCGCTGATGCTGTCCGCGTCGCTACGCCAAGCCGCTCGCGGTCGTCTGGACGAACGATTGCGCAAGGATGCCGACGCGCTGCTTGCCGAGCACCCCTGGGGCTCCGACGCGACCGACCGCAAGTCGAAGCGCTCGAATCGGCCGAAAGCGTAGGGCCCGCCCCGTAAGCGCTGTCCCAGCGCGACTAGGGCAAGCGATCCAGCAGGGCGAGCAGGCCTCGGCGCGCGGGGGAGCGGTGGTGGGAGGCGCCGCGGCGGCCGAGGATTTCGTCGCGGTGAGCGACGTAGTGCTCGTAGCTTTGCAGCATCATTTCGTCGTTGGAATGGCGCGGGTGCCATCCGAGTTCGCGGCTAGCGTCGCTCGTGTCGAAGAAGAGTTCTCGACCGTACATCAGCGCATGGTAGTCGCCCAGGGGCGTGAGGCCGAGGCGCCCAGTGAGCTTCATGGTGTGGGCCGTGATGCCAAGGGGCAGCGAACGGACCGTGCTCTTCGACCCCGCGGCAGCGGCAAGATTCGTGAGCAGTGCGCGCATGCTGCCGAAACGTTCCGCGCCCGCCAGGTACACCGCAGGGCCACGGCGCTCCGCGGCGCGCAAACACAAATCCGCCAAGTCCTCGGCGTGCACGAGTTGAAAGAGATTGTGTCCACCTCCCAGGACGTAGAGCGGTCGGCCGGTGCGCACCCACTCGAATACGATCTGAAAAATTCCAAGGCGTCCGTGCCCCAAGATGGTGCGCGGCCGCACGATGCTCACGTCCAGGCCCTGGTTCACGTAGGCAAGCGCGCGGCTGTCTCCGGCCAGTTTTGCTCGACCATAGGCTTCCCGGGGCGCGGGCAACGTGCGCCGGGTGACTGGGTTTACGCGTGGCGCGCCGTACACCGCACTCGACGACAGCAGCACCAGCTTGCGGCAGCCAGCGCGCAGGCACTCACGAGCGAGGATGTCCGTGCCGCCTACGTTGACGGACTCGAAGAGCTCGCGATCTTTGGCCAGCGGCACCTGCGCGACGCAGTGGAATACCGCCTGCACTCCCGAGACCGCACGCCGCACGGCCGACGGATCGCGGATGTCGCCGCGTAGATACTCCGCTGCTTCGGGAAGGCTCGCGTTTTCGGCGATGTCGAGCACGCGCACGGAGTCGCCTCGTGCCAGCAGCGCCCGCACCAATAGCTCGCCGAAGTAGCCGGCGCCCCCGGTGACCAGGGCGTGCATCAAATGGCGTAGCCTTGCGCGCGGCACCACTCGATGCTGCGGCGCATGCCTTCTTCGAGTTCGATTTCCGGCGCGTAGCCCAGTTGTTCCTTGGCCTTGTCGATGCTGACGGCGATTGACGCAGCCAATTCCCCTGCAACGTGCATGTCTTGGGAGTACATGCCCGTCATTTGGATGATCGAATCGCAGAAGCGCGCCACGTCGCAGCTGATCTTGGGCAGGTAGCGTGGACGCACGCGGACATCGAGGAGCTTGCCCACGGTCTGCAAGATCTCGATAAAGGAGTACGGACGTCGATCCGTGATCCAGTAGATTTCCCCGGCGGCGCGTTCGACGCTACGGGCGAGCAGCATGCCCTGCACCGTGTTGTCGACGTAGCTCATGCTGCGCAAGTTGTCCCCCTTGCCGAAGACAACGGGGTGCCCGCCCTGGATCATGCGGAAGAAGCGAGTCTGTCGTTCGGGCTGATTCGGGCCGTAGAACCAACACGGACGCAGCACGACGGCTTCAATGCGCCCGGCGCGGTGCGCGTCTAGCACCAGCCACTCCGCCTGCAGCTTGGAAAGTCCGTAGCCCAGATAGGGCCGCGGTGGGTCCTCCTCGGTCATCAGCCGGGAACCGTCTATGTTCAGGCCGGCGGGCGAGTTTGAACTCACGAAGACGAAGCGCCGCACTTTTGCGGCGATGGCGGCGTCGAGCAGGCGGCGGGTGCCTTCCACGTTGAGGGTGTAGAGGTCTTCGATGCGACTGGGGTGCACCACTCCCGCGCAATGGAAGACCGTGTCGATCCCTGCGCACAGCTCAGCGGGCAAGCGATGACGCAGATCGGCTTCGATGACTTGCGCGCCCAAGGCTCGCAGTTCCGCCGTGGCCGATCCGGGCGCGGCAGCGACACGCACGGGTTCCTTTTCTTGCACCACGGGACCCATCGCGAAGCCGGAAAGCAGCGCTTCGGTGAGACGTGTGCCGAGCCAGCCTGGCGCTCCGGTGACAAGAGCTTTTGGTTGCATGACTCCCTGCGACCTACCCGGAAAACCACGGCGCTAAAAGGGCTTTCGTCATAGCCCGGCTCGCTGCGCTAGCCACGCTTGCCCGCGCCACGGCAGCGCAGATCGCCCTTTCGGCGAGTGCTGCCTTCGCGATCGAGCTGTTCCAACAGCGGGATGGCCTGTTTGCGTGAAACCTGCGCCAGTTCCTTGAACTCGGGCACGCTCATCTCCTCTTGGGCATCGAAGTGCGCCGCGACTTTCGTGCGCAGCGCGTCAATGGCGGACTCCGCAAACCACAGCGTGCTCAGGCGCCGCGCGCGTTCGCTGCGAGCCAGGGCTGCCAGCGCAATCTTGGTCTTCTCGACGTCCTGAGCCATTCGCTTGCTGAGTTCGTTTTCGGTGATGCCTTCGAGCCCAATGGCACGCATGGCTTCGAGCACTTGAGCTTCCAGTTCGCGCGCCGCGGGGCCGGAGGTCTTGGCAAACTCCGGAGTACAGACCATGCCTTGGTCCACCACGATTTGATTGCGGGAGCTGGCACGTTCGATCACGGCATCGACCAGGGCGCGTCCCGCCGAGCGGGAGAGGTGCGAGCGTGCGGTTTCGAGGGACAGCCCAGGCTCGTGGGGCGCCGCTCGATGGTGCGCTTCGACGCGTGCGATCAGGCGTTTCGCCAACGCGTCCATGTTCTCTTGCGTGGTGACGTGCTGCCCGTCGGGCAGCACAAACAGCCCGCCCTTTTTGCGCTTGCTCTCCACCAGCTTTTGCAGCTCCCCAGGGGGGCGGCCCAAGCGTGGTTCCAAGGTCGCGATGGCCACCGCTCTCGGCGCAGCGCCGGCGACTAGCCCCAAGAGCGCGTCGCCCATCCGCCCGGCGCCCAGCGCACCGAGGGTGTCGATGCGGTTTTGCCAGCGCGCGGCGTCCCGGCGCCGTCGGGGCAACCGCGGTGGGGAAGCGTCCACGATGCGCCCGCCGCCAAGCACCGCGCCGCGCTCCCGGTCATCCCGGAAGCCCCGCAAAATGAAGCCAACGCCGCCCAGTGCCGGTAGCGGCGCATCCAACGCGATGTGCGCGCCGCGCTCGCCGAGTCGTGTGACGCGACCCGTGCGGCGCGCTGTGCCCACGTAGACCTGCGCGGACGCGCCATCGCCCAGCTCGTCCTCGGCGCCCGGGGTCGTCTGTAGCTCCACTTCCAGACGTCGCGTGATGGGCAGCGCCGGATCCGTGCTCACCACGCTGCCACGCTTCACGCTCGCCAGCTCTAGTTTCGCAAGATTGATCGCCACTCGTGAGGGCGCGCAAACGGTGTCGGCGGACTGCCCGTGCACTTCGATGGAGCGACACGTGCTTTCGAGTACTCCCGTCTCCGTGCCCACGTACACCGGCGCGCCCACGGTCAGCGAGCCCCGGGTCAGGGTGCCCGTGATCACGGTGCCCGCGCCCTTTACGGTGAATACACGGTCGATGGGTAGCCATGCTCGTGCGTCGTCTGCGGGCGCCGGTGCACTTTCCGCGAGCGCCAGCAGCGCGCGCTTCAGTTCCTCCACGCCCGTCCCCGACGGCGCCGCAGTGGGAATGATCGCCTGGGCCACGATGCCCATGCTCTCTAGGGTTGCTTCCAGATCGGCCTGGGCGAGCTCTCGGGTTTCGTCGTCCACCAGATCGGCTTTGGAAAGCGCCACGACCACGCGGTCGATGCCGAGCAGCTTGCACACGTGCAAGTGTTCTCTGGTTTGCGGCATCACCGCGTCGTCTGCGGCCACGACGAGCAGAACGCCGTCCACGCCGCCCACGCCTGCGATCATCGCGTGCACTAACTTCTTGTGTCCGGGCACGTCGATGAACGAAAGCGGCGCGTCCTTCAGCGTGGCGAAGCCGAGCTCGATGCTGATGCCGCGGCGCTTCTCGTCGGGCAGGCGATCCGTGTCGGTGCCCGTGAGCGTGTGCACCAGCGTGGTCTTGCCGTGATCGACATGACCCGCGGTAGCGATGACGACGCGGCGCTTGGGGGCGGACACTAGGCGCCTAACCTAACGAAAGCCGGCTTGAGAACCTCGTGAAATTCGCCGCGCCCCTCATCCAGGCCGGATTTCTTGCGGACTTCGCCTGCCGGCTCATTTTCAGTGCGACGTGGTGTCGGGTACAGTGAGAAAAATGCGGAGCGCGCACTTGCTGGGTCTACTGTCATGCCTTTGGTGCTGCGCCGGCTGCGCCAAATCGAGCCAACCGCAGGCCGCGGCGGCGGGCGCTGGCGGGGGGACAACCATGGCCGACGGCTCAGCCGGAGCCGCGGACACGGGGCAGGTGTCCAGCGGCGGCGCTGCTTCCTTTCCCCTCGCGCCGGCCACCAGGCAGCTCGTGACGGTGATCACCGAAAACTGGACCGCGGTGCCCGCCGCACTGCAGCGCTTCGAACTAGCGGAAAGCGGCGAGTGGGCGGCGGTGGGGCAGCCCGTGGCCGTCGTCGTCGGAAAGAGCGGGTTGGGTTGGGGCAGGGGCATCGTGCCGGTGCCCCGGGACGGAGGGCCCATCAAGAAAGAAGGTGACGGGCGCTCGCCGGCCGGGATCTTCGCTCTGTCTTCGGTATTCGGTTACGCGCCACCGGATCAGGCCACGTGGGTGCAACTGCCCTACGTGCAGGCCACGGACGATCTCGAATGCGTGGATGACCCCGCTTCGATTCACTACAACCAACTTGTAAAGAAGAGCGGAGTCGCCAGTGTTGACTGGAACAGCTCGGAGATCATGAAACGCGGCGACACGCTGTACCGCTGGGGCGTCTTCGTCGACCACAACACCGCGCCCACCGCACCCGGTGCGGGCTCGTGCATCTTCCTGCACCTCTGGAGCGGCCCCACCAGCTCGACCGTGGGCTGCACCGCCGGCGAGGAAACCAAGATGAAAGAGGTCTTCGGCTGGCTCGACCCGAAGAAGCACCCCCTGCTGGTGCAGCTGCCCCGAGCAACCTACGACGCACAGCGCACTGCGTGGGCGTTGCCGTAGTGCGCGGAAACTGCGCAATCTGACGGAGGCCGTGGCAGCGGCGACAGTGGCAGCGGTGGCAGTGGCAGTGTCGGCGGGAGCGGCAGTGGCAGTGGCGGCGGGAGTGGCAGTGCCGGGGGCAGTGGCAGTGGCGGGCTGCTGCGCGAAGCGACTTCGTTGGCGGTGCTCGTGCCAGCCGGGGGCTGGCACTGCGATCGCAGGCGGGGAGGAGTTGGCGACGGGGCCGTCATGGGCAAGGATCCGCGGATGGCTTATCGACAGGCTGTCACCGGCGAGTCGTTCGCGGAGCGACATCTCGACGAGTTGATCCTCACGGAGGTCGACGTCGCGCCGGAACAAGGCGGGCGATACCTGCTCAGCGTCCGCATGCGCTCGAACACCGAAGCCATGTCGCAGCGATTCGGGCTGCTCCTGACCTTGTATCTGAGGTTGTTCGTGATGCGTCGAGCCACCTCGGAGTACTCCGGCCGGATCCTGGTGGACTCCCGTCAAATGCAGTTGGTGCGAGAGGGCGGATTCGCCAAGCTGAACTGGTCGCAGCTGTCGCTGCCGCGACACAGTGCGCTGGTGCTACAGAGCTATCCCGCCGCGCTGGCCGCAAGCCGCTCGCGGCAGTTCGAGCTGGCGCGTCTCGTTGTCATGCCGTTCCAACCGCAGGCTGGTCAACTGCAGGCCGAGGAAGCCGCGACGGCCGAGCTCACCGAATATGCGCGAGAGCTGCGCATGCGCGTCTGGGTCGAAGAGGAACCACCCCTGCCGCCCGGATGGACGACACTGTTCGGTGCTCTCGGCTACCCCATTGCCCGAAGCATCGGGGAGCCGTTGGCAGAGGTCTTGCGCGTCCGCCTCTTCGACGCCGCACGCTTGCCCTTTGCCGGCGGCACCCAGAACCGGACCCAGGGCTGAGGCGGACACGCGGCGGCGAGCGCCCCTGACCTTGCGAGGCGCCCGCAGCAAGCGCCGCTGCCGCATTGCCAAGCGCCCGCGTCCGGTCTACGCCTCCACGCGGAAGCGCTTGGTACGCTGGTGCGGCCCTCGGTCTTCAAAACCGATGGGGGTTTGGTGAACGCCAGGCTCCGGTGGGTTCGATTCCCATGCGCTTCCGCTAGGTTGGCGCATAGGAAATCCCACCTGCCAAATCCACGTGGTCCAAGGATAGCCGAACCC
>CBDUPW010000054.1:0-31266 GCA_965369205.1 uncultured Polyangiaceae bacterium | reverse complement strand
CGGTCGCTGGTAGCAGATGCCGGCTTTCCTGGTGCAGCGGTATGATGCCGCTGCACCTGGGTCAGCCTTCCCGAGATCAAGATGGCGCGTTTTCGAAATCGTCAGTCAGAGGCCCAGCAGCGCAGCGCAGAGCGGCGCCGACGCGAGGATGAGGCCCCACGTCTGTTGGAAGAAGTTCCCGCACTGAAGTCCCTGTGTCTTCACATCCAGGAGCATAGTGCGCACGGGCCCATCGGCGAGTCCAAGTACGTTCGTCACATTCCTGTAGCCAATGCACCCGCGCTCGTGGAGCTGCCCTGCATGGACAGTTATTGTGAAGACGGTGGCCACGACGTGACACGCGAAATATTGCGTGCGCTCGCCTCCGGACAAACACACTTCGAAGGCGAAGACTCGTGCCGCGGCCATACCAAGACCGCGGATTGCCGGCGCGTATTGCATTACACCGCCGACGCAACTTACGCCTGAGCGCTGCAAACGCAGCTGCTTTCCCGTCCCGGCGAGGGCCGGATGACAATGTGTGACGGCTCCCTTACCCTAGGGGCGGGGCAACCGGGTGCAGAGCGACGCCGATCAATTGAACGTGCTCGTCATCGATGACGACCCGGGAACGCGCGGACTATTGGTGGATCTGGTGCTCAGCCGTGGGCACCAAGCCGTGCCTGCGGGCTCCGCAGAAGAAGGCCTGAACCTGCTCGTCAACTGGAGCTTTCAGGTCGCGTTTCTCGATCAGCGGCTGCCGGGAATGGAGGGCCTGCTGCTCGGCGAGTATCTGCGGCGCAACAATCCGGACATGACCATCGCGCTCGTCACCGGCGAAGACGACTCTCGCCTGGTGCGCGTGGCCAAAGACTTGTCGATCCGATTCATCGCAAAGCCTTTCGATGTGCAGTTGATCCACGATGTCTTGGACGAAACCATCAGTGGTGCCAAGCAACGGGAGGAGCTACGCCGGCAGCAAACGGACGCGGAGTTTGCTCCAGTATTTGCTCCGCACGCCGCGTCCATGGCCGACGCCTACGGGATCCCGGGTGTTCCAGAGCGCATCGAGAAACGCCTGGCCGAGACCATCAAACGACGCCTCGCGGATCTCAAGTCCGTTGGGCGCTATACGGAGCAGGGCAGGATCATCGCTCTCTCTGGGTTGCTCACCGCGCGCGTGCTGGGTTTAGACCTTCGAAAGCTCTCTGCCTCCGGCAAGTCGCTCTTTGCAGAATACGACGAGATCATGCGCAAGCGAGGGCGGCGCACCGAGTTTGACGAGCCCGCCGACGACTAGTGCGGTGCGTCAGAATGGGCAAGCGAACGCAGCCGCCCAGATCCTTTCCTGAGCCTGCGCGTACCACCGGCGCAGGGAGATCAGACTGATGAGAAAGAGCGCGCTTTGGTTGTGGTGTGGGGCAGTGCTTGCGCTTGCCGTACCGGTTCATGGACGAAGCCCAAAAAAGGACGACGATCGCGAAATTCGTCAGCCTTTCGCACCTAGCCCGAAGCTGCGGGCGGCACCGAGCATGGGCGCCACGCCCGGGGGAGCGCAGGACATCGATTTCGCAAGGAGTCGCATTCTTGCGGGTGAAGTGCCGCACGAAAAAACCTTCACGCCCGAAGGCCTCTTGAGTCAGCATGACTTGCCGCTACCGTCGACGCGTAAGTGTCGCGAGATCCTGTGCCTGTCTGGCGCGGCCACCTCCGCGTCCCTCTTGGCTCAGCCAGAAGTCCGCTACCTTGCACAATTGGGTTTCGCTTCGAACCTGGATCCGAAGACCTGGCGGCGCAAACCCTTGAACCTCGTGGCCGTCGTCGACAAGAGTGGCAGCATGAGCGGGGACCCCCTCGAAACCGTGAAAGCGAGTCTGCGCCACATCGCGCTGCAGATGACACCCCGAGATCGGCTTGCCATCGTGCTGTACGGGGACCGCAGCCATGTGCACCTGGCGCCGACGCCCCTCAGCCGTCGCGCTGCGGTGCTTGCGTCGATCGCTCAGATCCAGAGTGCGGGCAGCACCGCCATGGAGGAAGGGCTTCGCGTCGGCTTCGATCTGGCGCTACGCAGCAGAGCCGGGTTTGCCGGGCTCACGCGGGTGATGCTGTTCACCGACGAGCGCCCCAACGTCGGCCGCACGGACAAGGCGAGCTTCATGGGCATGGCCCGAGAGGCCAGCCACAAGGGCGTTGGCATGACAACCATCGGCGTCTCCACGCACTTCGGCGCCGAAATGGCCACCGCCGTCAGCAGCGTGCGGGGTGGCAATCTGTTCTTCTTCCCGGATGCGTCGAAAATGAGCGCGCGTTTCGCTCGGGATTTCGACCCCATGGTCACGGAGCTGGCCCACGACATGAAGTTGGTGGTGACTCCGCGCAAAGGATTCGAACTGGTCGGGCTGTACGGGGTGCCGGGAGAAATGGTCGAGCGCACCAAAGACGGAAGTCTTTCCATGAAGATCGAGACCATCTTCTTGAGTCGCGACAAGGGTGGCATCTTTTTCGGATTCGCTCCGAAGGTGGGGGCGTTGCCTGCTCCCGCAGGCGCCATTGCCGAGGCGAAGCTCCAGTATGTGGACACACAGAAGAAGCGCGTGCAGGACAGCGTGAGCTTTCCGCTGACCGCAACAAAGCTCGCTCCCCTCGGCCTGACCCGCGGCGCGCTGCTGATCGACCAAATCACGACCCTCAAGCAAGCGTCCGTATTGCACGGTCAGAAGAACCAAACCGAAGCAGCGTATCGCCTCGTGCGCGACCTACACAAACGCTTCCGCGACACTAATGTATCGGGACTCAACAAGGAGCGGGCGCTGATTCGTAAACTCGACGAAACCCTGACACGCCTCAGCGGCCACAAGGGCGAAGGCGGCAGGGTGATCGCCCGCGACGCAGTCAGCGGCCTGCCGCACTGACCGAAAACCATCTGGAGCCGAAGGGGACACGCCGCAACGCGAGATAGCCGCTTAGGCTAACCCGTCGGGCGCACTATGCTCCCGCGGTGCTTGCAGAGAAGATCGGAGTCTTTCGCTACGGGGGCCGCGCCATTCGGCTGGTGTGGCAAACGAGCAGGGGATTGGCCGTCGCGCTATTCGTGCTTTCCCTGGTGGGCGGGGTGTTGCCTGCAGCCGTGGCCTGGGTGGGCAAGTTGATCGTCGACGCCGTCGTGGACGCGATGGCGCGTGGTTCCGGCCTGTCCCTTTCCGAAGTGGCACTCGGCGTGGGTCGGCCCGCGCTCTATTACGTGGCGGTCGAGGCGCTCTTGGTTGCGTTGATCGTGGCGAATCAGCGTGCGCTTTCCGTAGTGAGTTCTCTGCTACGTGCCTTGCTCGGCCAACGCGTCAACGTGATGATCCTGGACAAGGCCATGGAGCTCTCGCTCCCGCATTTCGAAGACTCCGAACTCTACGATCGCATGACGCGCGCACGGCGAGAGGCGTCGTCGCGACCCTTGAGCCTCGTCATGAAGACGTTCGGCTTGGTGCAAGCCAGCATTGCCCTCATCAGCTTCGGCGGCCTCTTGCTTGCGTTCTCCGGTCTTGCCGTCTTGATTCTGGCGCTTGCTGCGGTCCCGGCGTTTCTGGTCGAAACGCGCTTTTCTGGTGAAGCCTTTCGCCTCTTCAAGTGGCGCACTCCCGAAACGCGTCAACAGATGTACTTGGAAACCGTCTTGGCGCGGGAGGACTTTGCCAAGGAGGTCCAGCTCTATGGCCTCGGGCCACGCCTGCTCTCGCGCCACCAGGAGATCTTCGAAACACTCTTCGCTGAAGATCGCAAGTTGACCCTCCGACGCGGCGGGTGGGGTTACGTACTGGGGCTGCTCAGCACCCTTTCTTTTTACGGCGCCTACGCCTGGATTGCGCTCAGTGCCATGGGCGGACGCATCAGCCTGGGAGAAATGACCATGTACCTGCTGGTCTTCAAGCAGGGGCAGTCCACTCTCGCATCGGCGCTCACCGCACTCGGCGGTATGTACGACGACAACCTCTACCTCTCGAATCTGTACGGCTTCCTGGACGAAACGGTGGCGCCGCAGAGCGGCACGGCGACTGTGGGCGATCAACCCGGCGACGGTATTCGCTTCGAAGGAGTCGGCTTCACTTATCCCGATGCGGAGCGGCCCGCCGTGAGCGACATCGATCTGCACCTGCGTCCGGGGCAGAAGATGGCGCTCGTCGGCGAAAACGGTTCGGGTAAGACCACGTTGATCAAGTTGATGACTCGGCTATACGAGCCGACTCAAGGACGCATCACCCTGGATGGTCTTGAACTCTCCGCCTGGGAGCCAACGGCGCTGCGTGCTCGGATCGGCGTCATCTTCCAAGACTTTGCGCGGTACCAGATGACCGTGGGAGAGAATATCGGCGCGGGCGACGTGCGCGCCTTCGACGACGCCGCGTGCTGGAAAGCCGCCGCGGAAAAGGGCCTAGCCGACCCCTTCATCTCGGAACTACCCCAAGCGTACGAGACGCAGCTGGGGCGGTGGTTCAAGGGCGGTCGCGAGCTGTCGATCGGTCAGTGGCAGAAGATCGCCCTGTCGCGTGCGTTCATGCGCACCCAAGCGGACATCTTGGTACTCGACGAGCCCACCGCGAGCATGGACGCTGCAGCAGAAATGCAGATCTTCGAACGCTTCCGTGCGATGACTCAAGACCAGATGGCGGTGCTGATTTCCCATCGCTTCTCCACGGTGCGGATGGCAGATCAGATTGTCGTTTTGGGCGGTGGCCGCATTTTGGAGCGCGGCAATCACGACGAGTTGGTGGCACAAAGCGGCCACTACGCGCATTTGTTCTCGCTGCAAGCTGCGGGCTATCAGTGATTCGCGCGGCGCGATCGCGCCAGCGTCATTCGCGGTCACTGCCGGCCACTGGGATCAATCACACTTGCCGCTCTTGCACACATTCGAATCCGAGCAGTGCGTGGTGCTCAGGCACTCCACGCACAGTCCGATGTTGGCGTCGCAGTGCGGATTGCTGGCGGAGCAGGCGCCGCCCTCGCACAACGGGTAGCACTTGAATCCCGTCGGGTGGCAGCCCATGGAAGCCGCGCCACAGTCGGAACTCGTCACGCATTCCTCACATTCGTTCCTCGTGGGATGGCAGTGCCTTTTTGAATCGGGGCAGTCCGCTCCGGTGCGGCACTGGACGCAGTCTCCGTTCACGCAATAAGGCGCCCCAACGCCGCAGACCTTGCCTCCACAAGCGCCACCGAAGCCGCCGGTGCCGCTCGACGCGGCAGAGCCGCCCGAGCCGCTCGACGCGCCGGTGCCGCCCGAGCCGCCCGATGCGCCGATGCCGCCCGATGCGCCGATGCCGCCCGATGCGCCGATGCCGCCCGATGCGCCGGTGCCGCTCGCTCCCGACGCACCTCCGGCGGCGCTCGCGCCCGCAGCCCCGCCTCCGCTCCCTGCTGCGCCTCCGACCGCGCCAGCGTCGGGCGAGCCAGCGTTGAACTCATCGAGCGAGCGCGCCGAACAAGCGGTGATCGCCACCACGGTGCCGGCGACCACCCAGGGCATCTGTCGCATCCTTCAATACTACGCCCGGCTGGGAGCCTTGCACGCGAAAACCCATGACCCGCTTCTGAGCCGACAGCGCGAAACGCAACGTCGTCGTTTCGCTTTCCCTGAGTCGGGTTGCTTGGGTCGCGACGCGGATTGAGGGGACGCGCGCGTCTCGGCGTGGCCGCACCCAGCCGCACTCGGGCGAGAAGTAAGCGGCCGCGCCGACAAAAGCCGCGACCCAAAAACCCAAATCCCCGAGAAAGCGCCGGCGGCGAACGCCACGCCCCTTGACGGACATTTTTCTGACTGTATATTGAACGCATACAGTATACAGTTTCAGAAAATGCTGGCAATTCAGGTCGATTTTTCGAGTGCAGTCCCGGTCTATCGCCAGATCGCCGACGAGCTACGGGCGTTGATCGCCCAAGGACAGCTGGCGGACGGGGCAGAGCTGCCGAGCGTGCGGGACTTGTCCGGCCGCGTCGGCGTCAACCTGAACACCGTCGCGAAGGCTTATCGCATCTTGAGCGACGAGGGCGTGGTCGACTTGCGCCACGGCTCGCGCGCCAAGGTGCAGGTCCCGAGCGCGCCCTACCGGCGCAGCGACATGGATGATGTGGAGCGGCGTTTGGAAGACGTGGTCAGTCGCCTGGTTCTAGCCGGTGCGAGCCGAAAAGAAGTGGAGCGCATGGTCGGGCAAATGCTGGACCGTTTTTTCGACTGCGCGAAATGAGGAGGTCGTCATGGAACACATCGCACGCTTGAGCTTGGCAGCGACGATTCTGATCGTCTGGGCCACGGTGCACCTGATTGCGCGAGCCGAAGGGCAGCGCGTCTTCTTCATGTATATCGGTCGGGACATCACCCCGCGAGACCGCGCTTGCGCACGCCGCACTCGGATAGCCAACGCATTCTTTGCCCTGGGCGGCGTCCTGGTGGCCATGCGTTCCACGAGCGAGGTGCAACTTGCATTGGTAGCGTCGGTGCTACCGCTGGTGCCGATCGCGTGGATGCTGGTGGAGTTCACTCTGCTCAGCCGAACGATGCCGAGCCACGTGCCGCCGGCGCGTTACGTGGTGCCCCTAGACGACCCACCGCCGTGGCATGCGTTTGTCTCGATCCCGCTCCAGGCGGCGAACGCGGCGCTGGTCCTGCTCAGCGCTGCGGTATTCTGGCTGCTCAGCGCGTCCCTACCCACGCGCATTGCCCTGCATTTTGATCTGCATGGGCGGCCGAATCGTTGGGGCAGCCCCGGCGAATTGTGGATCCTGGGTGGCACCATGCTCTTTGACCTGTTGCTGCTCTGGTTCGTGGTGCTGATGGTGGCCAAGGAGCGCTGGGCCCTGCCGGCCGAGCACAGGACGGAGTACGCGGAGCTGTCGATGCAGCGTCGTACGCTGATCGTGCGCATGGTCGAGTGGATCATGCTCGGCATCAATGGCGCCATGGCTGTGATCTGGCTGGGCGTCACCGTGGGTACGCTGCGTCCGGCGGTCGTTGGCGTGAGCATTGGACTCGGCGTTGCGCTGATGGCCGTGGGCATTATCGGTCCCATGCTGGCGTATATGCGTCGGCTCTCTCGCGTGGGTGACGCCATGCGCGAGCTTGGGGGGTCGGAGGCCCTTGGCACGCATCCGGACGGTTGGCGCTACGGCGGGTTCGTGTACTACGCGCCTGACGACCCTGCGCTGTTCGTGCCCAAGCAGCGTGGGATCGGGCAAACGTTGAACTTCGCTCGCCCGGGCGCTTGGGTCTTCTTGTTCGTGGTGCTTGTGCTGCCGCTAGCTCTGGGGTTGGGGGGCGTGGTCGCTGCCAGCGGGAAGTGACGGCGCGCGATGACGGATGGTGACAAGCAGCTCCGCGAGTAGCAGCGCTGCGGTGACCATGAGCGCTGCCCCGGTCAACCGCGCGAGCGCGCTGTGCTGGGAAGCGATGGCCACGAGGCCAAGTCCCAGGGTTGCGCTATGAGCCACAAAGGCTAGCTGGGTCAGGCGTTCGGGCAGCAGTTTGCGCATGGGCGGCACCGTGACCAAACCGACCAGGGACGAGAAGCGGTGGAACCACACCAGAAACGGCACGATTCGCGTGAGCATGCCGTGCACGATGCTGCCCGCCCAGCCCCAGAGCACGAGCCAACCAAAGCTGAGGGCAAAGCGCGGGTCGTCGCCGAGCAATGCGGCCGCCCCCATGCCGCCGGCGGCTAGCCCGGCGAGCAGACCAGCCCTCCAGAACCACAAGCTGGGATCGGCGCGCTTGCGGCGCCGCTTGCGCAGGCTGTCCAGCGTCAATAGCGGGTGCACACACCAGATGGTCACTGCGCCCGGGGCCGCGGCCAGAGCGATCAGCGTGCCGCCTGCGTCAGCCGCAATCCCAACGCCCAGGCCACACAGGGTGCACAGCACCATGGCGACGAGGAGCCGCTGGGTGCGCTGTTGCAATGCGGGCGCTAGGTAGAACATGGGCACGACCTGGAAGCTCACTGAGACGATCAGCCCGCCGATCCACACGATGAACCCGAACCCAAGATGCATCTGCATCCAAAAGGGATACTGTGCGGCGCTGACGGTTCCGCTGCGCGCTAGCGCCATGGCGCCCCCGAGACACACCACGCCCGCGAGTCCCGCAGTTGCGACGGCCATGCCCAGTACCGTCGGGGTCTTCGTTGGTGCGCGCCAGAGCGCGATGGAGACGGGTGCGATGAACAGCGTCAGCGCCAGGGTCAGCGCGAGCGCGCCGCTTGCCAGCAAACGCTGGGATCCAGTGAGCAGGCCTAGCACCAGCCCGGCGATGCCGGCCACGAACAAGACGTGCACCACTCGGGCGCTGCGCACCGCGGGGACCGCAGCGCCCGCTACGACCGGGATCATCTGATACAGCGCACCGAGCATGACGCAGCCGATGAAGCCAAGGGTCCCGAGGTGCACCCAGGCAGCGGTGGCGCTTGCGATGCGCGTGGCTAGCAGCGCGCTGCCAAAGTAGGCGAGAAGTGCCCCTGCGGCCGCGACCCCGACGGGCGCCGTAAGAAAGAAGGACAGCGGGATCCCGAGGGGTGGGGCTTGCTCCAGCCGCAGCCCTTGGGTTTGCATGCCGCTGCTCATGGCGGCAGACCCAAGCGGACCAGCGCGCTGCCATCGGCTTCTTCGAGGAGCTGGAAGACAATGCCGCGCTGCTCCAGATGCGGCACAAGCAACTTGGGGAACCGAGGCAGCCGCGCGAGGTACACCGAGCCAGGGGTGAGCGCAGCGGCGCACAACAAGGAGCGCTCGAGGGGTTCCGGCGCTTCGAGGTCTCGCAGGTCTTCTACCTGGGGCTGTCCGCCGTGCACGATCTGAACGCGAAATTTCCGACTACCCTGTGCCTCCACGTCCAGGCGGTGCCCACGTGCCTCAAGCAAAGAGATCAGCGGCGCCGGCCGAAATGGTGCCGTGACGACCAACACGCCGGCGGGCCCGACTCCCGCGAGGGCATCCAAAATCGACTCGAGGGGGTCGACACCCGCTGCGAGGATCGGGCGCACGTCGAGGGCACGCAGCGGCTCCGCGCTGCGGCGCTGCTCGGGAGGTGCGATGATTTGTTGGCGTGCGGGGTCTGCCACGGCCACGGGTACGATCCCGGGTGCTGCTCGCATGCCCTGCGCCCAAACTGTGAACAAGCGGGCTCCCTCAGCAGAGAGAGATGCTCCCGGCGCTGGTGACAGTCGCCGGCTCAGGGTGGCGCCCTGCAGCAGACCAATGAAGGCCGTCGCGGCATCGTGCGCGTCGACGTCCGTGCGCAACACTCCATCGCGTTGTCCCGCGCGCACGAGCTCCGTCACTAGGGAGGTCTGCATGGCGTGTAGATCCCGCAGCGCTTCGAATAAGGGTCCGGCGCCAATGGCGGCATGCGCGAAGAGCAGCCGGGGTAGGCCCGGGTGCCGCTCGACGTGAGAAAAAACTGCATGGGAGAGGTGCTGCAGTTGCAAGTCTGCGCTGGGGCATTCCCGCAAGACCCGCTCCGCTAGTGCACCCAGCTCCGCGCGGGATTGCTCCACCACCGCCACCAAGAGCTCTTCTTTCGACGCGAAGTGCCGAAAGAGCGCCGGTTGCGACAGGCCCAGGGCGCTGGCGATCTGCCGCGTGCTCACTTGGTCGAGAGATCCCTGGGACAGCAGTTCCAAGGTCGCTGCGATGATCTGGCGACGTCGCACGTCGCTTTTTTCTCGCTGGGTATCGCTCGACATGTTATCGGTCGATAACATACTCGAGCTGGAGGCGATATATGGGTCTGGAATCGGGGCCGTCTGAGTTTTTCACGCAAGATCACCGGGACTGTGACGAACAGTGGGCTCAGGTGGAGCAGGCGGTGGACGCCGGCTCCGGGGGCGCGGAGGCCTACGCTCAGTTCGAAAGCTCGCTGCTCTCGCATTTGGCCATGGAGGAAGAAGTGCTCTTTCCGGCCCTTGAGCAGGCCTCGGGCATGCAAGGCGGACCCACCATGGTCATGCGCGCAGAGCATCGGCAAATGCGCGGACTTCTGGAACAAATGCGGACTGCCGTGGAGCAAGGCAACTTCGACGCTGTCGTGGATCAGGGCGACACCTTGCTGATGCTGATCCAGCAGCACAACATGAAGGAAGAGAGCGTTTTGTACCCGCTGGCAGAGCGATTGCTCGCGCCCCAATGGGCCCAGTTGGCCGAGCGGCTCTCGTCGTATCGACAAAGCTAGCCGTCTTTGCGAATCCTCGCCTCATATTGACTCGCCGACGATGTGCGCGAAAATGTCGGCGGGGTCATGCAACCGAGTCTTTCGCCGGGAGATATAGTCGCAGAGAAGCTGCGCGTCGTCCGTGAGCTCGGCGAGGGTGGCATGGGTGCTGTCTATGAGGTCGAACATCTGTTCACCAAGCATCGGCGCGCGCTCAAAATGCTGCACGGGCAGTGTGTCGAGAACCCGGACGCAGTGGAACGCTTCCTGCGCGAAGCCTCCGCAGCCGGGCGCATTGGGAGCGAACATATCGTCGAGACCTTCGACGCGGGCCGCCTGCCGAGCGGGGAACCCTATCTGGTGATGGAGTTGCTCGAGGGGGAGTCCTTGGCCGACCGCTTGCTGCGCAAGCAGCGCCTGGCTGCTTCCGAGGCCGTCGAGATCGTGAAGCAAGCGGCCATCGGTGTGCAGGCCGCCCACGACGCCGGGATCGTGCACCGCGATCTGAAGCCGGACAATTTGTTCCTGACCCGCGCCTCTCCGCGATTCCTGAAGATCTTGGATTTCGGCATTTCGAAGTTTGACAGTCAGCGTTTCGGCACCCGGGAAGTGACCCAAGAGGGGGCGCTACTGGGCACGCCCTACTACATGTCCCCGGAGCAGGTGCGCGGTGGCAGCATCGACGCCGCCACGGATGTGTACGCCCTGGGCGTGGTGCTCTACGAGTGCCTCACGGGGGAAAAGCCCTTTGTCGCGAGCACCCTGCCCGCGCTCAGCGTCAAGATATACGAAGGCAGCTACACGCCCCCGGAAAGCGTGGTGCCCGAGCTGCCGTCGAGACTATGCGCCCTGGTGGCCAATGCCATGGCCACCGACAAGGCCGAGCGTCCAGCGAGCGCAAACGCCCTGGCGACGGAGCTCGACCAGATTGCGGAGGTGTTGAGCCAGGGGCTCGAGAAGACCGTTGCGGCGCCTTCGATCGCACCGCCGTCGCGTGTTGACTCGACGGTGCTGTTGGATCCGGAGCCACGCGAGCCCGTGACCCAGGGGGCTTCGGATCAGCAGGGCATGTCCTTGGGCGGGCTGGCGACGACGGGACTAACTGCGCGTAGTCAGCCGGCGGCCACCCCCGCGAAGAAGCGATGGTTGCTGATCGCCGGCTCGGTGGTGGTCGCCGCCGCAGTATCCGTCGGATTCGTTGTTCGATCCCAATCCCGGGCCGACGCCACCCTCGGCGCGGAAGCACTGGCTGTCGATTCAGTGGGGGCCGCGACGTCCACAGGCATCGACGTTTCGCCGACGACGGCTCCGCTTGCCACGGCGTCGAGCCCCCTGCCGCTGGCCTCGGTGACGGCGATCGACGCCGCCGCACCCAAGGCGCAGCCCTCCAAGACCGGCGCCGGGGCCACGCCAGCCACCAAGCCCACAAGCGACCGGGCGGGGAAACACGGCGTCGCCACGGAAAACCCGTTCAAATAGAGTGCCCGCTGGCTCCATGAAAAACCGGATTTCTATCTTGGTCCTGGCGTATTGCCTCGTTGGCGCGACTGGGGTTGCCCAAACACCGTCCGAGCGCAATGAAGCGCGGGAGCGCTTCGATCGTGCCCTCAAGCTGTTCAACTCCGGGGACGACGGCGGCGCCCTTGCGGAGTTCGAGCGCGCCTACGCGATCGTGCCGCACCCCCTCGTCCTGTTCAACATCGCGGGGGTGAACGCCGCCATGGGGCGGGCCGTGGAGGCGACGGAAGCGTACGACAAGCTCCTGTCGGCTCCCGGCGCTCTTGCGGCCGCCCAAGTAGCCGAGGCCAAGACGCGGCGCGCTGAACAGGCCGCGCGCATCGCTCACATCGAGATCAAAGCGAACGTTGAGGGTGCCAGCATCGAGATCGACGGCGTGGAGCGGGCCAAGAGTCCGAGCGGTCCGATCCGGGTGACCAGCGGCACGCACCGCGTGGTCGTGATTGCGCCGGGGCACAGTCCCGCGCGCAAAGAAGTTTCTGTTGCGGGGGGCCGCAGTGCGGGCGTTGCTGTGACGCTGCAACCTCTAGATGGGCGTCTGGGTCGTATTGCGATCCAATGCGACGTGCCTGACATGGAAGTGTTCGTGGACGGCGTGGCTTCAGGCAAGACGCCGCTGCTCGGCTCCGTGCCCGCGGCTCCGGGGCAACACCAGATCGAGCTGCGTCGACCAGGCTACCGCACAGAAAAGCAGACCGTTCAGCTGGGGGACGGCGCAAGCGTAGACCTGAAGTTCACGCCAGTGCTGGATCCCACGCAGCCCGCACGCGGCGCGTTGGCCATGACGCTGACGGAGTCCGAGGCCGTGGTGTTTCTCAACGGTGCGCCCCGCGGCCCGTACTCGCGTGCCATCACCCTGCCTGCCGGCAAGCACCGGCTGCGGGTGGAGCGCTCCGGGTTCTTTCCTTTTGAGCGCGACGTAGTCGTTCCGGCAACGGGGACCGAGGCCGTGCGCGTTGACCTGGAACCCACGCCGGATTTTCGGGCTGACTACCGCGAATCGGCACTGGACCGGCGCTTGGTCGGTTGGATCGTGGTGGGCGCGGGTGGCGCCGTGGTGCTGGGGTCGGCGGGGTTCTTGATTTGGAACCAAGGGCGGTTGAATGACGCCCAAGACCTGCACGACAAAAACGTCGCGCTGCTGGAGCCAGGCGCGCCGTGCGACAAATCGGATCCAGATCCGACTGCCAACTGCGCGGGCGTCGAGTCGGCCGCGCGCGCAGCGCTCGACGACAAGGACAAAGCCGCCTCACGCTCCCTCGTTGGTTGGTCGGCGCTCGGCGTCGGCGCCATCGGCGCCGGGATCGGCGCGGTGCTGCTGCTCACCAACGACGACCCCGATCGCTACGAACCCCGTCCGGAGAGCGACGTATTCGGCAAGCTGCGGCCGCAGCTGCAACTCGGGCGTGGGGACATGCGGCTCGGCGTGAGTGGGCATTTCTGAGCAGCGACCACACCGTGCTCGTCCAAAACATGCACGTGCCGCGCACTGCAGCGATTCGCTAGCTGTGAGTCGCTCCGGCCGCGACGCCGGTCCGCAGAGGGCTACAGCCGCGTCGCACTCACGGGTTGCGGCGGGCAATCCGGCGCGCACCAAAATGAGAGGGAGCGCGGCTTTGCGTGGGCTATCAGGCCAATCGTCATCAGCAACGCCAGCACGAGCACGGCTCCGTGGCGATGCGCGGGCCAACCGCCCAAGGTCGTGGATAGGTGTTCCGCGGACCGACCCGGAAGCGAGCGCAGAGTGCGCAGGAAGAAGCTTAGCTCGCGCGTCAAGACGGTGCGCTTGGGTCGCGGTGCTGGCTCCCAGTCCATCGACGATGCAGCGGAACGCTGGTTCGGGTCACCGCCCAGCGCAGCCTCCGGGATCAGGCCGCGCGCGTGGTCGTAGCGGCAGCGGCGCTCTGGATCGAGCAACACGTGCGCGGCCAGGTTGAGCTGCGCCATGCGTCCGGCGGCCTCGGAGTCCAGTGGGTTGAGATCCGGATGGCTGGCGTGTACCTGCTTTCGATAGGCTCTGCGGATGTCAAAGCCGCTGGCGCCCGGTTCGACGTGCAACAGCGCATACAAATCGAGTTCAAAAACATCCCGGCCTAAGCGCATGCAGATCCTCCCGGCGAGCGAACCAATCCCAACTCGAAGGCTGACATGCGCCAGGCGGCAAAGTTCCATCCGCGGCTCACGATTTCTGATTTGTATGAAAAACTCTCATTATTACCGATGGTTAAGTCCGACGGTGGAATGCGTGACGTACCGGGGGTCCGGATTTTTCAGCATGCTGGGTGAGCGCTATCCGTCAGACTGAAAGCAACCGATGCTGCAGCGCCCCTCCGCCTTCGTCTTTTCCGCCGTGCTCTTGGCCGGCTGCGGATCCTCGGTGCAAACGCAACCGCCCGGCAAGCCGCCGACGCCCGCGAGTGTGACCGTGACAGAGCCGGGGGGCGATGCGCACGACGCGCACTGGGCTGCCCTCACGCGGCAGCTGGAAGCGCCCTAGGGCTGGCGCAACGATAAAGACGACCAGGTGCACGCGCCCCTGCCGGACTGGGAAAAGTGGAAACGCGTGCGCTACTGGGGCATCGAGCACTTTACTGGCTTTCGCTATGGCGACGACCATCACGTGATCTCTATCGCGGTCGTGCTCGACGTGCCCGAGGGCAAGAAGATGAACTCGGAGCTTTGCATGCGCCGTTTCGAGGCGTGGGCACGTCCACAGATACGTGGCTACGAGGTCGTGCTCGGAGAGTTCGGCTACCACGAAGCGATCTGGCGCGACGACGGTGTCAAGGTGAAGTCCGTCGATGGGCACGTGGACACTGCGTTCTCACGCAGGCGCTTCTCCGCCGCGTGGGCCGCGTACGCGGCCTACCCCGATGCGTGTTTGGTTTATGCGATGGCCGTGCCCTGGGACACGCAACCGGGGTTGGCGAAGAAGGTGCGCGATCGCTGGGTGGCCGAGGCCTTCGACAAGATGAATCCCCTGACCAAGACCCGTCCCTATCGCAAAGAAAAGTAGCGCGGGCGCGCGGTCTGCTGCATTTCGCGGGACATCGACTAGGCTCGCCCCGCATGCGTCCGCTGCGAGTCGTGTCTTGGAACGTAAACGGCATCCGTGCTTGCGAGAAGAAGGGCCTGGTGCGCTACCTGGATCGGTGCCGGGCAGACATCGTGGGGCTACAGGAAGTGCGAGCTCTGCCCGCACAGGTCCCGGCCAGCCTGCGACGCAAGCGCTTGCACCAGATCTACGCCCCAGCGGAGCGCCTGGGCTACAGCGGCGTCGCATTGCTCTCGAAGCGTCCTCCCGAACAGCACGCGACGGCGCTGTCGCCTCGCTTTGATGTTGAGGGGCGATTGATTTCTGCGCGGTTCGGCAAGCTGAACGTCTTTTCGGCGTATTTCCCCAAGGGCAGCGGCACGCTCCGGGACAACAGCCGGATCCCCTACAAGCTGGCCTTCGACGCCGCGCTGCGCCGCGCGCTGAAACCGCGCATCGCAGCCGGCGAGCGCATCCTTGTGATGGGAGACTTCAACACGGCCTTCGCCGAAATCGACCTGGCGCGCCCCAAGCAGAATCACGAAAACAGCGGCTTTCGCCCGGAAGAACGCCGTGCTCTTGGCCAGTGGTTTCGCGCGGGTTGGGTGGACACGTTTCGTGCGCTGCAGCCTGAAGGCGGGCACTACACGTGGTGGAGCCAGCGCCTCGGGTTGCGGGAAAAGAACGTGGGTTGGCGCATCGACTACGTGTTGGCGTCACCCGCGGCCATGCCTTTCGTCCGCGGCGCATTCATCCACAAGGACGTTTTGGGCAGCGACCACTGTCCGATCGGCGTCGACCTCGATCCCAAGATCCTCGAATGAGCGCCGGCCAGCTCGCCACCAGCATGCAGCTGACGTACAACCACTGCCCATGCGAGCTCAGATCCCAGTCCACGGCGTAGGTAAAGACCAGCTTCTCGGCACGATGCGCGGCTACCGCGAAGGTGACGCGGACTGGAAGCGCGGACGGACCTGGAGCCTGGTGTACTACGCTGGCGAGCAGCACCACGAGCTGCTGCGCGAGGCGCACGCGCTGTACTTTGCGGAAAACGCCCTCAACCCCATGGCCTTCAAGAGCCTGAAGCGCATGGAGGCCGAAGTCGTGCAGATGTCAGCGGGTCTGCTGAACGCGCCCGAAAAGGCTGTTGGCACCATGACCAGTGGCGGAACTGAGTCGATCTTGATGGCCGTGAAGGCAGCTAGAGATCGCGCTCGTCAGAAGAAGCCGTGGCTCGGTGCCCCGGAGATCGTCGCGCCCCGCAGCATTCACGTCGCCTTCGAAAAGGCGGCGCACTATTTCGGTCTCAAGATCCGCTACGCAGAGTTGGGCCCGGAAATGCGTGCGGACGTTTCCGCAATGAAGAAGCTGATCAGTCGCGACACGGTGCTGATCGCCGCATCAGCGCCTCAGTACCCGCACGGGGTCGTCGACCCGATCCCGGAGATCGCCGCGCTCGCCCAGAAGCGCCGTATCCCCATGCACGTGGACGCCTGCGTGGGCGGCTTCCTGCTGCCGTGGGTGGAGCGTCTGGGGAGACCGTTGCCGGCCTTCGACTTCCGGGTTCCCGGGGTAACGAGTATGAGCGCCGACCTGCACAAATACGGCTTCGCTGCCAAGGGAGCCAGCGTGCTTGTGTACCGAGACATGTCGTATCTGCGTCACCAGTTCTTCATCGCGACGGAGTTTCCCGGCGGCGTGTACGCCTCCCCAAGCATGCCGGGAACGCGGCCCGGTGGTCCCATCGCTGCCGCCTGGGCGGCACTTCGAGCTATGGGGGAGGACGGCTACTTGGATCATACCCGGCGCGCCCTGGAGGCGACGGACAAGCTTGCAGCCGGCATCGCCAACGTCCCGGAACTGTGTCTCGTCGCGCCTCCGGACGCGACTCTGGTTGCCTGGGCGACCCGGGACCCGCGCCTCGATCTGTACGCCGTCGCGGACCAATTAGACGACATGGGCTGGAGCACGGATCGGCAACACAAGCCGCCGAGCATTCACTGCACGGTGACCAGCAACCACCTTGACGTGATCGACGACTACCTAGCCGATGTGCGGCGCGCGGTTGCTCACGTCGCAGCCCACCCGGAGGAGTCGAGTCGAGGCAATGCGGCCATGTACGGCATGATGGCAAAAATCCCGTTTCGGGGCATGGTGCGCCAAGGGGTGCAGAAGGTCATGGAACAGATGTACGGTCCGGACGCCACCTCAGATTTGGAAGCGGCCACGGCCGACAGCGGACTCATCGGTAGGGTCATGAACAAGTACGGGCCGACGCTCAATACCTGGTTGGATCGTCTGCAGCGCCCCAAAGGCGGACCTTCGGCCTGATCGGGTTACGGCCCCGGTCGGCGAAGCGGCGCAGTGCATCTGCGGATACCCGCAGCGCATTGCGAGGGACGGCGATTCCGAGCGTTGGCGGGCTATTCCAGCGCTTTTCCCCCGAAGAGTTGTTGCGCGAGTTTCTCCAGACGAGCGCGGGACGCGCGATTCTTGATCAAGGAGTGCGTGACCAGCGCGGAGCCGGCCAGGCTCGCATCGAGGCTGACGCTATCTTTCGCGCCGATGCGGAAGCCCAGCTCCGCTTTTCCACTTCGCGGTTTCGAGCTGTAAAGCACGACGTCGAATTTCCCGGAGTTGTTGGTGTCGTAGAACGCCCACGCCAGACCATTGCGCTGGAAGTACGCGTATTCCGCGTCGAATTTGCCGTCGCGTACCAGCTTGCGTAGGTCGAGCCCCTTGGTGCTCTTGTTGGCAAGGCTGTTGCGATCCAGATCGACAAGGTAGCCGTCACTGCCTTGTGCGTTGATGACCACAACGGACTTCTGCAAGCCCGCCACGTCTAGCAGTTCAAAGCCCGCTCCTCGGTGGTCTTCGTAGGGGTGGGGAAACGATGCGATGCCGCCACCACTCGCGCTCATCAGCTTGAGAAAGCTCTTGCCCATCAGCTTGCGTAGGGCCTGTGCGTGCTCGGGTTTTGTCAGGAGTTCGGCGCGGATCAGCTTGCGCCCGACATTCTCTGAAACTGCGGTGCGCGCGCCACCGGCGTCCACGCTTTCGGCGGACGCGGCCACGTAGAGGCGGCTGCCTGGCGAGTGCAACGCCAGATCAAAACGACCGTCGTCATCGGTGTCGTACCAGACCCACATATGGTTGCCTTGACTGACGATGCTGACTTCGGCGTCGAAGGCCTTGTCGATCTTGTCAGCGGTGGTGCGGGCAGGCAGCCGGCCGATGCTGTTTCCGTCCAAGTCGAGCAAGATCCGCGTTGAAAACGCCGTAGTGACGCGCAGCGTGTCCCGTTTGCCGTCGCCATCGGAGTCCAAAGCAAGAGCGGTACCGGTGGCGCCAAGGGGCTCCGGCAGCGCGTCGGCGCTTGCACCGGCGCTATCCACATAGCGTGACGGAAACGCGGCATTGGCAATGCGATCGAAGCGCGGTCGCAGCGCGGCGTTTTGAAACAGCGCGGCGCGTAGGATGCGGCCCGAACGGAGCGAGCCGTCCTTCGTCAGTTCCTCCTTGGCCGAGATCTTGTACGCAGTGCGCGGTCGACCGGTCATGCCGTCGTCCACGAGCAACACGTCCATCTTGCCGTCGTTGTCTGTGTCGTACCAAATGTAGGAGTTGCGTTCGACTTGCAGGTAGATCAGCTCCGCGTCGAAGCGCCGCTTCTCGTAGACTTCCGTGAGCGGCGGCAATGTCTTGCCTTGAAAGCTGTCCTGGTCGATGTCCACGAAGACAGCGGCGCTTTGCCGTGGGCAGAAACTGCACGGGCGCCGTCCCTGTAGGAGCAGTGCGTCCACGCGCCCATCTAGGTCCACGTCTTCGTAGCTGGCGTCGCCGCCGCCGTCTTTCCACGGATTGGGCAGCATTTGTGCCGGCTTGCTGGGTCGCTTCTTGACGAAGTCTGCCACTTCTGAGCGATGGATGTGGAACGAGAGCAGTCCGCCCGTCTTGCCGTCGCGGTTGGAGAAAGCATTGAGTCCGATTAGCTCTCCCTGGTCGCTGACCAGCGGACCACCGCTGTCTCCGGGCAGGATGTTGCAGGTGGACTGGATGACGAGGCCCAGATTGCGGTCGTCCAGGTACTTTTTGAACTTCTCGGCGGACTCCTTGCCTTTGTCGTCGTCTTTGAATTGCGCCAGTGACGCAAGCTGCTCGCTCAGCTTTCCGAGCGCAGAAATCTCACCCGTCTTGAGGGCCCAAAGCATGCCGGCGCCGGCGTGCCCGATCGCATGCACGGACTGGCCGGGTACCGGGTTTTCCTTCCCAAGGCGCACGTAGGGCAGCTTGGCAGGCGGGTTCGTCAGCTTGAGCAGTGCCAAGTCCCGGAGCGGGTCGGACTTGTAGACCACGGCGTCGAGCGCCTTGTCCTGCCGTGCCATGCCCCCGCTCTTCTGGTTGATGCTACCCAGGACGACCGAGACGGACTTCTGAAAGTCTTCGCTCTTGCCATGTTCGATCACGTGGTGATTGGTGACGATCCAGCCCTTGGGGTCGATCAACACGCCGGTGCCCATGCCTCCAGGCACGCGCACGATGACCGTGGCTGGAGCGACGAGGCGGTACAGATCGGAAGATGATTTCGGGGGTGGCTTTGCGCTCTTGACCAAGCCAAGGGTGTCGGGAGCAACCGCCGTGCGTGCCCGGCGGTCGAGCAGCTTGGGGCTGGGAACGCGCGTGCCTCCTGGGATCGCGCCGGAGGGGCCTGCTTCTGCACCAGGTGCGGCGGCGCTCGATGCATGGGGCGCGGGGCCTGTGCCCGCAGGATGCGCTCCGGGTTGGCTTCCACCGCAGGCAAGGAAGAGCATGGCGAGCAGGCTTGGAACGTGGCGACGAGTGTGCATTTTCGACTTCCCTAGGAAAACGTGCGCGACGAGATTAGCACGCAGCTTGGCCGTCGGGGTGATAGGGCTCGAGTCCCTCGGAAGCGCGTCTGTGCTTCGGCTCGAGCCTCCCGGCCCTATTCTGTCGCGACTCATCGCGACTCTGAAGATCACAGCTCGGCTGCGATGCGCGCCGCGACGTACACGCATAGCGCGATGATCCACAATGCGGCGCGCCTTTTCATGCCTGTTTCCATGCCCCAGACGGGTGCCAGGGGCACAACGACGAACGCCACGGCCCCACGCCACCAGGGCGGTCGACGTAACAAGCCATAGGTCAGTGCCAAGTGCGTCGTGACGAGCACGGCGAAAGAGCCGATGACCAAAGACAGGACCAATACGTCCACGGTGCGCGCAGCATAGGAAAATGCATCTGCCTGCGCAAACCGCGGGGCGGACCGACGCGCGACCGGCACCGACGGCGTTGGCCGCGCGGGCCTCGGCGCGACATTGACGCGCGCTCGGCGCGCTGCTGCTCCAACGTTGCAGCGTCGGTGGCGCCGTGGTTGCGCGCGGGCGCTCGTCGGCAATTGCATTCAGCTCGTGCCCAGCCAGCGCGGCGACCTGCCACAGGCCGATCATGCCGGCCGCGTGTCGGATCGGATCGCGCTTCAGGTGTGGGCAGGCACGTTGCCGCACTCCCGCGGCAGGCCGGGAGTCCCCGTGCTGATGAGAAAGTTCGGTAATTCCAACAGGTTACCGAAGAGGGGGGACTCCACTGCGTGAGCGGACTTCAGGAACTGACGTGGAAACAGCCCAGCGCGCTATGCTGCGCCCGTGCGATTCGATCACGTCCTTTTTGCCTCGGTCCTGGGCGCGCTGCTGGCGCCTCTTCCCTTAGCGGGTCTGGCCCAAGCCGACGGCGTCGCCAGCCGCCCGGACATCATGCCAGTCAGCGCAATCAAACCGGGCATGAAGGGTCACGGTCTCACCGTCTTTGAAGGCACGAAGCCAGAGAAGTTCGACGTCGAAGTGATCGACGTGCTCAAGAACTTTCAGCCGCGCCAGGAACTCATCCTGATCAAGACCAAGCACCCGCGACTGGAAGTGGCGAAAGTCGTCGCCGGGATGAGTGGGAGCCCGATCTACATCAACAACAAGATGATCGGTGCGTATGCCTATGGTTGGACCTTCGGCAAGGAGCCGGTCGCCGGTGTGACTCCCATCCGAAGCATGTTGGATGATCTGGCGCGCCCCATCCCCAAGTCCGTCTTCGGTTGGCCCCTCGCGGCGCTGCCCCAGTCCAAGAAGGTCGCTGCCCGCGGGCCGCGTTCGGGGCGGCGCTTTGCGGGAGCGTCTCTGGACTACGACTTGCGCAAACACGGCGCACAGATGGCCAAGGCGCGCGCACTGCACCTCCCTGGAAAGGACAGCCCCGTCGCGCCCGTCGCCACCCCGATGCTGCTCGGTGGCATGAGCGCCGGCGCCATTGGCATCGCTCGCGAGTTGCTCGCGCCCATGGGTCTCGAACCGCTGCAAGCTGGCGGCGGCGGCAGCGCGGAACCCGGCGCTCCGACGCGCTACGTCGACGGCGGAGCAGTTGGCGTGCAGCTGATCCGCGGCGACATGAGCGCCATGGGCCTCGGCACAGTGACTCGGGTGGAGGGCGATAAACTCGTCGCCTTCGGACACCCCATGATGCAGGCGGGCGTCACGGCGTTGCCGACCGCGATCGGACGCGTGTTGTGGTTCTTGGCGAGTGATATGCGCTCGTTCAAGATTGGCATGCCTGCTCGCGACGTTGGCGCTCTTGTCAACGACCGCCTCGCCTCGATCGTCGTGAGCCACTCGGCAAAAGCGCCAACCATTCCCGTGTCTTTGAAGATCAAGGGTGTCGCTGGCGCCCCCTACACAACCTGGAACTTCGAAATCGCTCACGAGAAATTCATGACCCCGGCATTCATGGCCATTGCGCTGGGTAGTGCTCTGCAGGCGACGGCCTCCGAGCGGCAAGACGTGAGTTGGAACGCCACGAGCAAGCTGAGCGTGAAGGGCCATGGCAGCGTCAAGCTGGAGGACTACGGGGTTGCCATCGGCGGGACGCCGGATCCCAACGATTTCGTGCGCTCTAACTTGGTGCGCGCGGTGGGTGGCATCATGAACAATCCCTGGCAGGAAGCGTTCGTGGAGCGGGCCGAGATGGAAATCGAATTGCGCTACACTCGGGAGATCATGCGGCTCCGTGGAGCGGAGGCCCTTGAGTCCGAGATCGAAGCAGGTCGCCCCGCACGCATTCGCCTGAACTTGGTCCCCTACGCGGGTAAGGAAGTCAGTCGCGTCATCAGCGTGCCGATCCCTGCCCACATGGCAGGCAAGAAGGTCGTGCTCGAGGTCGGCCCCGGCTATCTAGAACGCCGGGAAAAGGCAGACGCCGAGAACTTGGGCGATTTGGTGCGCAACCTGCAGAACGCCACCTATCCCATCAAATCCGTGGTGGTTGCCTACGCGACTGGAGACGGCGCCGTCTCCTTCAAGGGCCATGTGGCCAAGAACCTGCCGCCGGGCGCCCTGGATGCGCTGCGCCCCACCACCGCCTCTGTGGCCCCTGAATCCTTCAAAAACGAGGCTCGCCATGTGGTGTCGATCGGACAATTCATGGTCGGTAACGACCGCGTCGAAATTGATGTAAAGCCCGTGCTGCGGTAGCCCCTTCCCAGCGCCTCCAAGCAATGACCCTCACCTAGCAAGGTACCCCACTCGTGTTGATTCGAAACAGCTTTATCAAAGGCTTGGTTTGCTTGACCTCGGCTCTTTGCCTGCTCGCGGTGTCGGACCCAGCGTCCGGCGTCGGAACGCGTCGCTTCGTGCTCGACACCGGTGACGACTTCAAGGGCGGTGATCTCAAAGGCGTGGCTGTCGACGCTGCCGGGCGCGTGCGTGCTGGCTTCAATCTGGGCGCAACGCCCCTCGCGGAAGCGTCGACTGTGTGGGCTGCGCTGCCCATGGCCGACGGTTCGGTGTTGCTTGGAACCGGCAACGAAGGAAAACTGCTCAAGGCGGACGGCGCGAAGGTGAGCGTGCTCGCCGAAACCAAGGCACTCGCCGTGACTTCCCTGACCCAAGCCTGGGGCAGCAGCGTCGTGCTCGGCACCTTGCCCGAGGGTAAGGTCATGAAGTGGGACGGCAGCAAGCTGTCGGACCTGGCAACCCTCAAGGGCAGCGAACATATTTGGCAGGTCGCCTTCGACAAGAAGACCAACAGCGTGCTCGCGGCGACGGGACCGGAAGGCAAGTTGTATCGTATTGGGCAGACGGGCCAAGCCCAGGTCGTGTTTGACGCTCCAGAGCAGCACCTGATGAGCGTGGCCGTTGCCGCGGACGGCACCATCTACGCGGGCGCTAGTGACAAGGCAAAGCTCTACAAGATCACGGGGCCGAATCGCGCCACGGTGCTCTACGACTTCGGTCGCACCGAAGTGCGCGCCATTGCGGTGGGAGCCAAAGGTGATGTGTACGCAGTTGCCAACGAAATCAAGAGCGGCAGCTACGCGCCCAGCAAGCGCACGCAGATGAGCAAGGACGCTGCCGGCCCGGTGCCCAAGCCTCCCAAGACCAAGGGCAAAGGCACGCTGTATCACTTCTCCCCGTCAGGGTCCCCGGATCAGCTCATCGACGACAAAGAGGAGCACTTCGTGTCCATCGCCATCGGCGACGACGACCGCCCTTATGTCGGCACCGGCGCAGAAGGCCGGGTCTATACCGTTACGGATTCGCATCAAGTCGTGCTGGTGGCAGACACGGACGAGCGACAGGTCAATGCCCTTGCGCTCACGGGCAAGCAGCGCTTCATCGCTTCCAGTGATCCCGCCGTGCTGCACCCGATTCGCGGCGTGGGGGGACAGGACGCCGTGTGGACGAGCAAGGTGTTTGATGCCGGGCTTCGAGCCACTTTTGGTCGCATGACCTGGCGCGCGACGGGAGCCCTTGAGTTGGCAACGCGCACCGGCAACACCAAAGAACCTGACGACACCTGGAGTGCATGGAGTCCCGGCATGGCTGCCGCGGGAGATATCAAGAGCCCGGCAGGCCGCTACGTTCAGGTGCGGGCGCGGTGGAACAAAGACCCAAAGGCGGAGCTTTCCGAGATCAACCTGCCCTTCGTGACGGACAACCTGCGCGCGACGGTCACCGAGATCACGACTGGCTCCGGGGGTAGCACCTCAAAGTCCACCGACGCCGTCAAGAAATCTGGCAGCCCCATCGAGAAGAAGCCAGAGGCCAAGATCGAGCTGAAGTGGAAGGTGGAAAACCCTGACAACGATGCGCTGCGCTACCACGTACAGTATCGGTTGGTCGGCACGACTACTTGGTACGGCTTGCTGAAGCCCGGCGAAAAACTCAGCAAAGAAACATACTCTTGGGACACTTCGGACCTGCCTGAGGGTGAGTATCGGGTGCGGGTCGTGGCCAGCGACGAGCTGTCGAATCCGCCCGGGAAAGCCCAAAAGCACGAGCTTGAGAGCACGGTGATCTTGGTCGACAACACGCCGCCACGCGTGGAGAACCTGACGGCGCAAGCGCGACGAGTCCGCGGCCGCGCCATCGATGGCGTTGGACCCATCAAGCGCATCGAAGTTTCCGTCGCAGGTAGCGACGAATGGTTCCCGTTCTTTCCGAAGGACGGCATCTTCGACGAGCAGTCTGAAGACTTCGACGCGGACATCTCCAGCTTCGTGCCGCAAGGCTCCGCGCTGCTCTCGGTGCGTGTCTACGACGCTGCCAACAACTTTGTGATCCGCAACGTGACCGTCAAGTAGCCACGGCCGTGCGCCCCGCAGGCCGCGCAGGGTTGCCACTCAGAGGCCCCGTGCCTGACACGGCTGCCAGGGGGGCCGTCGCAGCCGCTCCCCTGGGTCAGCGAATTCGTCGTCTTTTCCAGGATTTGCCTAGTCGGCACGCCTCGTGCTCAAACCTTCGGTAAGTGCTACCTTTTCGTGTTGGATTCTTGAGCCCCTTGTTCCCTTTGCGCACATTTGTCTTGTCGTTGCCGGCCGCTCTGGTCGCCCTGAGCTGCGCGTCCATCGACGAGGGGTCGGCCAGCGGCGACGCTTCCTGTGTGGGCATCGGTTGCCAAACGGTGGACGCTGGCAAGGACCAATTCACAGCGGACGTGGCGGTGCCCGACGGGGCTGTAGACGGTGGTCAACCACCCATACAAAACCCACTATGCGGCGTAGGCTGTTCGCCAGACGCCGTCGACGATTGCGCCAGCTTCGTACCGCCGGTGGCTGATGCTGGGGATGGCGGCGGGACCGCGGATGCTGGCGTCCCTGCTGAGGCCGGCCAGTATCCGGAAGCTGGCGTCAGTGAGGGCGGCCCAAGCAATGCCTATGGCTGTTTCGTTCAGGTTGGTCCGACAGGTCCGGTCGCCGCGTGCGCGCTCTCGGGCAGCGGCAGTTCCGGGGCGCCCTGCGTTGGCGCGCAGGATTGTGCCGCCGGCTTTGCGTGCGTGGGCGAGGGTAGTGCGGCGCAGTGCCGCAAGTACTGTTGCGCTCAAGACCCGAAGCAGCAGAAGTGCGACCCCGGCAGCTACTGTGCGGAGCGGACGCTGCGCGACGAAACTGGACCCACGGCGCTGAAAGTGCCCGTTTGTGTGCAGGCAGACAACTGTGAGCTCGATGAGCCGTATCCTTGCCCGAGCAGCAAGAAGTGCACCTGCAAAGACGGAATGGCATGCGCCGTCGTGCAGAGCGATGGCACGACGAGCTGCATTGTCCCGGGCAGCGGCCTGGCCGGCGATGCCTGCCCCTGCGCTCCCGGGCATGTTTGCGCCAAAGCCACCAATGCCTGTCTCAAGCTTTGCAAGACTCAGGCTGGCACGAGTGAATGCGGAAGTGGCAAGTGCCAGGGCGCCTCCTACTTGCCCGACGGTTTTGGGGTCTGCGTGCTCACGGCGCCCGATGGCGGATGATATCCGCGCGGCGCTTGCTGATATGCGCGGGTGCTAGAGAAGCAAACGTGAAGGTGGCATGCGGTCGCCGCCCTCGAGCTGAGCGTTGAGTTCCGCGCCGACCAGCATCGCGAAGCACCAGATCCAAATCCACGCCATGCTGATGGCGACTGCCGCAAGACCGCCATAGAACAGCGCAAACTCGGCAATGGTGCGCGCGTAGTAGGCGAACAGGAACGACGCGAGCCCGCCGATGGCAACCGTCAAAGCGGCCCCAGGCCACACGCGGCGCCGCACGCCAGGACGTCGCACCGCGATGCGAAAGAAACCGGCCATGCCGCCTGTGGCGCCGATCAGGATCAAGCCAAGGGCGATCCCTTTGCCCAGAGGCGCGTCCAGGCCATCGGCGGCGCGGAGTTCGTGCAGTATGGAAATCGGTCCACCGGATAGCCACACACCCAACAGACCGATCCCAGTAAACGCGAACACCGTGATCAGCACGCAGAGCAGCGCCAGCAGGCGTTTTCGCCACCACGGCCGCCGCGGCGCGCCCACCATGACTTCAAAAACGGCCATGAGTGTGTGGTAGGCGCCGGACGCGAGCCACAGGGTCCCAATGAGTGCGAAGGGAGCCACGGCACCGCCAGAAAAGCGTTCGAAGTGGCGCCGGATGAGCACGTGGACTTGCGCCGGCGTCATTTCGAGCAGCAGGGATGTGGAGCCCAACGCCTCGGGGCTTTGACGCAGGACCTGCGCGATGATCCAGCCCGCGAAGGCCAACATCGGGATCGCGGCCAAAAACAGGTTGAATGCCATGGCACTCGCGGCGCGCCCAACCCGGTGCCGACCGAGTCCCCACCACAACGAGTACAGGCCGCGCCGATATGGACCGCCGTCGAAGAATACCAGGGTGCGGTCTCGCAGCGAATCCAAGGTGACCAATAGGCGTTCGTTCATGCGGCGGACTGGCGGCCAGGGCTGGAAATGGCGTAGACCTAGTCGCCGTGACGGTACATCAAGACGCCTTCGAAGTCGGAACTCGCGGCAAGGGACTTACGAATGTCACCGCCGAAGTGGCGGGCATCGTGCGGAGCAGTGCGGTTATCACGGGGGTCTGCACGGTGTTCGTGCAGCACACGTCGGCCAGTCTCGTTATCCAGGAGAACGCGGATCCAGCGGTGCTTCGGGATTTGGAGCGCTACTTTGCAGAGCTGGTTCCCGAGAGTCGCCGCTGGGAGCACGCCCACGAGGGCCCCGACGACATGCCGGCGCATGCCCGGGCCGCGCTGACGAAAACCAGCGAAACCATTCCCGTTATCGCGGGCGCGCTGGGCTTGGGCACTTGGCAGGGCCTGTACTTGTGGGAGCACCGCACGCGACCCCACGGCAGACGGCTGGTCGTCACGGTTCAAGGCGAGTAAGGATGCGGGTCATGCAGACGGATCCAGCGCAGGGCAACCCGGCTCGCCCCGGCGACGCGGGTGAGCCCTTCAGCCCCGACTTCTTGGCGGATCTTCCCTACGAGCCCTCGGTTCTGCTTTTTGACCGGTTGCTCGAAGTCGATGCGGAGCAACAGCTCGTGCGCTGCCGTATGCCGACGGATGGGCCAATCCCGTTTATGGATCGCCAGCGCGCCCATGCCGTTCGCCACCCGAGTCACGTCGCCGGCGCTGCCATGATCCACGCCACGGGCATGCTGGGATTCGTACACGCCTACTGCGTGCTTGGGCTGCGTCACCGCGAGGGTTGGATCGGCTACGGCACTCACATCCACAAAGCTGTCTTTCGCAAACTGGTTCCGCCCGGCAGCCCCATCGAGGCTACATGTCGCGCGACGAAGCTGCGGCTCGGGAGAAAACGTCACCTCATCCGCTATGAGTTCAAGTTCACCCACGAAGGCGAGCGTTGCTACGAAGGCGATCAAACTGCCATGTGGATGAAGCTCGACCCGAGTCAACTCACGCCGTCGTAGGAAGCGCACGCGGCTTTGCCGAGTGGAATGCAGAGCGCCCGGGCCGCGGACATGACACCGTGGCGGGTGCTTTCATTGGGCGCCGCCCGCACTATGTGGATGCAGCGTGCGTGCGGTCGAGTAAGATGGGCGGGATGACTCTGCTTCGGCGTGGGGGAAAAGTGACGGCGCGTCTCCGTCGTCGTACCGGTGCGCTCCTCGTCGACAATTTCTTTCGCGGGATCTCTCGCGCCGGCAAGTTGCACCCCCATGCCAATCCGCAGCGGCATGACGTGGTGGTCAAGCGAGACATTGCCTATTTGGATACGGGCCTGCCCGAGCACCACTTAGACGTCTATCTGCCCGGGCCGCTCGCGCGCGGCGAAGTCGAGTCTGCGCCGGTGGTGCTTTACGTGCACGGCGGTGGGTTTCGCATCTTGAGCAAAGACACCCATTGGGTGATGGGGCTCGCGTTTGCGCGCCGCGGCTACGTTGTTTTCAATGTCGGCTACCGTTTGGCGCCGCGCTATCCTTTCCCCGCGGCAGTGACGGATGTGTGCGCCGCGCTCGACTACGTCGGAAAGAACGCACGCCGATTCGGCGCCGACATGGACCGCCTCGTTTTTGCCGGCGAAAGCGCTGGCGGCAATCTCGTTACGAGTCTCGCCGTCGCGACGAGCTATCGGCGAAAAGAGGCTTGGGCGCGCAGCATCTACGACGCGGGCCACCGCGCGCGTGCGGTGGTGGCAGCCTGTGCACTCCTGCAGGTTTCGGACATCCAGCGTTTTAAGCGTCGCTGGCCACATATGAGCGGCTTCATCGGCGATCGTCTGGGGGAAGTTTCCGACAGCTACCTTGGGGATCCCATGCAGCATGACGAAACGCTCCGCGACCTTGCTGACCCTTTGTTGGTGTTCGAGCGTGGGGACAAACCCGATCGACCGTTGCCAGCGTTCTTCGCGCCTTGCGGCACCAAGGATCCTCTGATCGATGACAGCCGACGCCTGCAGGCAGCGCTAACGCAGCTGGGGGTCCCCTGCGAAGCGAAGTTCTACCCCGGCGAAGTGCACGCCTTTCACGCGCTGGTATTTCGCCCCAACGCGCGTCGCTGCTGGGCGGATACCTACGCGTTCTTGGACAAACACGTTCCGCGTTGAGCGCAGGCTCAGGGGCACTGCTTGGGGCGGGCGAAGATGAGCACGTACTGGTGCGGCAGGATGTCCTGATCGCTACACAGCGCGTAGCCGGCGGATTGCATCTCCTGCTTGACGGTCTGCGGCGGGAGCTTGTGGTTATCCGGCGGCCCGACCGGCAGTTTGCCCATGCGAAAGTCGACGATCACGACGCGACCCTGGGGCGCCAGCTTCTTTTCCACGGCGCGGAAGTAGTCCATGCGTTTGCCCAGGTGGTGATAGGTGTCCACGAGCAGAACCACGTCGGTATTGTCGGGGAGCTTTGGGTCGCTCTTTTCGGCCAGGATAGTCTGTACGTTGGGAAACTTCGCGGTCGCGACACGTCGCTGCACGTGCTCCAAGAGCTTGGGTTCCACGTCGATGGCCCAGACGCGCCCTTTGGGGACCGCCTTGGCCAAGTGCGGCACGAAGTACCCTGTGCCAGTGCCGACATCTGCCACGCTGGCGTCCGGTTTTAGCCCGAGGGACCGCACCAAGACGGCAGGCTTTTGCCAGGCGTCTCGAGCCGGGTCGTCGAAGATCTTCGCCCATTTTTCTGGGTCGTCGAAGCGGTGGTCCGCCGTGGGGCAGGTGTGGTCCCCCTCCCCATGGCCGACGGCGTGGTGCGAGTCGGCGTGGTGCGGGTGCGCCGCGCCAGCGGGTGGGCTTTCGGCGAGTGCGGGCCCGGCGTGGTGCGCCGGGTGCGTGCACTCATCACCGCCATGTTGGTGCGGCCCCGCTTCGTGCTGCGCGTGGCCCTGCGCGGGACAGTGTTTGGCGGCGTGGGACGTCGACTTCTGCGGCCGCGCAGGCGCCGCCGGCCGCGCTTGTGGCGCACACCCAAGCGCTACGGCCAGGCCCGCGAGCAGGCCCAAGCCTGCGGTTAGAGACCGCGCTGCCATTCTGGTTTCAGCACGCCTTCGTCGCGTTCGCTGAGGATTTCGGCGAGGGCGGCAACCAAACGCGGCTTGTCTCTCGGCAAGTCCGCAGTCAAGGGCAGATAGTTGCTGGCATGGTTTGCTGAAAAGCGGCATCCGCTGAACTCACTTTCGCTCACGATGACCGAGAGCTCTTCCACTAGCCCGAATTTATCTGGCAACACGAATTCGCCTCGGGCTTGGGCATCTGCCAGAGGCGTTCCCGGCACCACCGTCGTCGTCAGGGCGCCGACGTATGGCGGATCCATGCGCGACAATAGTCGCGCCGTATCCAGGGCGTGCTGTTGCGAGAGCTCCACGCCTCCCACTCCGAGCAACACCATGACGGAATGCGTGATGCCCGCCTGCCGAAGTTTGTCGGCGGTGGCCACACACTCCGCCGCCGTGCCGCCCTTGTCGATGCGACGCATGACCTCGTCTGAGCCGGATTCCATGCCGTGGTACACGATGCCCAGGCCCGCGGCCTGCAGGCTCTCCAACTCTGCGACGCTCTTCTTGCCGACGCTACGGGTGTCTCCGTAGACGCCGACGCGTGTCACCCAAGGCAAGTGCTCCGCGATACTTTCCAGAACTTGCAGCAGGCGCCGCGTTTTGAGAATCAGTGCGTCGCCGTCGCACAAGAATACGCGGGAGAAGCGCGGCCCCATGGCCTTGGCTTCGAGGATGTCCGCTTCGATGCCCGGCCACGGCTTGGCGGCGAACTGTTTGTCCCGATACATGTCGCAGTAGGTGCAGCGGTTGTGGCTGCAGCCCACGCTGACTTGCAGCAGGAGACTCTTGGCTTCGCTCGGTGGGCGAAAGATGCGACCGACGTAATCCACGGGTCCGGGAGTATGACAAGAATCCGGTGAAGCGCGACTTTGTTCCGGGCGAAAGCCATGAGGTTGTGCCGGGTATCCCGGGAAAAAGCACGGCGTCCGCGTCGTGGCGGGCAAGCCGCACCAGGCTCTCTACGTCGAAATGATCTGGGTGGGCGTGGGAGACGAACACGAAGTCCGGCCGCAGCTGCGCTGCACGCAATCGGCGGCGAGGCACGGTTTCGAATGCGCCCCCGTAGTGCGTGGGCCCGGGCAGTGGCTCGAAGAGCAGGCGGATATCGCCGGCTTCCGCGAGCCACCCGGCATGTCCGAGATGCGTCCAATGCGTGGTTTGGGACCCTGAGCCTAGTCTATGGCAGCATAGGCTCGCTTTCGACATGCGAGCTTTCGGCGCACTCTGTCGGGTGGGACTCTCAGCTCTGGCTGTCGGGGCCGGATGCCGGGCAGAGCCTCCGCCGGTCCAACTGGAGCTGGGTGTTCCGTTCGCTCGACAGCTGGCCGTCCAAGTGAGCGCGCCGCAGCAGTGTCCGGCGGATGACTGGAGCGTGCTGGGGCACGATTCCACGCGCAGTAATGCCAGCGCCGGATGCTGCGTTGCGCCACTGACTTTGGAGTTCCGCTTCGAGCCGCCGGGCCAGCTACGCCGACCCGCGCGCGTGCACCACGTCGTATCCCATCAAGGCGTGTTTTATGCCAGCGGAACCATTGGCAACTCCCCCGCCGTGTTTGCGGTGGACTCAACAGGCACGCTCAAGTGGACCTTCGATAGTCGAGTCGACATCACACGGCACCATTGGCCGGCTGTTGTGCTGGACCGAGTCGTGCTCAACGACGATGGCCTGTACATTCTGGAACGAGAAAGCGGTCGCAAAGAGGTCGACCGAGGCATGG
>CBDUPW010000053.1:0-31639 GCA_965369205.1 uncultured Polyangiaceae bacterium | reverse complement strand
GCAAGATCCTGCACCGCGACCCGGACTCGGTCAGCATCGTGCAACCCTGAATCGCCGACCTTCTATCTTTCGCTACACTTGAGCGAAAGCGACATCACGCTGCCGCCACCCGCTTCGGCGCCATGCCCCAGCGTCGCGCCCGCTGCGGTGGCGGCTGCTTGCGCTGCGTACAATCCGAAGCCGTAACCGTAGCGCGCAGCGCTCCGCTTCTTGGCGGACAACTGGCCGACGGCGCTCGTCGCTACGGCCCAAGCGTCGTCCGGGATCGGTTCGCCCGGATCCCGTACCGAAATCACACACCGACCCGCTTCTACCGTGATCGCCACGCGCACGGGCCCGCGGCCACCGTGTTGGATCCCATTGCGCACCACATTGGATAGCGCGACGGTCAGTGCTTGGCGTTCGGACTCGACCCAAGTGGAGTCCGTTACCGCGCCTTGCTCGAACTGGATCTTCGTCTCGTGACTGACAGCCAGCGCGGCGTTCTGCGCGATCACTTCCTGCACGATCCCGAGCACTGGCAAGCTGCCGATCGCCGCCGTATCTCCCCGCAGGGTGCGACCCAGCCAGTCCAAATTATCGATGATGCGCAGCAGGCTGTCGCAAGACACGAAGGCATCACTCAGAGCTTCGCGGGTGTCTTCGTCAGCGGACGGAAGCGAACTCTCAAGGTATCCGAGGTTGCTCCGCAGCGCAGAAAGCGGATTGCGCAAGTCGTGGGCGGCGAGGCCTAGCAGCGAGCCAACGAGCGGGGGGTCGAGGTCAGACACTTACAGTCTATACCGCGACGGCAGAGTTCAGGGCAATGCCAGGGTGGCATCGCGGCCACGGCTCTTGATGCGGCGGTCGAATAGGCGCTGTAGGGCGTCCCGGCGTTGCACGACCTCGTCCACCTGCATCGGCGTGACGAGAAGCCCACCGGCAGGTGACTGCAGCGCAGCCTCGATGCGTGCGCGGTCCAGCTTGCGGATGCGTTCGTCCAGCGCCCTGGAAAAGAGCACGTGCCGGCTGAGCCGAGGCAGTGGATCGCCCACGCTGCCGTCGGCGGCCGCGGCGGAGAAGGTGTCGTTGCCCTCCAGCGCAAGGACCGTCTTGGACTCGTCATCCACGGCTACCTTCATGCGCCGAAGGTTCTGGCAGAGCGCGTCCACGGCGAGCACCTGCTGGTACGCTGCCAGGAGCGCCGCCGGCTCGCTGGGCGCGGGGCGGCTCATCAGCTCGGTTTCCCATTTATGGGTACGCGTGCCTTCAAGCACGCGTCCGATCTCCAAGGTCACCATGCGCTTCGCCGGCAGCAGGACCAGGGTTGCCTCCACGTTGCCGTCTGCCAGCACGCGCAGCTCGCCACCAAGTTTGCGTCGGGTCTTCTCATCAGCGGCTGCAAGGATTTCTTTCAGGCTGAGCATGCGAAGCGCCGTGGGTGCCACGACGGCCGGCGCCACTTCGGCGGCCAGATTCGCATGGGCGCTCGGAGCCCGCGGCGCGAGAGGCGCGAGCTTCGTCGCGAAGATCAGCTGCGCCGTGCCTCCACTGACCAGCTCGCCCCGGTACCCGTCCGCCGCGACCGCAATGGACTTGAGTTTCGCGGACCGGATCTTCTCAAGGGGCGTCGATGCGCTAGCCGGAGCGGATGGCGCCGCGCTTGCGCTCGCGACGGGTGGCGCAAGCAACTTGGACGCGGAACCAGCAGCGCTACTGGGCGCGGCAACGGAAGCCGCAGTCGCAGCGCTGCCCGCGGGCGGGGTGGCGCGCTTATCGTCGCAGCCCAGCGCCAAGAGCGCCACGAGCACCAGCCCCCGCCTCATGGGATGCGGTGTTCGGTGAGGAACTTCTCGATGCGCAAGGTCACCAGTTCGTTCTGTTCCAGGGGAGCCACATGGGTCCCGCCAGCTAACATGACGAGCTCGCCCTGAGGCAAGATGTCCGCCATCTTTGCGCTGAGCTCCGGTGGCGTGAATGAATCGCGATCTCCCGCAATCACGAGCACCGGCACATCTATATCCGGCAGTAGATCTTCAGCGGAGTGCTCACCGGCGTGCTCGAGCATCCGGACGAACATCGGGAAGTCGATGTGAGCCACGTGCTTGAAGTAGGGCTCGACATCTTCCGGGCGCACGGTGCGTGCGTCCAAATCGCCGGTCAGCATGCCAATGCGCACCGCCATCTTCGGGGGCACACGGGACCAGAGAGCACGCGCTATCTTGGGGTGGTCCGAAGACATCTCGCGCAGCCGCGGCAAGATCTGAGCAAGCACGTCGCTGCCTTTGAAGGTATGGGTGACGCGGCCAAAGCTGCCACACAAGAACACCATGCCCACGATCTTGTCGGGGCGTAGTCGATAGGCTTCCAGCGCAACCTGAGTTCCAAAAGAGTGGCCGACGAGCACGACGGGGGGATCGTCGATGGCTCGCCGGACCGCATCTAGGTCCGACGCGTGGGCAGAGACATCGATGAAGTCGGCGTCGACGGGCGCGCCGCTGCGGCCGTGGCCTCGGTAGTTCCAGTGGGCAACGGAGAGCAGCCGCTGCAGATCGTCCCAGAGGTACTTGAAAACGAACCCATCACAACAGATGCCGTCGCAAAGGATCGCGGTGACGGGCGACGGGCCCTGGCGCGAACGCAGATATAGCTTGGTACCGTCGCGTCCGACCGTCAGCTGCTCCACGAAGGGTGGCTCAGCTCGCGTCGGAATCGTCGTCGTCGTCACCGATGTCGTTGACGCTTGGGATCTTTTTTATTTCTAGCCGCGCTAGCTTCCACGCGCGCTGCACGACCCAGGACAAACTCCGGTCCAGACGTGCCGCTTCGTCCTTTATTTCCTGAAGCATTGCCTCGGGGAAATAGAGACTTTGTTTGCGCTTGTCGCTGCCGCCCTTATTCGAATCATCCGCCACGTAGCGCTCCACCACTGTGTAGGGCCCTGTAAACAGACCCAAGTGTTCCTCCGAGTATCACCTACAGGCCCCGAGAATCAAAGGATTTTTCCGGGTAACACGGCCGACCGCAGGGGCCCGCCCTAGCGGGACCTCGCACGGGACCTCGAAAAACGGCACGGCCGTGCCAGCGGGAGGGCTGGAAAACGGGACGCAAAAACCCTGGGCGGACCTGCGCCGACGGGACGGCAATACGTACACCAGCCGGGGAGATCTGCTCTACCCTGAGGCCTGGTCATGCACGCTCGCCCGGTTCTGACTTTGTTGCTCTCGACGCTGACGCTGTCCTCAGCGGCATCGTCCAAGCCTGCTGCAGAGAGTCCGTACGACGTGCTGGCGCAGATGGCGCGCGTGCTCGTGCTCGTGGAGCACGAATACGTCGATCCCGTTGAACGGCGGCGACTTGCCGAGGGTGCAATCAAAGGCATGGTGGCCGAACTGGATCCCCATTCCGCCTACATGCCTCCGGAGGACTACGCGATCTTTCAGGCGGACACGGACGGCCGCTTCGGCGGCATCGGCGTGGAAGTCGACTTCGGCGACGACGGCATCAAGGTGATCGCGCCCATCGAGGGTTCCCCGGCGGAGCGGGCGGGCGTTAAGTCTGGCGATCGCATCGTCGCCATCGACAACCAAAGTGTGCGCGGCAAGAGCCCTGAAGAACTCGTGCGCTGGATGCGGGGCGGGCCAGGCACGAAAGTCACGATCAGCGTGCGGCGTCAGGGCAAATCTGAACTGATCTACTTCAAGCTGACCCGGGAGATCATCGAAGTTTCGAGCGTGACGGAGACGCTCATGGACGGCGAGATCGGATACCTGCGCTTGAAGCAGTTCCAAACGGGCACGCACGGGGAGCTGCTCGAAGCGGTCGCACGGTTGCGCGCAGAAAACGGCGGCCCTCTTGCTGGCGTGCTGCTGGATATGCGAAACAACCCCGGTGGATTGGTCTCCGAAGCCACCGCTGTCGCGGACGAAATGCTCGACGCTGGCGTGGTCTTCACCACGAGACACCGCAAGCGGGTGGTGGACGAAGTCAAAGCGACCCGCGGCGGCGCGCTGCGACGCGGTCCTCTGGTTGTATTGGTCAACGAATACAGCGCTAGCGCCGCGGAGCTCGTTGCCGGAGCGCTGCAAGATCAGCGTCGCGCCACCATCGTTGGCGCCAAGACCTTCGGCAAAGGCTCGGTGCAAACCATCATTGACCTGCCCGGCGGAGCCGGCATGCGCCTGACCAGCATGCGGTACTACACGCCAAAGGGGCGTGCCATCCAAGCACACGGCATTGAACCCGACGTACAAGTCGAAGCCGGCGTGTTACCCGACAAGAGCTTTGGCGTGGTGCGCGAATCCGACCTGGAAAACCACCTGCCGGCGGAGGGAAAGGCGCGGCCACCGACCGCCGCGCGACAGCCTCCCTCTGACACGGCCCCACAGTCCCCGGCAGATACTCACCTAGGAGTCGGCCGGGAGATCCCCAAGAACCCCACTTTGGGAGCCGACGTTGCGTTGAGCGTCGCATACCAAATCGTCACAGGGGTCATGGGGCGGCGCTGAGAGGAAACCGTCTGGCGGCGGCGCGCTCTTGGGTGGCGCATTCTGAGTCGTCGCCCGCTAGCCCGCCGCGCTCTGCTTGGGGTCCTCGAGGGACAGCTCAGGGGCATCGTCGCGGGAATGGCTCTCGACGGACGCGGCTAGGGCGTGTGCACTTTCGGGCGCATCGGCATCGGCATCGGCATCCGCCGACGGCTTGGTGCGAGACAGCGGCAAGAGTCCCAGCTGCATCACCTTGCGGTAATCCATCGTCACTCCCAAAAAAGTGGTGAGCGGGCACATTCGCGTGGCAGCGCCAACTGAGCAAGCGCAAAGGCCGAGGGGTGCGACATTTGTCACATCCTGCGCCACGAACTCAATGCATGGCGTTCAGCACGACGTAACGCGCTGCGCAAACACTGAACGTCGGTTTGGGAGTTTGGGCCTCAATCGCATTTGAATTCGTCCGTGCGACAGGTCTTTCCGCCGTCACAGTGATCGTTGGTCAAGCATTCCACGCATTCGTTTGCGGCGACGTTGCACTGCGGGTTGCCACCGCTGGTGCAGTTGCTGCTCTCCATGCACTCGACACACCGCCCTGTCGCCAGATTGCACGCAGGGTTATCCCCACTGCACTCCGCGTTGGACTTGCAAGGGCTCACGCAACGGCCGTCGCCGTTGCAGGTTCCGCCGTTGCAGTCCGCGTTCGTCAGGCACTGGACGCACTCATTTTCGGAGGTGTTGCAGATGGGCTCGCCGCCACCGCAGTCCGAGTTCCCAACACACTCGATGCACTTGCCGCGACCCGTCAGGCAGATCGGCTTTCCTGCGCCGCAATCCGAGTTGGTGCGGCAATCCACGCAACGGTCCACCTGCGGATTGCAGAAGGTTTCGCCACTGCCACTGCAATCCGCGTCCGCGACGCAGCGCACGCACACCCCGCGGCTGGTGTTGCACAGGGGTTCCCCGCCCTGGGTACAGGCAGCATTGTCCGTGCAGGTCCGCTTGCATTCTCCGCTGGTGCTATCGCAGACTTGACCGGGGTCCGTGCAGTCCGCGTTGCTCGAGCACTCGACGCAGCGCCCCCCAATGCAATACGGGTCGCCGCCCGCGCAATCCGCATTGCGGGAGCAGGAGTCGTTGCCAAAGGGTCCCGTGGGGTTGTTCAACCCGGATTCGTCACTGCCGCCGCACGCTGTCGCGGCAAGCGCTCCAAAAGCGGCAAAGAAAAAGACGGGGGCAAGCAAGCGGCGGATCGACATCGGTTTCTCCTCGGTTCCTTGAGTTAGTACCCAGTCCAGCCAAAGGCAGGCAGCCGAGGGCGCCGAGGTGGAATTCAGCGTCACGCAGCGAGCGGACCGTGACGCAAGCGGGTATGCTCCGAGCATGCTGCGCGCCTTGTGCTTCACGTCTTTGCTGTGCCTGGCGCTAAGCGCCTGCGGCTCGGACGGGCAGATCGATCTCGGTGCTGGCGGCGCGGGCGCGAGCGCGGGCGGCGGCACGGGCGGCGTGGCGGGCAACGCCGCCGACGCCGCCGTCGGATGTTCCTCGAGCGCTCAGTGCGTTGGCGAGCGCGCGTTCTGTGAACTCACCTCGGGCCAGTGCGTCGAGTGCCTGGTGGCAGGACACTGCAGCGAGTCAGACCACAGCTGCGACATTGCGGATTTTCACTGCAAGCGGAGCTGTTTGGGCGACCCGGACTGCAGCTCCGGTAGCGAGCCGTTCTGCGAAGCGACCCGCAAAGTATGCATCGAATGTCGCATCGACGCGGACTGCAGCAGTGGCAGTGACAGCCGTTGCTTGACCACTACCGGCAAATGCGTCGAGTGCCGCGGAGACGCCGATTGCTCCAACGCAGAAAAACCGTTTTGCCCGCTGACACGGAACGAGTGCAGCGAGTGCTTGGTGGACGGACACTGCCCTGCCGGCAAGCGTTGCGACCGAAGCGATTTCCAGTGTCGCGACTAGCGTGCCGGGGTGATCCAGAGCGCGGTCCTGTGGTCACATCGCCAACACCGGTGCTCGCGCGGGCGTGACGACCCAGCAGCGCACTCACGGCTTGGGCATGGCAACGTCGCGTGCTTCGTCGCGCGCTGCGCCTCCGGGGGCCTCGCGCAGGTAGCGACGCGCCTCACTGGAAGCTTCGTCCTTCTTGCCCATGCGCTTCAGCGCACGGAAGCGTTCCAAGCGCGCTTCGGGAGCCAGCGGACCCCCGGGGTAGCGGCGCAATAGTTCGTCGAGCAGTGCCACCGCCTGCACGTCGTTGCCGCGATCTCGTGCGGCCAACGCGGCGGCGTATACTCTGTTCTGCTCCGCAAGCGACGTCTTGGGCGGAGCCGGCGTGGTCGGCGGCGCGGCGGAGCGTACAGGCTTGCCCGCCGGCCCGCGCAGCTCGCCGTCGCTCGGCGCGGCACCTGGGCCCGGTGCGGCACCCGGGCCCGGCGTTGGCTGCGTCTTGGAGGGATTTTCGGGGGTCGCGGGCGCGCCAACTTCCACGGAGTGCCATGCGGTCTTGCTGGGCGTGAGACTCGCACTACGTCCACGCGTCTCGGTGCCCACGCGTCCCTCATGCACCTCCACGCTGGTTGCGCCCTCCGCATCAACACGCACGGTAAACTCGGTGCCGTGCACCGTGACCAAGGTGTCCGGCGTCTGGACCTCGAAGCGGCCACCCGGGGCGAGCTTGGGCACGCGGACGCGTACCTGGCCGGTCTCCAGGCCGATCCGCGTGTACGCGGCGCCGGCAGCCACCAAGGTCGCGCGCGAGCTGCCGCCGATGGTCAAACGCGCGCCACCTTCCAACTCCAAGACTGCGCTCTTATTCGGGAGCGTCGCGAAGCTGTCCCCGACGCTCGCCACACGGTCCTGTGCTGCGCTCAGTACGGAAGCCACTCCCTGGTGGTGGTGCACGACGTCACCACGCACGCGCGCGGCAGCAACTTCGGAAGGCGCGTCGGGCCGTAGCACCCAGCGCACTCCAAAGAGCAGCGTGACCATCGCCGCGGCCGCGACGGCAGCCACCAGCCAACGCCTGCGTGTCGCTATGCGCCGCCGGCCCGCCGCCTGGCCTCGGATGTCCCGGGCGAGCTGCGGAACGACCCGCGCCCGCCGCTCGGACTCTGAGTCAGCGCTCTCCAGCGGGACGACCTGGCTTCGCATAGCGCCAAGCAACCGAGCAGACTCGTCGTCACGCATGCTCGCCCCCTCTTGCTTGCAGTCGGCGCTTGAGTTCCTTGCGGCCCCGCACGAGTCGAGACTGCGCGGCCGCCACCGTCGTCCCGGTCAAGGCGGCGATCTCTGCCAAATCGTGCCCGAGCACATCGTGCAGCAACAGGGCTTCCGCGCGACCGGGATTCATTTGCGAAAGTTCGCGTCGCAAGGACTCCAGCTCCCCGCGGACTGCTACGTCCCGCTCGGGATTTTCGCGACCGGGAGCGTCGGGGTCGACCACGTGGCGGTCGAAGACGCCACGCTCGCGCCGCCGCGAGCGCAGGGCGTTGAGGCCGACATGACTGGCGATGCTGCTGGCCCAGGTGCGCAGACTGCACGCACCGGCGAAGCGGCGCCCGCTCAGCGTCTTGACGACCTGCTCGAAGCTTTGCTGCACGAGGTCTTCGTGGTCGGACTCGCGACGTCCAATCACCCGATACAGCGTCTGGTCGATCACACGCGCGCAACGATCGTAGAGCGCCCCAGCAACGCTGGAGTCTCCGCGCACGACCGCGTCGATGATCTGCTCGTCCTCGAGCTCCGGGCCCGAGCTGGCTTCCGCAGGTGGTAGTGCCCGCAGATGGCTGGGTCGAGATTTTGAACGGGCGGGCACCACCACAAAACAGTACCCGTTGACGCAATGAGCAGGCACCAAAGCCGCTCAAAATAGCTGAAAGCGCACCCCGACACTGCCGCCGGCGGAAAGCATCGGTTGCCTGGCGACGCGCGCGCCATCCACGCGCACCTCGGTACCGCTGCTGCGCGCCGCGAGCTGTCCTGCCAAAACCAAAGAAATCCGGTCAGTTGCTCGTAGCTGGGTGCCACCGCGCCAGCTCACTCCGTAGACCCAGCGCCCGCCGGAGTCGGCACGAGGCGCTGACACGTCCGCATCTAGTCGTTCGACGAACGGTGCGATGTTCAACGACAGCGCCAGGGCGGATGTGAGTGGATATGCGACACCGCCACCTGCCTCCAACGTGAGCCACCGGCCACGCAGCCCGCGATCATCCCGTGGCCGAACAGCGTACGCGCCGCCCAGATGCGCTTCCCACGGTGCGCGCAGCACGGCGCCCACGCGCAACGCAGCACCGAGGCGCGGCGCGCCACTGTCGAAAGCGGTGTCGACACCAGGCGCGAGTTCCACGTAGGGTCGAAGGCGCACGCCCCTTGGCGACGGGTGCGTCTCCGACTTCGGCGAGGCTGGACTCGGCGCAGGAGTGGCCGAGCTGGCCCGTGCGGCCCGTGCCGCTGACGACGCCTGCGCGCGTTCTGCTTCGCCCACCAGGGTGCCGATAACGAAGCCGACCGTCCGGGCGCGCTCGCGTTCCGGATCTTCCGATCCAAAGTCCAGCACACGCACGGCCCACTGCGTGCGGCCAGAGCGCCGGAGCCCGAGCTCGACGCGGACCTGCGTGTAAGCGTCGTTCGATGAAACGATGGCAACCGCGCGTGCGTCGGGGTTCGGATCGCCGCCGATGACCTCGCAGCGTCCATCACGCACGGCTTCGCTGCATGCTTCCACGAGCGTGGATGCATGTTCCGATGCAACATCGCGGGGCGACAGCTCAATGACGACGGGAGGGAGTGGCATGGGGATCCGCCTGGCGCCGCATTCTACCTGCCTGCCATCGGCGCGGGTGGTTACCACTCATTCAATACGCATTTCATCCATGCCAACCATGAGGTCCGCCATGCGCTTCCGCTCGTCAGCAATTCTTGCGTTCAGCCTTTGCTTCGCTCTCGCGCCCGCCTGCAGCAGCGACAGCGAGTCGAGCTCCGCCGGTGGGGGCAGCAGCGGCGCCGATGCCGGAGGAAGCGGCGGAGCGGATGGCGCTGTGGGGGGCGCGGCAGGAACCGCGAGCGGCGGGACGGCCGGCGGCGCGGGCACGGCGACGGGCGGCAGCGCCGGAATCGCCACGGGTGGCGCGGCCGGGGCAGGCGGGACTCCCGGCGCATGTGGCCCATGTCCGGCAAATAATCCCGTATGCGATACCGCCACGGCCAACTGCGTGGAGTGCTTGAGCAACGCCGACTGCGCCGGTACCGGGGATCCCATCTGCGACACCAGCAAGAATCAATGCGTGCAGTGCACCGGTGCTAGCGACTGCGCCGCCAACGAATCCTGTGACCCGGCCACCCAAGAATGCACCAACAAGTGCACCTCGAACGCCAACTGTGGCGGCGGGGCGCCGCTCTGCGATACCGCCAAGGGGTTCTGCATCGAATGCAAGGCCAACTCCGACTGCAACAACGCTGAGAAGTGTGACGTTCCCGCGGGCAACTGCGTGGAGTGCCTGGCCAAAGCAGACTGCACGGACGCCGGAAAGCCAGAATGCAGCGCCGGCAAGGAGTGCGTGCAGTGCACCAGCAATACGCACTGTGCGGGAACCGGCAATCCTCTATGCCGAATCTCCGACGGCGACTGCGTGGAATGCCTGGCGAAAGCGGACTGCGGCGCTGGCGAAACCTGCGCTCCCGGCGGTGACTGCATCGCGACGTGCAAGAGCAACGCGGACTGCCTGGGCGCAGGCCAACCGGTTTGCGATACCGCGGCGCAGCTGTGCGTCGAGTGCTTAGGCAACTCCGACTGCAAAGACGCGGACAAACCCGCGTGTCGCGCCGCAACGCGGCGCTGCGTCGAGTGCGGCAAGGACGCCGACTGCACCAAGGACCCCCAAAAACCTGCCTGCGTGGTGGCTGAGGGCAAGTGCGAAGAGTGCACCAACAACACCCACTGCACGCAGAGCGGTGAGACCTGCAACGTGTCCAAGGCGCAGTGCGAGTAGGTGCCGCTGCGCTACGTTCACCTGGCCCTAGCGAATAAACGCAACCAGCGGCTTCGCCGGACCAGCGAGCGGCCGCCGTGACCGCTCAAAACGGCGAGCCTAACGGCGACCCCGGGTAGCGACCGCTTGCGGGTGGTCGACTGGGCAACTGTCACACGTGCGCGCGTTGATGCCGTCGAACATCGGCGCGATCGAGCCAAACCGGGTGCTCTTAAAGGGTGCCGACGGCAGCGTCGAAGCGCTGCAAAACGACGCGGTGATTGCCCAGATCGGTGGCACCGCGCCCGCAGACCTGCTGAAGACCTTCGGCATCAACCTCGTGACAAAGTACGGCGAGCGTTAGCCGGAGACCTTCCGGAGACCTGGCCAATCTCCCGCAACGGCGCTAGAAGCCCCAGATCCCGGGAGCAGGACGATGAAGACACAGTGGATATTGGTTCTGGCGGTGTGCGGCGCAGGCGTAGCTGCGTTTGTCATGCGCGGGCCCCAAGAAAAACCCATCGCGGCGGAGCGACCGGAAAAGGCGATCCCAGAATCCGCCGTTGCGGCGTTGCAGGGAGGCAATCAGATGCCCTCTGGCCCCCACGGGGATCTGCCACCAGGGCATCCGAAGATCGACATGCCAGGCGCGGCCGGAGAGCTGCCGGAGGGTCAGACAGAAATGCCCGACGACGACACGCACCGCGGTCTGAGTGGCACTGCCAGCGGCGGCCCTGCCCCAGCGGCCGCGGCCCCCGACGACCCGAAGCCCGGCGAGATCCCCGTTGCTCCAGGAAAAAACGGCAAGCGTATCGCCGAACTCTTTGCGCTGCGCAAGGTGCTCGTCGGCAAGAAGGTGCTCGTGCACGGGCAAGTCGTGAAGGTCGCGACCGGCATCATGGGCACCAACTTCGTGCACTTGCGCGACGGCAGCGGCACCCCCGAAACCGCCGATCACGATCTGACGATCACCATCGATCAAGTCCCCGAAAAAGGGCAACGCTTGATTGTAGAAGGCACCGTCAAAGTCGACCACGACCTGGGCGCCGGCTACTTGTATCCGGTGCTGCTTGAAAAAGCCGTGCGCGTCCCCGAGTAGAGCCGCGCTTTCGCGGTCATTTCGGCACGGCTGCAGCCCGGACCCGCGCCTTTTTGCCCTTCGCGCCCTTCGGCACGGACATTTGCTCGGCGCCGCGCGTGATCCGCTAGGCTGTCTTGGGAGCCGTGGCCAAGGACGGAAAATTCGGAGCGTTCGGTGGTGTGTTCACGCCGAGCATCCTGACGATCCTTGGGGTCATCATGTATCTGCGCCTGCCCTGGGTGGTGGGCAGCGGCGGGCTGTACGTTGCGCTTGGGATCATCGGCGTCTCGCACGTCATCAGCATCAGCACCGGTCTGAGCATCTCGAGCATCGCCACCGACAAGAAGGTCGGCGCTGGCGGCCCTTACTACATCGTGTCACGCAGCCTGGGTCTGCCCATTGGCGGCACCTTGGGCTTGGCGCTGTTCACGGGCTTGGCGTTCTCCGTCAGCCTATACGTGATCGGGTTTTCCGAGAGCTTCCTCAGCTATCTCGACATCGAGCGTAGCGCGACCGCCATTCGCATTTGCGGCAGCATCACTCTGCTCGTGATCACTGCCATCACGCTAATCAGCACCGAGTTTGCCATCAAGACGCAGTACTTGATTCTCGTGCTGATCGCGGCGTCGCTGCTGAGCATCTTCTTGGGCGCGCCCGACGCCACGGTCACTCAGCCTCACACCGGCGCGCCCGCAAATGCCCCCAGCCCCGCCCTGCTCTTCGGGATCTTCTTTCCCGCGGTGACCGGGTTCACCGCCGGCGTGAATATGTCCGGGGATCTGCGCAATCCAAAGTCGGCCATCCCGCGCGGCACGCTGATCGCCATCGCCGTCGGCCTGTTGGTGTACGTGGGCCTCGCCGTGTTCTTGGCCTACCGCGTTCCGGCCAAGCAACTGATCGAAGACCAAGATGTGCTGATCCACATTTCCCGTTTTGGTCCGGCGGTGGTGGCCGGGATCTGGGGCGCCACATTGTCGAGCGCTATCGGGAGCATCATGGGCGCGCCGCGCATTCTGCAGGCGCTCAGCGGCGACGCGATCACGCCGCGTTGGTTCGGCCGCGGCTACGGCAAGACAAACGAGCCCAGAAACGCCCTGGTCTTGGCCTTTGCCATCGCCGAAGGCGGCATCCTGATCGCAGAGCTCGACGCCATCGCGCGCATCGTCTCGATGGTGTTCTTGACCACGTACGGCTTTCTGAACTTCAGCGCTGCCATCGAAAGCTGGGCGAGCCCGGACTTCCGACCGTCGTTCCGGATCCCGAAGCTGGTCAGCATCCTCGGAGCGGTCACCGCGGTGCTGGTCATGATCCAGCTCGACCTCTTTGCCATGGCTGGCGCCACGCTGATCATGGGGCTTCTCTTCTTTTTCTTGCAACGCAAGCAGCTGGAGCTGGAGTCCGGTGACGCCTGGGCAGGGATCTGGTCTTCCCTGATCCGGTCGGGTCTTTCGCGACTCAGCGGCGAACGACAAAAGAAGCGCAACTGGCGCCCCATCATTCTGCTCTTTCGCTCGCCGGACTCGCCAACGACCCCCGCCCTGCGTGGCATGGCGCGATCCCTTGTCAGCGAGAACGGCATCGTTACGGACTTCGAGCTCGTCACCTCCAACGACGAACCCGACATTGCACCACAAGACGAGACGCGGCTCGGCGTATTCGATCGCCGCATTGTGTGTGAGGACCGCTACCAAACCGTCGAGAACTTGTGCCGCTATCACGGCTTTGCGGCCTTGCGACCGAATACCGTGCTGTTGCCTTGGTCCGCACACCGGCACGCGCCAGAGCGTTTCTGTGCGCTGCTCGACACTGCGTCCGAGCTCGACTTCAATCTGCTGCTCTTTGATCCCGGTCCGGACACCGGAGTGGGCAAACGCATCGACGTCTGGTGGCGCGTCGACGGGGGTAATCTCGGCTTCAGCATCGCCCTGCTTCGCTTCATCACCCGCGAAGCCCGCTGGGAACGCGCCGAAGTGCGGCTATTGCTGTCGAGTCCTGACACCTCTGCCAACGATCATCTGCGTAGCTCCGCGCGGCATTTGCTCGCCGAGGCGCGGCTGGAAGCCACGATTCGGGTGCTCAACGATCGACTCAGCGATAAGAGCTTCGAAGAACGGGTGATCGAAGAATCCCGAGACGCCGACTTGACGCTCGTCGGTCTGCCCAACGAGCCCGGCCAAGCAGACTCGAAATACCAAGAGCGTGTCGACACGTTGGTCGAAGCCCTGGCCGGCGTGCTGCTGATCCGCGCGTCCTCGACCTTCGATGAGTCTGTGCACGTCGCCCGGGAGGCGGCGATCAGCTTCCTGCCGCCAACGGGCGAAGACGGGAAGGCCGAACTTCCCGAACTGACGCTGCCAGAGACCGCAGACCTCGCGCGGGAGGTCACTGACTTCGCCGATGGCATGCAGCGACTGGTCACCCGTTTTCAGGAGGACGGCATCCAACGCGTTCATGCGCGCCATGTCGAACTGGCGCGGGGCGTGATCGGGTCTGTGGAGCAATACTTCCACGCCCTGGAAAAGGCCGGGACGGCTTCCAATCCGCGGCGCATGCAGACCGCCGCGAACCGAGCGCTGAGCAAACTGCTGTCCGACTGCCGGCAGGCCCTGGAGACCTTCGAAAACAAACACCTGGTCGAGCAGAGCGGGATCTTGTCGGAGCGCATCGCGGCATTCTTGGAGGACGCTCGAGTGGTTGATCGGCGGCGCAGCCCCGAAGATCTGCAAGTCCGTCGCAATCCAGAAGACTTCGAGCCCCGGGCCAATGATTCGGACCATGTGCGCGGCTTCAAGCTGCGTCGTCGCATCGCCGCTGGCATGCGCCGCAAGGCAGAGATTCAGTACGCGATCCCTGTGGCGCCGCTGCGCTACTTCTACTTCCAAGAACTGGTACGCGAGGGCCTGAAGAGCGCAGTGCGTCAACTCGAAACCGACACACACCAGCTCGTGATCACCCTGGGCAAAGTGCTCGACTCGATCCAAGCAACGCCCGCAGGTCTGGATGCTGAAACGACGAGCGCAGCCGTGCGTGACCAGCATGAACAAGTGGTGAAGCGCCTGCGCGAGCTGGTTCAACGCAGCAAAGAAAGCGCAAACGGGCAGCAGTGGGCACTGTTGATGATGACGCGGCAGCTGACCATTCGCTATGCCGCAGACGTCGATCGGCTCGACGCGCGACGCGTAATCAAAAAAGAACGCCGCGTCGCACGCGATGCGTCGGCAGTCGCGGCAGCCCTGAAGGAAGTCCCTGAGCGCTGGCAGGAAAGCCAAGCACGGCTTGTACAGCGCGCGGAGCTGGCGCTGAAGCTGTCGTCGTTCCAGCACCGGCTTTCCGCGCTATGCAACCGGGAGCGCGATCAGGTTGCACTCGAGATCAAAAATGGCATCTTGAGCCAGTGCCAGCAGCTGGAGCAGACGCTTTCGGAGTTTAGAGCGAGGCTGCCGGAGGAAGCGGCGCTGCCAGGGTTTTCGGTGCATGCCGATTTCGATAGTCGTTTCGAGCCGAAACCGATCGTCGACGGCCTGCTGCGCGAAGCCGCGGAACTCACCGCGGAGCTCCCAGAAACCGTAACGACCTTGAGCGAGGAATCCGTGCAAGCTCTAGAAGAAGGTCGCGGTGAAGCCGCTGAGTTGACGCAACTGCCCGTGCGGCGCTTGGTCCAGTTCTTGGTCGAGTCTCGCTTCGTTGGCGAGCTATCCGACGACCTGGCACGCATTCCCAAAGCAGAACAGCGTGCGGCGGGTGTGGCCCAGGACGTCGTGCGATTGATTTCCTTCCAGTTGACGGAACTCGACGCTGTCGAAGGCGCGGAGAAGCAAGCCTTGCGGCAGCAGCTCGACGAGGTCCTGGAAAACGGGCTGGAACGCGTTGGCGCAGAGCGTGCGCGCCTCACCGAATTGCTGCCCGTGGTGACCACGGCCTTTGACGAACACCTCAGGCAAGTGATCGACGGCACCAACGCCTACGACCTCGGCGCCACCAGCGCGAATCTTGAGCAACATATCCGCTTGCATCAGGGACGCGCTGCCGTCAGCGGTGCCCGGGGGCTGCTGCGACGGGGCTTGCTCTTTGGGCGCCACACGCTTGTGAACTTGGTGTATCGCAGGAGCGAAGGCGTGCTTTTGGCCCGGCAGCTCCAGGCAGAGGCCCACCACCGCGGCGCGTTGGTAGATCGCGTGGCTGCTCTGGTCGAAGCCAACTCACCGCGACCGGAAGTGCTCGAAGCGTTGCCCTTCTACTATCGACAGCTGTTCTTCGGGCAGGCCGCTGTCTCCGAAGCCTTTTGGGTCGGGCGCGAGGCGGAGCTGGCGCGCGCGCGCAGTGCAGTTGCCTCATTCCGGCGGGGGGCCAGTGGCGCGCTCTTGATATCCGGGGCGCGTGGGTCGGGCAAGACGGCGTTTGCCCAACGACTTCTGGCAGACCTGTTCACGGGCAAAGAGATCGTGCGCGTGCAACCGCGTCCAGGTGGCTCCGTGGAGCAACGCGCGTTCGACGCTGCCCTCGCGAAAGCAGCAGACCGACGCGGTAGCGCCGACGAAATCCTGCAAGCATTGCCCGACGGCAGTGCGGTGCTGTTGGACGACCTAGAGCTCTGGTGGGAGCGCACCCGTGAGGGCCTTGCCGTCATCGATCATGTCGTCCAGCTGATGGAGCGACATGGGCACCGAGTGCTGTTCATTGCGTGTTTGGGGGACCAAGCGCTGACGCTGCTCGATCGCCTACGTAGCGTCACGGACCACGCCCTGGCAGTCCTGCGCTGTAGCGCGCTGCCTGCAGAGGCATTGAAGACACTGATCACAGTGCGCCACGCCTCCACCGGCGCAAAATTCAGCCTGGACCAGCAGGCGGAAGACGATCTGGGACAACTGCGACAGGCTCGGCTGTTTTCTAGTCACTTCGACTATTCCGGTGGTGTGGTGGGCGCCGCCCTGCGGGCGTGGATCACCCATATCGACAAAGTCAGCGAGGACGCTCTGAGCATCCGCGCACCCCATGTGCAGCGTTGGGAAGTCATTGACGAGCTCAAGAGCGACTGGATGGCGCTCCTGCTCGAGCTCGTTCTGCACAAGCAGATGTCGCCCCGACGCCTCGGGCGAGTGACTCGAACCTCAGCCGAGGATCTGGCGCGTGCTCTAGAGACTCTGTCACGCGCAGGTTTGTTGGTGGAGTCGCGACAGCGCGTGCTTGAGATCAACCCCTTCGTCCATCACATTGTCGCGGCACGGCTGCAGCGCATGGGGCTACTCGCATGACGCACGGCTTTGGATCCCTAGGCTTCGACCTGGTTGTGGTTGCCGCGGGGGGCGCGCTCCTGTGGGCCGTACTTCGAGCGCTGCGTTGGGCGCTCGACGTCGTGCCCATGAACAAGGAGCGGCGCGCCTGGCTTGAACGCGTCAGCCCGATCGCCAGCGCGCTGCTCGCGCTTTGTTTCCTGCTGTTCGCGGCGCGAAGCGTGTTCCGATCGCAGCCGGCAGCGTTGCCTTTCGTACTCGCCCTGGTCGTGGCCGGGTTCTCCGCTGCTGCCTGGCCGACGATCCGTGACTTCTTGGCAGGCGTGGCCCTCAAATCAGGTCGCGTCTGTCACGTAGATGACCACGTGCGCATCGGCGACGTGGAAGGCAGGATCGTGAGCATGGGGTACCGCGTGCTCGTGTTGGAGACGACCTCCGGCGATCAAGCCATCCTGCCCTACAGTCGGGTTGCCCGAGAAGCGGTCGTGCGTACCCGAAGCCTCGGCGGGGTGACGCCGCACAAATTCCAAATCGCAGTATTGCCCGAGGGCTCCTTCGCTGCGGCACAGAGCCGCATCGTAGAGGCCGCACTGCTATGCCATTGGTCGGCCTTCGCCCGGGTGCCGGAGGTCGCACCCCGCGGCGCAGGCGACCAGGCATGCGCGGACGTCACGGTGTTCTCGCTGGATCCCGCTCACGGTCCGGACATCGAAGCGGAAGTGCGCAGCGCCCTGCGGGGCCCTGCCAGGGATTAGCGGCCCAGCGCCGCAACGCGCCGCGACCCAAATCACCAGGTCCTGGGTCCCTTGCCGAGCGCAACTCGACGCGGCATGCTGCGTGCGCAATGTCCGCCAATTGGCTCACCCACACCCTGACCCTCGCGGCCTGTGCTCTGGCCCTGGGCTGCGGCAGCAACAGTGCGGATCCCAAGCCGGCGCCAGGCAGCGGTGGCAGCGCTGGCATTGCCGAGCATAGCGCCGGCGCCCCGGCCCCCGGCTGGCAGCTGGAAGATTTCCAACCCAAAAGCGCCAAGCTCGGGCAGATTTACGGGCTCGACGCGTTCCAGGGCAGCGTCACCGTCGCGGCGCTTTTGGCGGGTTGGTGACCTTATTGTCAGTCCCAGGCTGGGATGATGGAACAACTCTCCGGGGAACTGGCCACCGAAGGCGTGCAAGTACAGTTCGTCGCGGTCAACGCGGTGAGCGCGGCGACTCCGGCAGATCAGCAGAAGCTGATCGATCGCTGTTCCTTCCCGCTGTTTCAGGACACCAAAGCGGTCGACGCTTGGGGCCAGCACAAGGCCGGCAAAGACGACATCTTCGTCTACAAAGCCGACGGCACACTCTCCGAATTCTTGCCTACTACCGGCGGTAAGAACACGGATCTCTCGGCTGCGGACGGCTACGCAAACTTGAAACAAGCGGTCGTCGACGCCCAGTGACGCGACGCCGTTTCCGCCGCGCCATGGCGCGGACGCCGCGCAGAGAACCGCCAGCACTCAGTCGACCAAGTCGTAGCGCAGCTCGATGCGCTGACCGCGACGCAGCAGCCGCACCCGCAAGCTGTCTGCGCCGCGCGCCGCCGAATACGCCTCCAAGGCTTGGTCTGGCGTGGTGAGGGGCACGCCATTGAGGGACTCGAGCTGGTCGCCGTTCTGAAATCCCAGCCGCACCAGGCGTGTATCGGGACGCAGCCCAAAGAATCGCAGCCCGGTCGTGCGTCCGCCGCTGGTGACCGGCACGACGCGCACTTCGCGCATCGTCGAATCCGGGTCTTGCAGCATGTCGTCAAAGAACTTGCGGGGCACCCGGTAGTGGTGGTCGCCCACCAGCACGGGTCCGGTGAGGGGCGGATCGCGATCGGCATCTGGCTGCGCCACCACGGCCACAGGGCTAGGTGTGGACGCTTCCGCTTTGCTCATCCGCTCTTCGAGGGCCGTGAGACGCGCTTCAATGGCAGCTTGTGCTGCACGGGTTTGCGCGAACTGCTCATCAGACGCATCCGGCGGCGGGGGTGCAGCACCGCAAGCGGTTAGCGCAACGGCAAGGGATGCGCGGCACAGCTTTCCAAACATGGCGCCCAGCATACACCGATCCGAAATCAGCACCGCTACGCCGCGCCGTGCAGCACACACAACGCTCCGTCGAAAACCCAATGACCGCCGCGGTCCAAGGCAACGAGTGGCGCGACGAGCGGCGCGACGAGCCGCGGAACCGGATCGATCCGAGTTGTATCGTGTCTCCGCGGAGCGAGGAGCGAACGGGCGTACGCGGCATGGGGCCCGGGAAAAACCAAACGGAGCTAAGTTTTGCGAAGTTGTCGTATCAGCCGTGACGAAACGGTGGGATGGTTTTTGGAAGGATACCCCTAGTAGAGACAATGACCGACACCACCACCGACATCCCTTCCAAGGCTGACCCCATCGCGAACGTTCCCAGGCGTACGCGGACCCCGGCTTCGCGCCACAACGAGCAGGGCCGTTCCATCGGGTTGCCCGTCATCTTTTGGCTCCTGGAGCAGAACGTGGGGGCGCTACTCCTCGTGCCCGCCGCCATTGCGGGAGCCGCATGGCTGCTCAGCGGCTTGTGGTGGGTGGGGCTGATCACGCTCGTGGCGCTTCCCATTGTCGCCTTGGGCATTCCGATCGTGAGCTTGGTGCTTGGCTCTTGGGCGAAACCAAAAGAAGAGACCAAGGATTGGGCTGAGTACATCGAGTGGCGCAACCCAGAGGACGCGAAGCCTTGGCTGGGCAAGCGCATTCCCATGGAGATCTTGTACGAGGCCTACATGGCCGAGAAGCTGGACTTCAAAGGCGACCTCTACGAAACCATGCTCAAGCGCAACCAACTGTTTCAGTTCGGCTTTACGTGGGGCGACTTCAAATTCTACGTGGGCGAGTTCTTGGGTCAGAACGTCTCGCACTCCATCGAGTCCGATGAAGGCGACATTGCCCACGTCTACAACCGCGGCAACGACTTCTACAATTGGTTCTTGGGTGAGTCGATGACGTACACCAGCGGCATCTTTCAGGATCCGGACGAGTCCTTAGAGGCCGCCCAAGAGCGCAAGCTCGCGACCGTTTGCGACTACGTGCAGATGCAGCCCGGGGACAAGCACCTCGACATTGGCTGCGGCTGGGGACCCCTCGTCACCTACGCCGCGAAAGAACGCGGCTCCATCAGCACCGGCATTACCTTGGCTCAAGAGCAAGCGGACTGGGCCAATGAACGGGCCAAGAAGGCCGGTGTCAGCGACCGCGTCACCGTGATCGTCGACGACTACCGCAACTTACCCTCGGAAAAGTGGGACAAGATCACCTGCCTAGAAATGGCCGAGCACGTCGGCATCAAGAACTTCCAGGCGTTCTTGCTGCAGGTGAAAAGCATGCTCAAGGACGACGGCATCTTCTACTTGCAGATCGCCGGTCTGCGGCGACCGTGGCACTACGAAGACCTCGTCTGGGGCCTATTCATGGCGAAGTACATCTTCCCGGGTGCAGATGCGAGTTGCCCACTGGGGTTCGTTGTCTCGCACCTTGAGCGCGCCGGCTTCGAAGTTCACCGCGTCGAGAACTGCGGCGCCCACTACGCGGTCACGATCAAGAAGTGGTATGACAACTGGCTGAAGAACGAGGCTGCCGTCGTCGAGAAGTACGGCCAGCGCTGGTTCCGCATGTGGCGGATGTTCCTGGGCTGGTCAGTGCTCATCGGCGGTCAAGGCAGTTCCACCGTATTCATGATCACCATGTCCAAGAACGCGAAGAACGACAAGTGGACCGTGAGCGCCGAGGAAAGCGACGCACAGCCCTTCAATCGCAAGCAGCGCTGGATCGGCAAGAACGTGGTCGCGACCCCGCAGTAGTGGCCCGGGGACGCCCGGTCGCGCGAAGCGACCGGACGCCCTACCGTTGCCGCTACGACTTCTTGTAGACGAGCTTGCCCTTCTTCGGATCCGTCATGATGACGGTGGTCTCATCCGGGACCTCAATGACGACCTCCTCGGGCAGCTTCTTCATGGGCCGCTTGCCCGCATCTTTGCCCTCGGGCTTGAGCTTCAAGGTGCGACCTTCTTCGCCGGCGATGGTGAACTTCACCTTGTTGAAGATTTGCTCCTTGCCCTTGGCGTCACCAAAGGAAACCCACCACCAGCCGCCTTCTTCATCCTTCTCGAAGCGGATGCCTTCCTTGGCGCCAGCGTCGGCAACCTTGGCCACGCAGGCCTCCATCTTGGCTTCGTCCTTCTTGGACGACTTTTCGCAAGCTTCTTCCGTTGCCTGTTTCACGTCCGAGTCCGCGAAAGAAAACATGAAGGTACTCCCGGCCGTCACGACCTCGGTTGCCGTCGGCACGGGCGGGGGCGGGGGTGCTTCTTCGGGTTCAGCAGGGGGTTCTGGAGCCGGTTCAACCGGAGCGGGTTCGGGCGGTGTCACGTCAGCGGTCTGCGGCGGTTCCGCACCTCCACCACACGCGGCTAGGAAAGCGAACAGGCTCACAGCTGCAATTAATGAACGACGCATGATCAAATAACCTCCTCTTTCTGTGCACCTGGTAGCCCAACGCACGGCCGGAGTCGACAGCGAGCTGCGGGATTGTCCGTCCTCGGTCAGAGACTTGGAAAAACCCGCGTTTCTTCGAGCACATGATGGACAAGGCAACCGGCGCCAAGTCGCCCTGGCCAACGAATACGCCGATGCCAAGAGCACTCGCTAAAAATGCAGGCTAGGTTGCCCCGCGTGCCCGCCGACTTTGTTTCCCTCGCTCTCTCGCCGTCGTTGCTCGCCACTGTGGAGCAACTCGGATACGTGACGCCCACGGCCATCCAGGCCGAGAGCATTCCCGTGTTGCTCGCAGGCAAGGACCTGATCGGGAAGTCGAAGACCGGCAGTGGCAAGACGGCAGCGTTTGCCCTTCCGATCCTACAGACCCTGGAGCTTTCGTCGCGCAAGCCGCAGGCGCTGATCGTCTGCCCCACCCGGGAACTGAGCGCACAAGTCGCCCGCGAGGTGCGCAAGCTTGGGCGCCAAGAAGAGGGTCTCGTCGTGTTGACGTTGACCGGGGGCGAGCAGCTTGCGCAACAGTCCGAGGCGCTCGAACGCGGCGCCCATATCGTGATCGGCACGCCGGGACGCCTGCTCGATCACTTGCAGCGCGGGACGCTCGTGCGGCGCGACCTAAAAGTCGCGGTGCTGGACGAAGCCGACCGCATGCTCGACATGGGTTTCCACGTGGAAGTCGAAAAGATCCTCCGTGCCGTGCCAAAGAGCCGGCAGACCGTGTTCTTTTCGGCGACCTTTCCCGAAACCATTTTGGCCATGAGCCGGGCGCACCAAAAAGATGCGGTGCGGGTGACCATCGATGCAGGCGAGCAGCCAGCGGAAATCCGTCAGATGGTCCTAGTCGCAGAGCCTGACAAGAAGATGAACGCCCTGTGCTTCGTGCTCAGCCAGCACACACCTGAGACCGCACTGATCTTCTGCAACCTGAAGGCAACCGTTGCTGAACTCGAAAAGGCGCTGAGCTCGTTGGGCGCGAGCGTGGATTGCCTACACGGTGATCTCGATCAGTTTCACAGAGATCAAGTTCTGGCGCGATTCAGGAACCAAAGCGTGCGCATTCTCGTCGCGACAGACGTGGCCGGACGCGGCCTCGACGTTGAAGGCCTCGATCTCGTGATCAACTACGAGCTACCCACGCAGACGGAGACTTATGTGCACCGCGTGGGTCGCACCGGCCGCGCAGGCAAGGCAGGGCTCGCCATCGCCCTCGTCACGACCCGGGAAAGACAGAAGCTGCGAGAATTCGAGGAACTCTTGGGGATCTCAATGGAGCGAGTGGAGCGCGACGCCGGTACGGAGCCGGGCACAGTCGCCCTCGCCAAGACGTTTGCGCATCCCGCACGCATGGCCACGATATTGATTAGCGGCGGTCGCAAAGACAAAGTGCGCCCCGGCGACATTCTTGGCGCCCTGACCGGGGAGGCCGGCGGGCTACAAGGAGCGGATATCGGCAAGATCGAAATCCAGGACCGCCTCTCTTACGTAGCCGTTTCAAAGACGGTGAGTCAGGCCGCGGTTGCCGCGCTGAACAAAGGGCGCATCAAGGGCAAGCGCTTTCGCGCGTCCCTCGCCGGTGCCGGCTGAGCGGGCCCGCCGGGTGGCAGCAGCTCCCGGCGCAGCCTATTCCTTGGCTGCTTGTTCCGCGTCTCGGACCTTTTGGGCGCGGCTCATGACGATGAAGTATCCCACCACACCGCCGCCGGCCCCGATCGCGGCGGTGGGCAGCCCGATCCCCAGCACCTCACGAATGAAGACGACGGGGGCCGCGACCACGAACTGCGCAATGAACAGGATGACGAATACGTGCCACAGCGGCAGCGGATGCCAGAACTTCCATGCAGGCACGCCTTCGGCCTGCGGCTTCGATGTCCCCTCAGTCATGGGAAGGAGACTAACACGCGCGCCGCGTGACGGGCATGCCGGCACGCTGGCGCGCGATTGCAGCGGCAAAGCTCCGCCGCGTCAGTGGTAGGTGACGGTAAACAGGATGGACGGCGAGGTGGTGACGACGTGTAGCCAGCGCTCGTCCGCGTCGTCCTTGCCCCCCACGACGCCGAACATGGCTCGGCCGACGATTCCGAGCCCCCAGTTGTCCGCGACCCACCACTCATGGCCAATGCCGACCATCGCGCCACCACCGAAGGCTCGGTACTGATCCTCGTCGTAGCTGGTCGAAGAAACGCTGACGCCTGACAGCGACGCCAGACCGATTGCAGCCTGAAGGTGGAGACCCTTGTTCTCGTTGAAGTAGTAGTCGAAAAAGGGCCCAAACAGGTTGAACGAGAACTCATCCTCGACAAAATCCGCAGGCAAGGGACCGCCGGCTTCGGGGTGGTAGTCCGAAGCCAGCACGTTGGCACCGTAGACGCCAAGGCCAAGCACGAATCCCGTGCCGATCGTGCCACCGATGGCGAACTCGCTCACGCTAGCAACGCCTGATTTCCGGCCCTCGACCTTGCCGTTCGGCGCGATGTCGTTCTCAGACTCTAGGTACTCATGATAGCCGCCAAAGCCGGCACCAAAGCGAGCGTAGAAGCCGTCGTGACGACGGGCGTCCGGGTCCTTCTTCGCAACGCGGGGCGGCGGCGGGCGAGGGGCCGCGTGTGCTGCGGGAGGCGCCGGAGCAGTCGCAGTCACTGTCGGGGGTGGCGGCGCGGGGGCCGGAGGCGGCTCCGGGGGCGGGGGCGGCTGCGGCGGAGCCGTCTCCATTTCGGAGGTTCCTTCCGCAGGAGGTGCGACGGGAGCGTCGCCGGGTTGGGCGAACACTTCCGGAGCGGTGATCAGAATCGCCACGGACAGCGCGGTTCGAAGCTGGGGCATGGCGGGCAAAGTAACTCCATCCACCCACAGCACAAGCCCCACACCAACGCAGCGCCAACTTTGCAGGGACGGCTTGTTTCTTCGCTAAATGTGCGCGGTTGTGCCGCGCGCCAGAACTAGTTCTCGAGCGTCTCCGCCTTGACCTGTTCCAGTGCAGCGGAAAGCTTCGTCGCGGCTTCGTCCGCGCCACCCACCGTCTTGAGCTGCTTGCGATACACCATGTACGCGGCCTCGAGGCGGCGCATGGCACCGGTGAGCTCGTTCACGCTCTGCACATCCCGAGGGTTCCCCTTGAATACACCCGCGGCCATTCGGTCGGTCGTTCCAAGCCGAGTGATCAACCGTGCAGCGTCGTCCCGCAGGGGGTCGGGCACGGCGTCCGCGCCGTCCCAGTTTGCCAACCTCAGGGTCGCATCGAGAGACTCGACCAACTCCTCCAAGGATTTTCGAAACACCAATACTCGTTTGTCCTTCATATTTCTCCGGATCCCAGGGCGCGCGCACTGCCGTTGGCGGGCCACTTCCAAATCCCCAACCACGACGGCAAACCGCATGGGTCCGCATTCGATGCCAGGTGCAGCCACTCTTCTAAAGCATATGCCCGCAAGGTGGGGAAAGAACTTCCCGGCGAACGCTGCCCTCCCGGTATTTCGCGCACATCGCGGCATCTTCGGCTCAGCCTCCGCGGCGCGGAAGGGCGCGTACGGATCGGAATCGCCGGTCACCCGAAACGTCCCATACGTAACGAGACGGGCAGAAACGCGCTGGTCTGCGGGAGTTTCAGACGGCGTGCAGAACGTTCTCGTGGACTCGAAGCCGAAGCGCTTCTTTGAGCAGCAAGGGCTGGGTTGGCGTCTATATGGACGCGGGCCGCATCCCTTGGTCGCTGGTGGGCGAGCTCATCGCGGAAAGCTACCGGCTGATCGCACCGAAGCGGCTGGCTTCTGCCACACGCGGCCCAGCGCGAAACGCCCCAGCGCGAAACGCCCCAGCGCGAAACGCCCCGGCGGGAAACGGCCCGGCGCGAAACCGAAAAAGCGCTAGAGCTTGGACGGCGCGCGCCGTACGCGCTCACGAAACCTAGCTTTGGCCGGAACCGGACGAAATCGATTGCAGCGCAGCCAGCTTCTCGATGACCCATGTGCGCCTAGCGGCGGATCGGATTCGGGCGGCCATCTTTCGGGCACGTGAGAAACTGAAACCGCGAGAAAACTCAAGTTCCGGCAATGCGCGAAATCTCCGCGACCGAGCCGGTCCGAGGTAGAGATAGTCAACCAGCGCCTTTTCGGGGACAGCCACTTTCGCACCCAAGCGTCCGTCCGTGTCGAAACCAAAGAAGAAGTGGGGCGCCAAGGAGTGGAAAGAAATCGTGGCGATGGGCGTGCGTACGCGGCGCGACGGGCCCAGGGTCGCTGCATAGACCACCACAGGAACTTGCTCGATCAATCCGTGATGGTGGAGCGCAGAATGAAAGGATACATAGCTTGGCGTGGGCGCAGTGAGGCTTTCCGGAACTGCGAACGCGTGCAGGCGCGCCGGAAACGCCCACCGCCCTCGGCACAGGCGTACCAGGTGTCCGGCATCGGCGAGCCGCTTGAGCGTCACGGAAACCTGTCCAGGAGGCCGGCCAAGACATGCGGCTGCGTCGTTCGTCGTGAACGCCGGACTCAACGCATCGAGCAGCCGCAGCGCCTCGATCGAAGTCACTTTGGCAGCCCCTCTAGTGCGGTAACAACCCGCAGTACCAACTGGTCCCAATCGGCGGGGCTGCTCGGCACGCCCGGCTCGCCGTCCGGAAGATAAGCCTGCACTTGTGCGACATAGTCATCAAAGGTCACGGTCATTGCGTTCGCAACACCGCAGTCAATGTCGCTGCGATCGAGCCCGGTGATCTGCTGTGGCCTCCCGCCCGCACGCAGGAGCAAGTCTAGATCGAACACGTCCCGCGCTTGTGTTTCCGCGCGACCAGCAAGTGCTCGTGTCTTTTGCATGAATGCCGTTGTCGACGTGTAATGGGTCAGAAATACCGGCGCGAGATTGTAACGCCCGATGAGCGTTGGATCGACTGGGTCAAATGCCGTACCTTCGTCGATGCCGCGGCGACTGAACTCGATCTTCGTGCGCAGGGAAGCCTCGGGTGCGGCGACGTCCAGTGCAGCTTTCCAGCGCTGGGTGGTGTCCGTCTGCTTGGGAGTCGTGACTCGTCCCAGTGCCAGCCCTTGCGTTTCCAGAGCAAGGCGAAACGAGCGCGATCCCAAAACGCGTGACACCTTGTTCGCCAAAGTGCGCGGGTTGATGGTCCGCACATCGATATCCAAGTCCTCGGAATAGCGAGGACTATGGAAGAAGAACCGCAAGTTGCATCCGCCCTTTACTGCGTACAGCTGCTTGTCGAGCTGTCGCCCGAGTTCGGCGAGGAAGAGCAGATGAAATCGTTCGACAGCTCCGCGATCTCGCATAACTCGATAATACACTGAATCAACACATACGTTGATTCACCGAATTATCAGCTAGCACCTCCGAAAGGTAGTGTCGCTATTTTATACGTCATTTCAAGGTGTTGAAAGCCTCCCGGTTTTCGCGCGCCGTGGCCATCCGGCCAGCAATCCCGTGGTCGCTGCTGGGCGAGCGAGCTAGGCGCGGGCGAGCTCCTCGGCGATGCGATAGAGCAGCCGAATTCTGCGGCTGGCGCGCAGCTCTCGATGGCACACCAGCCAGATCGGGACCGGCAGCGGGAACAGGTCCGTCAGCACCCTCATCCTTGGCCAACTGCGTCTGGAGCATTCCGGCATCGAAGTAGAGATCGTCGCTCGAACCAAGCGCGCGATCTGCGCCGCCGAGAAGCGGGCATCGCGATTCGGAACTGCGGGCGCTCCGCGGGCAGCGTCGTCGTGACGGAATGCCCGCACGCGGTTGTCCCAGGGAAGCCCGCCGTGGCGATGGGCGCGCGCCGACGCTCAGGTGCCGGTGCGCACCTCCAGGCCGTTCTCGCCCGCCCAGGTCATGAGCACCTGGTGCTCTTGGGATGTCGCCACGCGGTTGAGTCGGCCTCGGGCTTGGACGATTTGGCCTCGGCCGTTCACTTCGACCGTAAGGCAGGGGGCCGGGCCGCGGCCTTCATCCAGGGTCAGAGACCAGATGCTGCAGTTGCCCATCTCGATGTTGGACGCATACGAGTAGACGCAGTGGCGCATTCGGCGACCCTCCAGAGCGAGGGCTGCCGCACTGAGGATCTCCTCCATGCGCCAAACGGCGATCCTGTGGTTGCCATCGGCGTCCCGCCGCGAGCGATCATACTGCCCCGGAGAGAAACCCGAAGCTTCGAAGCTCCTGTCGATGCTGACGCGAACTTTCGCCAGCTGATGGTGCCACTGGTGCATGCCGCGCAAGAGCGCGTGCGCGCTGCGCCCCTTCATGCGGAAGTTGGGGTCGCCCTGGCGCAGGTGGCCAATGTAGTCGCAGAGCGGCGCCAGCTCGCTCGGTTCCGGCTCCGGGCACGCCGCAAGCCAGCGCACGAAGGTCCACCAGAACGCCTCCTCTTGCTCGCCCTGCAGACGCCGCGCGGGTCCCACCATCATCCAAGCCGACAGCAATCGCGGCGGAACGCCGGCGATCCGGAGCTGCGCGTTGCGCATCGCGGACAGGAACAGAGTCTGCCGTGGCGAGCTCAGGGCCATGTGGCACATGCGACGGGTGAGGGACAGCGGCAGCATGCCGGCCTCGCAGGCGCGGAACAAGCTTCCGCCCGCCGCAAGCTCCGCCACGACGGGTGTCAAGACCTGAGCATCCTCCTCGAAGAAAGCGTTGTACAGGAACGGCGGCAGTTCATAGCGCCCGATCAAGTGTTCCGCGAGAGTGCGAAACACCGTGGCGCGCCCCTTGCCACTCTTGCGCCACTCGTCCAACGGCGCACGCCAAGGAAGACGTCCCAGCCAGTACAGGGCGCCGACGTAGTCGGGATCGATCAAGCGCGGTGCTTCTCGCGCGACCGTGAGCATCAAGCGTTCGGAGGTGGCGACACGGGGCAGAGCGCGCACCTTCGCAAACAGCGTTCCCACCATGCGGTCGTTGCAATGCTCGAGGGCTTGCTGCACGGTTCGCTCTGCACCGCTCACGCGGCGCACCACTGCTGCGTGGGATGCCTTGGGGCGAGCCAGCTGCGCGCGCTGCTTCTTGAGCGCGTTGGCACTGTCGCGGATCTGTTGTCGTCGTCGTCGGTTCATCGGCAAATCTCGGAAAAGGTCCGGTATTTGCCGCGCTCAGGACGCAAAAAAGCCCCCTCGGGCGCGGCCGGAGGAGGCTGATGACTCGTCGACGTCGAAGCGTGACTAGCTAGCGTCCTCCGCACACCGGCATTGGGTCGCAGGCGCGATGCGCGCGCGCGAACATGCGGCTTGGATTTTCGTTGCTATCTGTCTCATGACGGGCGGAAGGATACGGATCGCGGCGCCACTGTCAAGGCTGCGCTGGGACGTCGGGCAGGCATCGCTCATGCGGAGGCACTTCTGCTAAAGTTTGCTCGCGCAGAACAAGAGCGGGCACAGAGGACACAGAGCGAAATGGCGCATCTAGACGCTTGGGCGCTATTCTTGTTGGCTGGGGACCACGAGCTACTCGGAGAGCGTTGTGAAGTCGAAGCCTACTAAGAAGAAGCGTGCATCGACCAAGCGTGGGTTCTGGGCAACAGCGCATGCGGCGGCGCTTGCGCCGCGGCTATTTTTTTCGGAACCGGTCGGGGCCCGTGGTCGCTGGACTCCACTGAAATTCGCCATCGGCGTTTCCGCCATCGCCTTGCCGCTAGGCACCGCTGGCGATCTTTTGGTGGCGGGAGAAAACCTGGGGAGCGCGATCGGCGTGGGTGTTGGGATGTTGGTGATCAGCCCGTTGCTCGCAGTCGTTTCCGTCTACTTCACGTCAGCGTTGACGCACTTCTGGCTCCTCGTGGTCCGGGGCAAGCAAGGGACGTTTTCTGACACGCTTTCTTGCGTCGGGTATAGCGCCGCGCCCACATTGCTCGGAGTCATTCCCATGGTGGGAGGCGCTGTCGGCGGCATTTGGCAGTTTGTGGTTCTCGCGCTGGGCCTCAAGGGTCGCCATAGAACGACCAGCGCACGCGCCGCGTTTGCCGTGCTGGCTGGTCCCGTGTCAATGGTGTTGCTCGCGCTGTCGTTTCGTTTCCTGGTCGCCGAGGCTTTCAAGATCCCATCCGGGGCGATGCTGCCAACTCTGCAGATCGACGATCACTTGTTTGTCAGCAAGCTCGCATACGGTCCCGCGCTGCCGCTCACGGGAACGCGGCTCTACTCGCGCCTCCCGCCTCAGTACGGGGACGTGATGGTTTTCGAGTTTCCCGACCCAAACCCGAGCAACCCACGGCAGGACTTCATCAAGCGGGTCATCGCGCTTCCTGGCGATGAGCTTGTGGTGGAAGACGGGCATCCCATCATCAACGGCTGGAGGGTGCCTAGCTGTCACGTCGGCGCGTACGAATTCACGGTTGTGGGGGATGCAAGGCCGACCCGAGGGGAGCTGATCATCGAATTCCTTGGTGCATCAACTCACCTAGTGTTCCTGGAAGCAGAGCGCTTCGATGGGCGCCAAGGACCCTACAGCGTCGGCGCGAACGAAGTTTGGGTGCTCGGCGACAATCGCAACAACAGCAGCGATTCACGTAGTTGGTTCGACGGGAAAGGCGGCGGTGTCCCATTCGAGAATATCAAGGGACGCGCGAGCTTGGTGTGGATGGCGTTTGCGGAGGACGGGGCCGTGGATTTCGATCGCTTGCTCCATCCCGTCATGGGAACCCCCGTGCTCCCCAAGGGTGCACCGGCGGAGCTCACGGACGGCATCGACAAGTGCTTGGCCAGCCGGCCACCGCTGGCACAAACGACTCCCCCGAAGGCCCAGGGGCTCTGAGCGGGGATGTGTGACGCAACGCTTCGCCTGAGTGCTGGCAGCTTCCAAACGACGATCGCAGCGGGCAGCCAGGAGTGTTCGTCTGCACGTGCGGCCTGGTCCTAGTCAGCGTGGAACCGCACTCCGACTACCAAGTCGAGGCCACCGCACCAGGCTACGCGCGCGACGCTTGGCTGCCGGATCAACGTTGTCATTGTCGAAGACCGACAGATCGAACAAGCTCTCTTGTGACGGCCCGCCGTTCATGAAGCCTGCAGACATTACGGTTCTTGCCGCCGCCTTAGCCTTTAGCGGTTGTGCAGCAGCGAACGCCGGCCACGGCCGCGCGGCGGTCCGTCCCCCCGCCGGTACTCACCCGGAGCGTGGCTCATTGGCGCGCGCACAACATGGAGCGCGACCGAGTTCGGAAGTAGGAGCCACCGCGGCCACGCCGTCGCTCGACCCGGAGGTAGAAACCAGCCGGGCCACGCCGTCACTCGACCACTGGTTTGCTCGACTAGACGCCGGGCCACTCGCCGCCGAATTGGTTCAAAGCTTCGAACCTAGCCCTTGGACGGATCGCGCCACGGGTAATCTCTACTTTTCCGGAAACGGTCGGGTGGTTGTCGAGCTCAGGAGCAAGAAGCGCCAGACCTCCTGGTGTGTGAACAGTGAGGCTGACGACTCTGACACCTATTACACCTGTCTTCTGGCCCTCTTCGACCGCGCGCGGCTCCGGCGAGACTACCTCGTGACAGAAGACAGCTCTGGGGAGGTCTCGCTCACAGCTCGAGTTTCGACCTTGGGCTGCAGGCGTGCCCTGCTCAGCATTGCCGGCGACCGAATCAAGCTCGTGACACAGACCAAGGGCGGACACCGACATCAGACGGTCATCGACATTCAGAGGCCGGGTGCAACAGTGAACGCTCGCTGCGCGCGCCCAGCGGACGGTGGAGACTGACGCATCGCTAACGGGCCAGCGCGCGATGCGTCCGCCAGTACCGTCCGCGGAACTACCCCGCCAACAGCTGCCTGAGCACGTACTGCAAAATGCCGCCGTGCCGATAATAGTCGAGCTCCATGCTCGTATCGATCCGCGCCAGCGCGTCGAATTTCGTCTCTTTGCCGTCGGCGCTTTTCGCGACAACTTGCACGGTCTTGCCGGGTTTGAGCGTGGTGACGCCGGTGATTTCGAAGGTTTCTTCGCCGGAGAGGCCCAGGGACTCGCGGGTGACGCCTTCTGCGTACTGCAGCGGAAGCACGCCCATGCCGATCAGGTTGGGGGTGCCTCCCCTCGCCTCGTCGCCGCTTCGCGGCGACTCGTCGGTCCCCTCCAAGCCTGTGCTCGCGCAGGCGGCGCTCACTGATGCGCAATGAAACGCCTCATTTTCAAAGTGCCGCCTGCGCTGCGCGCAGTCGGAGGGGACTTGGGCGGCGATGCAACCCGCTGTCAAACGTGTGCGGTTGGTCGTTGAAGTAGATGGCGGGTATCACAGGCAGGTTGTCGCGCGGGATGCGCGGCGGGACCGCGCGCTGCTCCGCGCGGGTTGGCGGGTGTTGCGGCTGGATGCTGCGCTCGTGGTTGCGGATGTCGACGCGGCGGTGGCGCGGGTTCGGGA
>CBDUPW010000052.1:0-33091 GCA_965369205.1 uncultured Polyangiaceae bacterium | reverse complement strand
CAGAGCCCATGACACCCGCATGCCCTTGATCAGCCCGCTTTGCGCTTGTCGATGGCGATGCGTCGAAGCATCTCGCGCAGTTGCACCCGATTGGCACTGCTTTTCTCCGCTAGCCAAGCGACGCCCTCTTCGACGGTCGCGGTCATGTAGTGCTCATGACGTTGCTTACGTACCCATGAGAGCGCCGTGAGCACGCCGCGGAACAACGGATTGTCCGTGACGATGGCAATGTACGGATTGAAGTCGACACGTGAAGTCACTTCCGCGACACGCTGCCTCGTCTTTGCGTCGGGCGGAGACACGCGTCCGTCAAAGACCACGAGCACGGCAAGCCGTCGGTCACCCTGCCGACGATCGTAGTTGCGTACGGCATTTTCGAGTACGTCCAGGTGCTCGGCGTAGCAACGCGCGTCTACGGGCTCGGCGAAGCGGCAGACCAGCACCGCATCCTCGGGTTCGAATGCATGCCGGTACGCCATTTCCGCAGTGTATCTAGCTCTCGGCAGGGCGCATGTGATGCTTGTCAGCTTGACGGCGTCGAAACCGAGCCATAGACTAGCTAGTGCTTGCTAGCTAACGCAACGCCCCGCAAGCGCTTGCCCGCGGCAGAGCGCAAATTACAGATCGCCGAGGCGACCCTGCAGATCCTGGCGCGCCAAGGAGCGCGGGAGCTCACCGCCCAGAGCATCGCGCGTGCCGTTGGCATCCGAGACGGCTCGCTGTTTCGCCACTTCGGCAGCATCGAAGCAATGGTCGCTGCAGCAATCGACTTGTTCGAGGCGCGCATGGCGGAAAGCTTCCCGACCGAAGGGCCAGGGCCCCTTGACCAATTGAAGCAATTCTTTTTGCATCGCGCCAACCTCGTGAGCGAACACCCAGACGTCATGCGCCTGGCGTTCAACGATCGACTGATCGAGGTTGCGGGCAACGCGGGCACACTCAAAGTCCAACAGATGGTTACGCGCTCGTTGGCGTTTGTGCGCAAGTGTCTGGACGAGGCGCAGCGAAAGCGCACGGTGCGAAAGGACGTCCCAACCGAAGTGCTTGTCTGGACGGTAGTGGGAGTGTTGCGCGGGTCATCCGGCGCCACAGCGTCGTTGCCCGCGAAAAAACCGCCGATGAAACCCGCGCAGGCGTGGCGTGCAGTCGAAGCGCTGCTGGTCGCCACTCCGTCCGTTGGAAAGGCCGCCCCGGCCAGGAAGCGAAAACAGAAATGAGCGCAAGCGCACAGAACGCGAGCTACCCCAACGGGCGGATCCTAAATCTGGCAGCTGCATTCGCCGTCCTGTTTGGCCTCGCCACGGTCGTGGCAGGCGGCCGCGTTCTGTTCGGCCCGGCAGAGGCCCGCGCGGCGGCCGGGGCCTACGTGCCGGCGGTGTTGTGGTTCAATTTCGTCGCCGGATTTGCCTACATCGCACTGGGCGGCGCCCTCGGCTTGCGCAAGCGTTGGGCCGCTGGCGGCGCTGCGTTGATGGCGCTGGCCACCGCCGTCGTCTACTTGGCCTTCGGCCTACACGTATTCGGCGGGGGTGATCACGAGCTGCGGACGGTCGTGGCAATGGGCGTGCGCACGGGCTTTTGGATCACGATCGCGGTGCTGAGCGCCAGGCATTTGAAGCACAGAAAGGGAACACCATGAAGGCGAAGATCTGGTTTGGGGTATTGACCGTGGCGGCCAATGGCTGGCTCGTGTCCTGCAAGTCACAGCCCGAAAAGGCAACGATGAAAGCCGAACCGCCTGCTCAGCCGAGCACAGCGCCGGCCGCCCCGACTCCGAGCGCGCAGGCGCCAACCGCTGCGCTTAACCCCGTGCAGAATGAGATGCGCCTGTTGCACGAAGCCACCCGGGATTGGGTGACGGCAATCGCGAACAACACCCTGGACACCATCCCTACCGGCATTCACAAAGTGCACGGCGCGCGCATGGTGACCGAGGAAGCGCTGAAGAAAGGGAGCTACAAGCCGCCGAAGAACGGCGACGACCTCGACGCTTTCATCAAACAAGACGAGGCGTTCCATGACGAGTTGGTCAAGCTGCTGAAAGCCTCCAAGGCCGGCGACTTGCCAGGGACCACCAAGCAGCTCGGCGTGGTGCTAGAAGGATGCACCAGCTGCCATACGAAGTATCGCTTCTGACGGACTCGCGCCGCAGACGGCAACACACGCCCCGTTGCTCCCGCGGCCTCTGAACTCGGGCAAGCGAGCGCGTCAGTCGACGTACGTGCTCGGCAAGTCTTGCTTGCCCTTGTACAGCAACATGCCGTCAACGAGGGGTGGCGCGAAAACAGCGCCACCGACAGCCCACACGCCTGCATCGGGATCGATCCAAACGGCGTGAAAGTCGTCGAATACGTCCAGGCCGTGCTTTTCGTCGCGCCAAACGCCGGCCGCCCGCCGCAACAGGGTTCCGTTCACGCCCACGGCGTAGCCTGAGTCTGCTGCGAGGCGCACGCCGAACAATGCCTTGGGCGATTCACTCGGGCTCACGTCCACAAAGCCTGAACCGGAGTCCTCCAGAATCACACCGCGGGAACCCGCGCCGACCGCCGCCCAGAGTCCGTCTCCGTTTGTGTGGGTGGTCAACAGGCGAAAGGTCGTGGGCGTCGGCAGAACTTGAAACGCTTTGCCGTCGTAGTGAAGCGCGACCCCGTCGGCGCCGACGATGCGCACGTCGGATGCGCTGGTGCCCCAGACTTTGAAGTACTGACTGATGGGCATGGCGGGCAGGTTCGGTGCATCCGCCCACGCCGTGCCGTCGTAGCGCCACACAAAGGCGTTGCCGCCGAAGGCATCGCCGCCCACGGCCCACAGATCGTTCGGGTCCGCGCCCCAGACCCCGAAGACGATGCCCTGGTTGGACGGTGTCGGCATCTTGCTGAGCTTTCCGCCGCTCCATTCCAGGATCGTGCCCTGAGCGCCACTGATGAAGACCGGACCGCCCGCAAAGCCGTGCGCCCACCACAGATCTGGCGCCGTGTTGGCGATGCGTTTCAATTCGGCGCCGTCGTAGTGAAGCAACATGCCGCCCTTGCCATCGCCGGGGTCGCCCCCAACGAGCCAGACGTCGTCGCTGGCGGTGCCGGTGACGCTGATCAACGCACCCGGAAGTTGCGCCAGGGGCATGCGCCACGGCGTCGTTTCCTGGGGCTTGGTCTCGTCGCTGCCGCAGCCGGCGAGCCAGATGCAAAGCAGCGCGCACAGGACCTTCGAAGTGTTCATAAGGACTCCAAGAACTTTGCGAGGTCTTCCAGTTGTTCGGCGCTCAGGTGGCTGGTGGCGCCGTGGGTGTCTGGCATGCCGTTGGTCTCGTTGTATCCGACCTGATCCGGAGTCAGAGCGGGGTGTCCCGGGGTTGCCAGCGCTTCGAGCAAAGAGCGAGCGCGTCCATCGTGATAGAAGCGCGCCGCACGGTCCCAAATCCCGCGCAACTGCGGCACCCCAACGTGCAGCCCTCGTGCGTCCTGCTCCGTGTCGGGAAAGGTGCCCTCGAAGCGTGGGTTGACGAGATCTGCGTCGGCCCCGGTGATCGGGTTGCGGCGAGGAGTGATGAGCGCCGGGAAACGGATCGGCAGCGCCGCCGGATCCCCCGTGGAAATCGTGGTGGTCGGCAGCGGGTGGCAAGTGGCGCAGCCCGTGGCGGTCGATTCGAAGAGGCGTGCGCCCGCGCGCTGCGACGGCAGAGCGAGCCAAGCGTTGGGGTTGGGCAAGAGCCGCGGCCGCTGCATCAAGAACAAGCCGACGGCCCGCGTGGCGCCGGTGAAATCCAGACGGACCCCTTCGCGAACGGTGTTGCCATCTACGTCTAGGTACTCGTCGAAGAGGCCGTCGCCGAAGCTCTGGTCGCGGCCCACAAGCGCCTGCATTGCAGCACTGAAGTGTGCGTTGCGTGTCAGGTGCTTGCTGCCGTAGCGACGATTGGCGCATTCTGGCGGAGGATTGTCGCTGCAGTGCAACACATGATCGCAGCCGCTGAGGCTCGCGTCGGCGGCGCACTGATTCAAGCTGGGGTACTTACTCCAAATGAGCGGATCGAGTTGCTCGCAGCAGAAGTTCTCCTTGCGTGCGAACTCGTTGATCACTGGGAAGAAGTTGTTTTCGTCCATGGCGCTTTCGAAGAACCACGGGCGCGTATCGAAGGCGCCGCGGTACGCCATCTGCATGCGCACGCCGTACACAGGGTCCGCCTGCAAGGGCATGGCGACGGGTTTGGCCATGTTCCCGCCTTCGCGGTGGCAGTGCACGCAAGTCAGATCGCCGTCGATACTCAGGCCGGCACTGACGAAATTGATGGCCTCGCCTATCTCCGCGTCCGTTGCCGGAAACTCACCGCCCGACACATCGCCAACCAGAATGCGGTGCTCCGCGCCCGGGCCCTTTTCGAGATCCAACACGGTGACGTACTCGCCCAGGCGCTCAGCCACATAGGCAAGTTTACGCTCCGCATCGACCGTGATGCCCTGGGGCTGCATGCCCGTCGTGAAGAGTCCGCCGGCCTGTTGCTCCGTGGAGAGCTGGCCGTTCGGCTGCACTCCGAAGTGCTGCACTTCGTTGGAACCAGAGCAGACGACGAACAGCTGCTGCCCGCGTAGGGACATCTGTTCGGGAAGCGCACAGGCGACCAGCCAGGTGTCCTTGGATGGCAAGAAGGCAGCGCGGGAAGCCGGCCAGGTGTCCGGCGCGGGCAGCAGCGCGCCGCGGTCGGGTTCGTCTGGGTCTACATCGCGATAGTCTCGGAACGCGATGCTGTCAGACGTGTAGTTGTGCAGGCGGTCACCGCTTCGATCGAAGACCGCAATCTCGTTCTGGAGGTCTTGGAACATCACGTTGGCGGTGCCGTCGCCGGGTTTGCCATCGCCATCGGTGTCGAAGCCTTCATCCGGCGGGTGATGCGTTCCCGTGCCGGTATGGGTTACGAAGACGTAGTGATCCGTGGCGACTACGTCTCCAGGGGGTGAACCGAGGGCGACCCGCCGCGTTTCGATATCGGTCTGTGTGTCGATGACCGAGAGGCTCATGCCGGTCATCGCCCCGACAAAGACCTGTTTGCCATCGGGAGTGACGCTTAGGTCACGCGGGTTGTCGCCAACGGCAATGCCCATGGGCTGGTCCAGCTCGACGTGGGAGTAGTTGTCGCTCACGACCCGAAACCCCGAGCCCACCGCCAAGTCCCAGCGCAACACGGAGTCTTTCCAGTGGTTGGTCAGGTACGCGCGGGTGCCATCTGGCGTGAAGACAATATCGACGCTGTAGAAAGGCACCTTGATCTCTGACACGACGGCGTCTCGCTCCGTGTCGATGACACTGGCAAAGTTGGAAAAGCGGTTGGTGACCACGAGAAAGCGCCCGGCAGGATGCAGCGCCATGCCCGTTGGGCTCGCACCAACGGAGACGTGCCGCAGCAACTTGCCGTGCACTGTATCCACCACAGCGACACGGCTGTCGGGCTCGTCTTCCTGACCTTGCAGCGTGACGTAGAGCTTCTCGCCGCTCTTTGAAAGCACCGGTTGGTACGGACGAGCACGTTTGGGCTGCGGCGCCCACATTGGGTGCCGCGCATCAAAGGGGTTTGCGCCCGTGCGCAGTGACACCCGCTCCGAAGCTTGTTCCGGCTCGCCATCGCCGCAGCCGCTTGCGGCGGCGCAAAGCAGAGACGCCGCGAGCGTCGCCAGGTGGCGGCCGGACTTCAAGGAGCCCCACCGTCCTGGCACTGCAATCCGCCGTCTTCCAGTTCGATGCACGCTTGCTCGTCGACGAGCTTGACAGTCGCGGCAGTGCTGGCGCTGCAGCCCGCGGCTTTGGCTTGCGCAGTGACGAGGGTATTGCGGCCGATCACCTCTGCGATGGGCAGATCGTTGAAGAACACCAACACGTCGTCGGCGTACAAGGCGCCGTCGGTGCCGGCGATCAGCTCCACCGTGTCGGCGCTTTGGTTGTACGGCGCGTGCCCGTCGACTTCGATGCGAAAACCGAAGACTGCAGTCGTTGCGTCTACGCCGCTGACGCGCATGGTGGAGTCGATGTAGCGGAAGCCCTGGAAGCCCAAGGTGATCTCGCCGGAGTCGCCGTTCTTGAAGGGCACAAAGCTGCCGCTGCGCTTCGGTCCCCAGGCAACTTCCAGTGTGCCGACGCAGGGCACGCCCGCATCGGGCTTGGACTCGGCATCTTCCGAGCAACCGAGCGCGCCAATCGCGGCCAAGGCGAACGTCGCGCAAGGTACGATACCAAGTCGAATCTTAAAGTGGATCAAATGCCGCATCTCACATTTCTCCCGAAACACCCAAGGACGTGATGACCGCACGCCGCCCGTCTAAGGGCGCAAAGTTCTGAAAGCGCTGGTCCAAGATTTCCATCTTCATGGTGGCGCGTACCACTGCGATCTCGCTGCCGCGGGCAAGCTCCGCCTCGCTGCGGAGGCCCGCCAGCCACGACCACTGTCGGGAAAGCACCTTGTCCGCCACGCGATACTTGGGCAGTCGACCGAAGGCCGTGCGGTAACGTTCGCGATAAAACGAAGCATCGCCTTGCACGTACCCACGCAGGGAACCGCCCAGCACCACTCGGTCGTTGAAGAACGCATGCTCCAACTGGGTCTCTCCGGTATGGCTCACGACGCCCCACGAGTCCGTGTAGAATCGGTAGCTCACGCCCCAGAACCAATCCGTCGCGATGGACTTCTTGGTGCCAACCGCCAGTGCGTGGCGCACACGCTCCTCTGGAGATTGTTCCGGGACTTGCACGCGCGTTTGCGCCGGGTCGGTCCAATTTATGGCGACGAAGCGGTAGGGGCTGGCCTGAAATCCAGAGAGCAACTGCACTTCGTAGGCGATCTGCAGCGTGGTCTTTGGGTCGACGCTCAAGCCAAAGCTCAGACCCACAGAGCCTTGGGTCAGATCCCGAAAGGTGCTCTCGGGCTCTCCACTCCGGCCTACGCGATCGACGTTCAAGCGTCCGTCGATACGCAAGTCGATGTTGCGCTGCCACAGCTCGGTGCGTGCCGCTGCCGCGAATCCTTGGGAACGATAGTCTGGCTCCCAGCTCGGCACGTAGCGCGCAGACAGCGTGGTCTCTGCGTTTGGACGATAGCCCGCGCCCAGACGTAGGCCGTGCCGCACTTCCTCGTAGCCGCGCGGTGAAGCCGCGGACACGACATCCACGCTGGCCGCAGTGATGATGTCGGCGTCGTAGCCGGCTTCCAGCTGATAGCGGTCCTCCAGCTCCACTTCGCCGTTGACTTGCGGTGACAGCACGGTCAAGGCGTCGTCGTCGGAGTACACCGAGAGCCAAGCGCCTGCGCGCCCATCGCCCTGCGCCGATAGCGGCAACAGAAGCAGCGCGGCGGCGGCGCGCAAGCCTACTTGCAGCCGCATCCACCGCCCGCCTCTCCCGTTGCTCCTTGGGTGGTCTCCCGCGCGCCCAGCATGTGTCGACGTGCCCGAGCCTCTTCGGGGCGGCTATCGCTGGACATGCATCGGTGCGCCAAGGTGTTGCGTTGCCAGGGGCGCACGGGCGTGCAACCTGCCGATAGAAGCAGCGCGACAAGGAGGTTAAGTCCTACAAGCGCTCGCTTCATGGCCACCCCGTTTCCACCCACGCGAGCAGAACTCGATAGTCACGGTCTGTCGTCGCCTCAAAAACGTCTCCGCCGCCGTGATAGACGGCTGCGGCGGAGCCAAGGGGCTTCTCCAAGAGAGGGGTGTGAGACGGCCCGTCGCCTTCGGAAGACAGCACGCAGCTGAGCGTGTAGTTGTGGCGGAGTTCCCCGTCCGTCAGAGCTTCGTCGAGGTGCGTGCGCGCTGGGTCCATGCGGTAGCGACGCACGCTGTAGACTGCGAGTGGTCGCTCAGGGCGCCCGTGGCAGGAAGCGTTGCCACAATGCTCCGCAAGCACGGGCTGCACGTCTTTCACGTAGGTTGCATAGTCATGCCAGCGCACCGGCGCCGTGTCCTGTTCCGGGCTGCCGCACCCTGCGCCCAGCACCAAGAGCACCAGCGCGGCTCTCACGGCGCACCGTCCGACCGATAGGGCGCGCCGACGTCCATCCAACGGATCAGATCGAGCTTCTGCGCGTCGGTGAGAGGTGGATCACCCGGACACTGCCCGTCGATCTTGCGGGGCGCGTCTAACTCGCGGCCCAGGACACGTTCGAGTAGGTAGCTTTGCCGCGCGCTTGGCGTCGTCGCGTCGACATATGCGTGATTTCCGCCGGAAAAGGATCCCGCCGCGAGCAGCGCTTCGTAGGCGGCGTCGAACTTCACGGTCTTGGTGCGTTCGAGGGACAGTCCGCCCGCCGGATCGGCGCCAGAGTGACAGCTGACACAGGATGCTTCCAGCATCGGGCCAATGGCTTCTTCGAAGACGATGTTTGTGGGATCCGAACCCACGACAACGGGAGCCAGAGGTCGTCGGGGATCGAGGTTTTCGTGAGTGGCAAGGGTCACCGACGCGGTCGTGATCAAATCCGGCACGGGTCCACCGACGTCCCCGCGTTTGCCTGAGAGGCCACCGTGACAGCCGGCGCACAGCACGGGATACAGCTCCGGGGAGACACCTCCGGGGAACTTCTCGCCGGGCGCCACGTAAATCCAGCGATTGTGCTGCGTGCCGACAGCCATGCGATCGCTGTCGAGCAACTGCAGTCGGAACGCGCGGTCCGCAGGCACGGTTGCGAACACGGAACCGCCCAAAAGCGGAACTTCGCCCAGTATCCGCGCGGTCATATTCGAGCTGAGCCCAGCGGGCGCGGCGCCGTGCAGTGCCGGCGTCGTTGGGATCGCTTCGACGAAGCGCGCGTACGCAAGGTCAGTGCGCAGCGACTTTGCGCCGTGTTGCCCCAGATTGGAGAATATGGCCTCGAGGGTCTGCACGTAGCGATGGGAGAAGACCCCGGTATCGGTCGTGCGATCACGGTCCCAGGCATGCGCGTGGCCGGGGTCGTCCTCAAGGGGGCGCACCACGATGGGTTCCGCGTCGTATTCGGAGAGACCGGATTCATCCAGCAGCGTCGTCTCTGTTGTGATCGCTGGCTCGCCTGTGTCGCGCTCCTCCTTCAGCTGCACGATCGCGAGTCCCAAGTCGGGCGCGGCGCCGGCATCGTCCAAGTTCAGCGCCGAAGCGCTACGCGTGACGAGAATGCGGCCGTCCGGGAGCGGCACTGGGTGGCGGTAGAGGCCGCCGGCGGACCAGCCGCTTTGGGTGACGGATGTCGAAACCCGGCTGAAAGCGTGACGGAATCCGCCAACCGCTGCCAGCCCTTCGCTACCGACAGGGATCTCGGGTCCGAACTGACGATCGAATATCGCCAAGGTTCCACCGCGCCACAGATTGTTGCGGCCCAACAGCACGCAGCTAAAGCGCCCGTCCGGCAGGGTGCGCATGCCATAGACCACGCTGTCTGCAAGGGACACCCCGTGGTGCACATGCAGCTCGGGATCGCCGTGGAAGCTCTTGTTGTGATCCAGGGGCATGCGGAACACCGGCGCTTCGAAGCGCGCGCCGATGGTGCGTCGCATCGTGAACGCCAGGGTGCCATAGGCCTTGCCCGTTGGAATGAAGCTCGGAGTGATCTCCGGCGACGGGCTGAACGTCATGCGTTCGAGGACTCCCGAGCTTGGCTCGACGGCCCAAATCTCCGAGTCAGCGGTATCGAAGCCGTCCGCCAGGTGGCCAGCGCGGGTCGACGCAAAGTAGATCCGGCCGTCTGGTCCGTAGGTCGGCTGCACGTTCATGGCGCTACCCCCGCCGGGCAACTGCGCGCTGTCTTCGGTCAGTTTGCGGAAGCCGTCGCCCTCGACACCCACTTCGTAGATGTTGAAGGCGTCGGCGGCAGACTGGCGCATGGCAAACGCCACCCGCTTGCCATCGTGGCTGACCGCCGGATCGCGTATGTCGGCCGCTTGTGAGTGCAGCGACTGCGTCAAATTTCGCAGCTTGCCGCCAGGGGTTGCCGGTTCCAGCACCCACAGATCAGTTCCAGGATTGAAGGCATCTTGAACGAACGCTCCCTGGGGCTGAACCGGGCCGCGCACGAAGACCACGCCGCGGACCTCCGGCGTTTGCGATCCGAGCACGGCCTTTTGTTCCGCATTCGCCCATTGCACGATTGCGGTGGCTTCGTCGCTGTTGGCGCTCGCGAAAAAAATGTCGTTGCCGCCGCGATGCGCAATGCCACCGGCGTCGAGGGGCAGCGCTTTGCGTAGCAAGCGCGAAAGTCGCGGGTCGCCACCGAGATGGAGATGGATACGGGCTTGCTCGTAGTTCTTCGCGACCGCTGCGGCTGAAAAGCGCGTGGCACCGCGAAGTAGGATTGGCGGCTCGAAGTTCGTGAACGGCGCCACGGAGCCGTGGCAGGTCTGGTTCATGCACTGCCGCGTTGCCAAAAGCGGCAGCACATCGTCCATGAACAAGCGCTGGTTGTCTGAGAGTTCCTCTGGCCGTCTGCCCTCACCACCACCCGTCTCGCTCGCGATCCAGTCGAGCATGATGCGATACCGAGGGTCGTCAGTCTTGGGAAACTCGTAGCCCCCGGCGTGGTGCTCACCTCCGGCTTCGAGCGCCAGGGGCTTTCTGAGGAGCGAAGAGAATTCGCCTGGCTCCACCGTGTTGATGCGCGATTTGGCACGTTCGTAGGCCTGTTCATTGTCCGCGACGGTCCCGTCGTGGCGAATGCGCACAAAAAAGAAGCTGAAGTCGACCACTTCACCGCGGGCTTCGGCGTCTGGCGCAACGCCGTGGCAGGCGCTGGACAAGCAGTTCTGCTCAAGCAGCGGCACGACGTCTTGCACAAAGACTTCACGCGGCGACGGGGAACCACACGCAGTTGCTCCGCAGAATGTAAGAAAAGAAAACCACCGTGCCAGCGGGTGGGCACCGCGCGTCATAGCCACACGTTTACTCCCGATGCGGACTGCGCGCCCGCCGGCCATGACATATGTCAATCGAGCCCGCGTCCAGGCTACTGAAAGCGCGAACGGCGTCGCCGCCGCGCCCGCCACGCGAGCGCCGCACACAGCAGCCACAGACCGTCGGCGTTGCGCAGGACGCTCGCGTCGCCGACCGCGCACTTCCCGCAGCCGGGCTTTTCGGATCCCGCTCCCTGGGTCGGAGCAGCGGGCGTCGTGGGTGGGCTGCTGCCAGGAGGATCGGATTCGAGAGGGATGTTCCCCGGTGGGCTGTTCCCGGGCGCGCCGGCCTTGCATTCGAGAGTGAACTTCTTCGCTTCGCTCTTGAACACATCGCCGCCCGGGATCACGACCTCGACTTGCACGCTATGCTCACCCGTGGCGAGGCTATCTTGCATCGCGGGTCCGGCGCAGACGCTGTACAAGATCTCTTTCCCGACACCCTTGTAACTGCGCCCGGGCGCGGGCTTCTTGCACAGGCTCTCCGACGGCCGCCAGATCTTCCCGTCGACCCGCGTATGCACCAGCAGTCCGTCCGCGTAGCGCTTGAACGCCTCTGGCAAAACGACACCCAGCGGCCGCCACGCGGCAGGCACCTGCGCCGAGCAACTCACGCCCATCGCGACCCTCAGCCTGCTATCGCTCTGCGGTCCGACCTCGAGAGGCAGCGGCGCCTCCGTGCGTAACGGCTCCGCGTCGACGGTCACCTCGATCGATGCCTCGTCCGGTCCCGTGAATCGATACACGCCAGGTGTGAGCGGCTGCGTAGCAGCTAGGGTGACCGCGTACGCTGCGCGCCCCTTCTCATCCCAAGGTGCAGCTTCCACAATGGGGTCGAGGCGGTGTGGGATCTTCGCCTTCGGGTCCGCCGTACGCTCGATGGAGAAAGCGCTGGCTTGTGGGACAGCGCGCCACGACACCTTGGCCCCAGCGCTTTCGACCACCCAAGGCGATCCGCTGTTCCAGTAGACGACGCCACGGGCATTGGCCGGCAGGTCTAGCTTCGGCCCGCCGAGAAATGTTGGCGGGCCCACGCCGCAGGAGCATGCCTGGGCGTCGCGGGCGGAAAGTGAAAGGCCCGCCACCAAGCCGAGCAGTCCGAGTTTGCGCAAAAAAGCCACGTGGTCTCCGTTCGCCCGTGTCGTCAGCGTGGAACTTTGCGACGCCCCCGCGCAAAGCGTCAAGCGCCGCAGCACGCGGCCAAGGGAGCGCGGCCGGCGCGCGGCACGGGGTCGCGCGGCTTGCCGTGCCCGGAGCGCCGCACTAGAAAGACACGTCCATGACGTTGCACGCCTTTCGCCTCGGGATCCTGGTAGTCGCCCTCAGCGGCGGCACGTTCCTAAACGCGTGTTCGCGCGTCGACGCATCCCAAGAGACTGCCAACCCGGCCCTGGGCGGCAAAGTGGACGGCGCAAAAGCCAAGCAGCTCGTGGGCGAAGGCGCCCTCTTGCTCGATGTGCGTTCCCCAGGCGAATTTGCCGGCGGACACGCCCCGGGCGCGATCAATATCCCCATCGATGATCTGTCGACCCGCAAGAGCGAGTTGCCCGCGGGCAAGCCCGTGATCACCTACTGCGCCGCGGGTGTGCGCTCCGCGCGGGCCGCGACGATGCTGCGCAAGGATGGTCGTACCGTTCACGATCTTGGGTCCCTATCGGCCTGGCCCAAAGACTGACTCCGGGTTCTTCGGGTGGTGGGTCGCGGCGGGGTTCGACCCTGGGCGACCACAAATTAAACGACGCTTTGCGCCCGCTACTTTGGCACCGGGAGCTTTCCCGTAATACGCAAGGGTGCGCGCGCGGGAACGCCGTGCCACACGTCGCGCCCGCAGTACGGGGTCAGCGCGCCGCCAACGCGCTCGGCATTGCCGCGGCGGTATAGGCTGAGGGCCAAGGACACGGGCTCGCTGCCGCAGGGGCCGCCCGCAGTGGGCTCCAGGGACAGCTTTGCGGTGTACAAGACCAGGTCCGCCTCGGGGAAGCTCTCCACGCGACCCTTGCCCAGGAGCTCCGCGTCTTGCGGCGCAACTCCGAAGCCCTTGCTAAGCCGAACCTTGGCACTGAGCGCATCGTCGAGCGCAGAGAGTTCGACGTTGGCAACATCGCGAATGTCCAAGTCGAGGGAGCCCACGCTGCGCCGTGCGGTCACCTTGGCGGACTCTTCGCCATCGCCACACGCCGGCAACATCGACAGGGCAACTGCCGCCAGCCAAAGACTGCGTTTCCAGGAGATGCCATCGGAAAACTGCCTCATCGTGGCGCCTCGTGAAACGCACTGGATCGCGACGCCTTTCATCGTGATACCTCCCGCTGCACATTGATGCGCCGCGCCAGCTTCAGCGCGTCTTCTGCGTTGCCGTCGAAGATATAGAAGACCCAGCTGACTGTCTCCTCGTCGTTCTGAGTCTGGTCGCGCAAGAGCACATCGCCGTTGTCGCGAGTGATGCGTGCGGCCAAACGGGTATACGCCTGGTCGAGGATCAGAAAACGCTTCGGCCCCAAGCTGACCAGACCGGTCGGCAGCGGCAGATGGAACTCCTCGAAGGTGAACTCGCTGCGCTTGTAACTGACGGTCGTGGTGTCTTCGAGGGCACGGGTGGTGACCAGCGCGTCACTCAGCTCGCCGGGGACGCGCACCGAGACTTCCATTTGGCCCGAGTCACTGGTGCCAATTTCGATCTGCGCGCGGTAGGTGCCCGGCGCGACTTCCTCCCAGCTGGTTTCGCTGCTGCGATTGCCGCTCAAGACCTCGATTTCTAACTTCGCATCCGTAGGCGCCCCGTGCAGCTTGTCCTCGCACACGCCGTTGACAACGGACTGTGCTGCCGGGTCGATGCACACGAGACCAGAACCGCTCTCCGCCACAGCGTCCCGAAGCGCTTCGCGCGCAATTCGCAGCGCCTCCGCTTGGTGCGCGATGCCGTACTCCACCTCCCCGCGGAATGGGTTGATGCCCGAAGCGTCCGTGACCATGCCGAGCACCAGCAATCTCCACGCGCTGTCTAGCTTTGCCCGCGCGTCCAAGCCTGTCGCACTGACCGCGGCTTCGGCGGCCATCAGCTCGCGATAGGCAATGGAGCCCAGGGTGCGCACGTCGTTGTCGCGCTCCCCGGGCCAGAGCCCCCGTGTGCCCAGCCACTTGCCGACGTTGTGGCTCGGAGTCTGCCAAGTCCCGTCGAAGAGTGGCGGCGGTTTGGCGTGGGGCACGCGGTCCTTCACCGCGTCGACGTATTTCTCGACCGTCGTGATGCTGAAGCCCTGCGTCTCCAAATCCGTCAGCTTCGTTTCGTATTCCGCGACCGCTTTGGGATCGTGTTTGAAGTTCTCGAGGATGTAGGGGTTCCAGTCGTTGGTGGCGAGCAGTTCCCCGTCGTCGAAGAAGGTCCAGCGCACTTGAATGTTGGTGGTTCCGTCGTCGAAGTTCACGTCCTTGGCGCCGGCGATCATCAAGCGGTCGCCGAAGGCGTACAGCGGCGCCGCGTCGAAGTCTCCATGTTGGAAGCTCCACAGGTTCTTGGGCCACACCATGGTCTCGTAGCCTCGAGACGCCATCACCGACGCCAGACCCACGCCGCTCTGTCCCTCTTGACAGAACAAGCTACGGCCCAGCGGAATGTCGTGTCTTTTGAAAGCGTCCGCGGTCAAAGACTGCGAGCGCTTCCACACTTCGCCCGGGTAGGCGATGTACAGCAAATCTGAATAGTGACAGCTGACGACTTCGGCGCTGCCAGCCTTGGCAAGCGCGCGCAACTGCTTGAGCACCTCCGGGTGCCGCGCCGCCAAGACGTCCAGCATATAACCCTGCAACTCGAGGGTCACACCCCAACTCGGGTGCTTTGCGTACAGCTCGACAACCGGCGCAAAGCTCTCCGTAATGATCAGATCTTCGACCACGTCGTTGTCGAGATCCACCTTCGGGTCTTCGAGCCCAAAGCCCACCATGCCGCCAGCGACGTACTGCAAATTGAAATGAAACATGCTCAGCGCGTACTTTTCCTGCGCTGCGCCGCTTCCTGCGAAGAGACACAGCGCCAGCCCCAGCGCGCATGACACATATTGCCGCATGCGCGGAAGGGTACGCGCGCGGGCCGGGACGAACCAGACTAAAGCGACGCGACCCAGAGCAACTGTCTAGATGTAGCGCTTGCTCAACCGGATCTTGTTCAAGTCGCCCTCGCCGACTTTCAGGCGATCCCCGGCGCGGATGTACTTGGGTTCGCGCCCCGCAGCGGACAGCGACTTGATCTTCCTTTCTTTGCGCACGCGATCGATCACGTCAACGCCAACGGTGTCCAGCGCCACGCCGTCCGTGGAAGCGTACACCGCGCCGTGCAGGGCCCGGGCGCGGGGGTTGTCGTGGGGACCGCCGTCGTAGAGCAGCTTGAAGCCGTCCACGATGTGTAGGCGCATGCGGCTCTGCACGATCTTGTGGGCGTAAATCACCGCCGGTTCGTCAGTGTCGCCGTGGTGCTGGTCATGGGGATTGGTCTGCGTGCCGTGGGAGATGTTCTTGATGGCGCCGGTGTAGCCGAAGATCGAGTGGTCCTTGATCTGTGACACATCGATGACTGCCGTGGCGTTCATCAGCAAGGTGACGAAGCGCATCGGGATGCCCTTGTTCACCTCGATGGGCTTCATGCTGGCCACTTCCTTCTTGTGCACGCCCGTCTTGACGCCTTTGGGCAACTGCCAAGTCCGCACGTTGATGCGGGCTCCCTCCAAGAAGCGCTGCGTCTGCTCGAAGACCATGATGTTCCCCGCTGGCACGCCCAGGGCGATCAGCCCGCGCACGATCGGCTCGATCACCTCGAAGTTAGCGGCCATGGTGTGGCCGTTTTGACCCGCAAGACCATTGACCTTGATGGCCACCTTGTCTTTGGCGTGGATGAACTTACCCAAAGCTTCGCTGATGTTCGCGGCGCCGGTCAGCTCCATCAGCGCCTTTTCGACCATGCGCTCGGCGACGTCGGCTTTGGGCCAGAGCTGGTTGTTCTGCATCAGTCCCGCGAAGGATCCCTTGGTGGATACCTTGACGATGCGGCCCTTGGTCTTCAGTGGTGAAAAGCCGGGCGGTGGTTTGGCGATGAGGGGAGCGCCCTGCACGTCGTGGGCAATCAGACCCAAGGGAGCGGCTGCGGCGCCCAGGGCGGCACCGGCGCGGAGCAGGTTGCGACGGGAAAGCGTCATGGGATCCAGTACGCGCGGCATGGGCAAAAGGTAGCGCGCGGGCGACGAATTGGCAGTGCCGGCTCGGAAAAGCGCACTGAATCCGCCCGAACAGCCCAGGAAAAGCGCGCTGAGGCCGGGAAAACCGGCGCCTTTGAAAAAAACTCGCAACTGCCTCCCGCCCGCACCGACACACCCCACGCGGCACGGAGGCAAGCGCCGCGAGGAGAAATAGTCATGAAGGCATGGAACAGCGTCGGATTCGTGGTCATCGCAATGAGTCTCGCAGCCATGGGCTGCTCCGGGGCCGGATACGAATCGGACGCGGGCACCGGCGCCGGCGCCGAAAGTGCCGACATCACGGCCGATCGGGTCGCCGAGGTCGCCGAAACCAGCGCCGCAAGTCCCCAGAAAGTCGGCCCCTCGCGGGCTGCGGCTCCGGGCCTCGCCACCGCGTCGGAAAAGGCACACGCAGACGACGGCTTCCCGGCCATGGAAGACGGCGCGTACTGCGGCCCGGACAGCGACTGTAAAAGCGGCAACTGCGTGGACGGCATGTGCGCACCAGCCGAGGAAAGCGCTCCGGCGTTCGAGGGCTTCGAAAATGGCGCGTACTGCGGACCGGACAGCGACTGCAAAAGCGGCAACTGCGTGGACGGCATGTGCGCGCCGGCCGAGGAAAGCGCGCCGGCGTTCGAGGGCTTCGAAAATGGCGCGTACTGCGGTCCAGACAGCGACTGCAAAAGCGGCAAGTGCGTGGACGGCGTGTGTGGCTGAACCGAATACGGATCCGGCCAGCAACGCCCTCTCAGATCTTGTCTTCCACAATCTCCGCCAGTTCGCGGTGAGAGTAGCTGCCAATGAAGGCGTCTTCGCCGATCAGAAACGCAGGCGTGCCGAAGCTCGGTAGCTTCAGGGAGTTGACGTAGCGTAGGTCGTCTTCCACGGCGCTGCGATGCACCCCGATCTTCAGTGCTTCGCGCAGGCGCCCGGGGTCGGCACCGATGGTCTTTGCGTAGCGTTCTAGATCCGGAAGGTCCAAGGCGAACTGATTCTGGAACAGCACGTCGTGGTAGAGCCAGAACGCCTCGTCGCCGCGCTGGGCGCGCACTTCGAGTGCAGCCTCCGCGGCGGCGGCCGCGAACTCGTGACGACGCAGCGGATAATTGCGCCAGACCAGCGCGATGCGGTCGCCGTGGCTGGCGAGCAACGCCTTCACGGCCGGCTGCACCTCGGCGCAGAACGGGCACTGGAAGTCGCCGACCTCTTCCACGATCAGCTGCGGCTGGCGCGCGCCGCGGTTCGGCAGATTCGTCGGCAACGTTACACTGCGCACGGGCATGCACGCGCTTGCGCCCAGCGCCGCCATGGCCAAGCCGAACTCACGTCGAGAAGTGCGGATCGCGCTCCTGCTAGTCACGGCGCGAGTATTGCACTGGGTCTTGCGAAAACGCACCCCGGATGCATACGCGCAGAGAGCGCACTCTCTCCGCGCGGACCCGCGCAGACGGCGCCAGCGGCGGGGTTTAGCCGGACGTTCAGTGCCGCAATAGCAGCGAGTTCGACAGGCTCAACCCAGTGCATCCGGCGAAAACCCCGCCGCTTCGATGGCGTCTGCGAGCTCGTCGTCCGTCGCGTTGGGCAACCACGGCAAGGGGCCCCAGATCTGCGCGCGTGGGTTCAGTCGCTGCAGCTCTTGGCGATGCGCAAGGCTGCAGGGCTCTGCGCTGGTTGCGTTGAGTACCACGGCCAACACCCCCAAGCCGCGGCGGCGCAGGGCTTCCAGAGTGAGCTGCGTGTGGTTCAGGGTTCCCAGGGCGTCTCGCGCCACCACGAGCACCCTCGCGCGCAGCTCTTGAGCCAAGTCCGCAAAGTCCAGCTGATCCGCCAGCGGCACCATCAGGCCACCAGCACCCTCCAGAAGCACAAGTTCCGATTGGTTGAATGCGACGTCCACGCACTCCATGAGTTGTCCGAGCGAAAGTGGACGACCCTCGTGCATCGCGGCGCTGCGCGGACTCGCCGGAAGTGTGAAACGCAGCGGCGCCACATGCTCCAAATCCTCTCGCCCCGCCGCCTTCGCCAGCGCGATGCCGTCGCTGGGCAATAGCTCGCCGTCGTCGTCTACTGCGCACCCCGTTTCTGCCAGTTTGAGGGGAAAGATCGCCGTGCCGGCCCGCACGCAGGCGCGCAGGATGCCGCGACTGACCACGGTCTTGCCCACGCCGGTGTCGGTCCCAGTGACCAGCAGCAAGCGCTGGGTCACGCGCTGCCCCGCTGCCCCGGGCAGCTGCTCTCGCAAGGGTGCGTGCCCGCCGAGCAGAGCAAGCGCCCAGTCATGTGCCCCGCTTTCCGTCGAAGAGCGTCAAGTGCAGGCGTGACGAAAAACGCACTCCGTGCTCGACGCTCAGCTTGGCCACCTCGGGCGCCCGCGCCGCGAGTTGTGCTCGGGAAGTAGCCTCGGGCATCCACAGGATGCGCTGCCTTGGCCACTGGGCCTGGTTCGCGAGCTCGCGGGCTTCGGCCACGCAGCCCGCGTCGGCGACGACGAGCTTCAGCCAAGCATTGGGCAGCGCCGCGAACTGGGCGAGCACGTCGAGCTTCACTCGTCGCGCGGCAGGTTCCCCGGAGTTCCCAAGTTTAGGAGACACGTTCCACTGCTGAACGAGCCGAGCGAGTTCCGCCGCAGGCGCGATCGTGCCGTTCGTCTCGATCTCTACCGTGAAATCCGGCAGACGCTCCAGCAGCAGGGCCAACGCCTCCGACTGCAACAGCGGTTCACCACCCGTCACCACCAGGTGTCGCGTCGTCAAGTCCTGCAGCTCAGCGGCGACGTCCTGCACGGAACGCTGCGTGACCTCTTTCTCATAGACAAAATTCTTGAAGTCCCAGCTGTACTTGGTGTCGCACCAGCTGCAGCGCAGGTTGCAGACCGCTAGGCGCAAGAAGCTGCAGGGCACCCCCGCGGACACACCTTCGCCCTGCAGGCTCTCGAAAACTTCCGATACTTCCAGCTCGGCGGGTGACACGACCGCGCTAGTGTGCAGAAAGCGATCCGTGCCATCAAGCCGCCGGCCCCGAAGAAAGGCTAGCCGCAGACAAAACCGAGTGCCAAGCCCTCGAGACCCAGACTCTTCTCGCAAGTCTTCGTGTCGTAGTCGCAGTAGCCGCTCAAGCACTCTTTGCTGTTGCTGCAGCTCTTCCCGTCCGCGAATCGAGGTTCGCAGACCTTGGAGTCCGCGCAGAAAGCGTCGTCAGCGCACTCATCGGAGAAATCCGGACACGGGCTTCCCGTTGCGAGCTTTGCCACGCATTTGTCGGCTAGACAGTAGCCGTCGGACAAGCAGCCGTCGTAACCGAAGCAAGCGTCGCCCACTGGGCTCTTCTTCCTGCACACCGCGTCATTGGAGCAGTAGAAGTCGGCATCGCCGTCGCACAGTGTGATCTGGTCGTTGACGGCGTTCCCGGACCAACTGCTGCCCTTGCCACTACGCACGCCAATACACGCTTCGCCATCGCCGACAACGACGAACGCAGCGCACTTGCCTGTATCCGCTCCGGCGTCCGTGTCGCAAGTCGCGTCACCCGCGCAGTCGTCGTTCGCTCCCCACTCACAGGCTGCTCCGGGCTTTTTCGTTCCCGAGGAACTGTTGTCTGGAAATGCACGCTCACAGGACTCAGGGCGATCGTCGCCGCTCAGATCACAGAAGCCCGGCTGCTTGGCGCGCTGTTCGTATTCGCTCAAGCACTGTTCAGCCGCAGCTTTGTCGCGAATCGGAACGGCGCCGTATAAGAAGTGACAGGTCTGCTGCCCCGTGTCCGGGAAGCCAGCGGCAGCGCAGCAGGGTTTGTACAAATCGCAAAAGCGGGACGCAAACTCCGAGGACGAAATGCCGTCGTCTGAGGAACACGCCACTAAGGAAGGCACGAGAAGCAAGGAAGAAGCTGCAAGGAAGCGCCAAGCCGACCGGATGCGGTTCATGGGCAACGCTTAAGCACGCTTTGTGCCAGCCAATTCCCGGTGCCGACGCGTACCAACACACTGGAAAACACCGGGAAGACGGCCGACCGCGGCAGGCTCGGGGCGTCACAGGTGACGCTTGGGTGTGACGCTCGGATCGTCGTGCAGCCTATTCAGCGGGGGGAGCTGCGGGGGGAGCTGCGACGGGGGGAGCTGCGACGGGGGGAGCTGCGGCGGGGGGCCGGGCAGCTCTTGTCGTGCTGACTTTGCGGCGGGAGCCGCCGCGTACTGACGGAGGCATTTGGGGGGTGATCACCGAGGACGGTCGCTGCAAATGCCCAAGCTCAGGTTGCCGCGTACTGACGGAGGCATTTGGGGGGTGATCACTGCGCTAGAAGACAGTTCGTATACACGTATACAAACTGATTTTTCCAGTCCCTCTACCCCCGCCTGCAAGCTTCTCATCGGGGCAAACTCCTGCCCGCTCGCCGACTGCCGAGCTATTCAGCGACGGGAGCCGCCGCCGCCGATTGCGCTATTCAGCGGCGGGAGCCGCCGCCGCCGATTGCGCTATTCAGCGGCGGGTGCCGCCGCCGACTGCCGGCTGCGCTTTTCTTCCGCAAACGCATCCTCGGCTTTGCTGAGATCCTCGAAGGGGTCTGCCCAGTCCTCGTACTGCAGGATCCCGAGGTCGTGGAAGCGTGCGCGCTGTCTGTCCGACAACAGACCGATGCGCTTGATGGCGGGCACGACCTTCGAGAAGAGCATTTTTCGGAACTCGCGCTGGCCGACGTTGTTCAGCGTGATGTCCATGCACTCTTTGACGGGCAGACCGGTCTTTTCCCAGACTTCCTGGAACAGGAAGCGGTCGCGCATCATCACGGCGGCCTCGTAGACGAAATCCTCGCGTTCCATCACATCGGCTTCGGAGGCGTCGGCGTAAAAGTCGCGCAGCGAAAGCACGCCATAGGCCACGTGGCGCGCCTCGTCTTGCAGCACGTAGGTAGTCAAGTCCTTCAGCAGCGGTTCGAGCACGTGGTCGCGCGTCACACCGAACGCCGCCAGGGCCAAGCCCTCCACCATGATCTGCATTCCCAAAAGCTTCATGTCCCAGCGGCTGTCCTTCAGGATCATGTCGAGCAGCTTCCGCAAGTGCGGGCTGATAGCGTAGGAGTTCTCGAGCTTCTCGTGCAGGTATCGGTCGAAGACTTCGACGTGACGCGCTTCGTCCATGACCTGCGTGCCCGCGTAGAGCTTGCTCTCAATGTCTGGTACGGAATTGACTAGCTGCGCCGCCGCGAGCAGTGCGCCTTGCTCGCCGTGGAGGAACTGCGACTGCGTCCAAGCAGGCATTTCGACGTTCAGCTCGAGTTGTTTCTTGGCGTCTAGCTTTGCGTAGATCTCCGAACCAAAGAGTGGGTGCATGAAGTCGGGGATGTATTGCTTTTCAAGATCGACGTCCGTGCTCCAATCCAAGCGTTCGTCCGAATCCCACTGCGAGCGTTTTGCTTTCGTGTACAGCTCACGCAGGTCCTCCCGCGTTCTCTCGTAACCCCAGGTGAATGAGATGTTCAGAGTTGCTTCGATCTGTTCAACGTTGATGGGACGCTTGGGCTGTACGGACATGGCTGCTCCTGGGATCTGAAAACTGAACTCCATTTCAGTTTTGATCTCCATATGACTTCGGTCAACCAAAAATATGAACTCAGATTCACTTTTTCCCAAGGCGTGCTAGAACTAGCGGAATTCATGGCGGATCCTGCGAAGCCGGGGGTGGAGTTGCCAGCGAGTAGCTCAGTCTCGCGGCGCGACACGCGGGAATTCCCGCAGGCGCGGGCCCGGGAAACCCACGCGGCCCTGCTGAAGTCGGCGGCGGTGGTGTTCTCCGAGCGCGGCTTCGACGAGGCCCAAACCCCCGACATCGCTGCGGGTGCTGGGGTCAGTGTGGGCACCTTCTATCGATACTTTGCCGACAAGCGGCAGGCCTTCATCGAGTTGATCGAAGCGTATTTGCGCGACTCCTACGCGAGCGTGATGGGCAACCTGACGCCCGATGCCTTTGGCACCGCCCGCACTGCCGAAGACCGCCGCGCCACAGTGGATCACGTCATCGACGTGCTGTTCACGAACACCGAACTGAACCCCCGTCTGAATCGCGTGTTCTTGGCGCTTTCGTTACGGGATCCGGAAGTGGAGCAAATCCGCATCGACTTCGAAGTGCAGAGCCGCACGCTGCTGGCTGCGCTGCTGGAGCAGGTGACGACCCGGGAGCGCATTCCCGATCCGCTCGCGGCTGCGGAAGTGATCCAGATTGCTGCGCAGGAAGTTGCGCTAGCGACCATCGGCAGCCACGTCCCCACTCGGCCCAAAGGCCACGCGCAAGCCTTGCGACGCGCGCTCTCGGACATGTTGTATCGCTACGTCTTTGGCGAGAGCTGAGCGCAGCGGTGGACGCCTAGATATTCGGGACGACCCGCAAGTTTCGTGGAGAGCTTGGGGGTAGCAACATGACTTTGCGTGCTGCGGCCCAACGCTCGCCGAGGGCGTGGAGCTCACTTTCGGACATCAGCGTGACGGCCAATGGAAATAGGATGGCCTCTTCTTTGGCGAAATGCCCCCGCAGAACCGCAATGGTCGTCAGCAACGCGCGGCGCGCCGATTCCACGTCTTCGTGCGCCGCAACGTCGGCGAGCAGCTCGTCGATGTCATTGTGCTCACCGCGCAGGACCGCAACCGAACGGCCACTGGCGCCGCGCGCCTCAAGGGGCGCGATCAGCAGTTCCTCTTCCGCAACGGCGTGCGTGCGCAAGATCGGACGCATCCACGCTACGGCATGCTGGATCTCCTGCATCGTCTCGGCAGTTTCCGCGACTCCCTCAAGCAGCGAAAAGAGCTGCCAGAACAGTCCGTGCTCGCCCAGCAGCGAGTCAGTGATCTTCATTTCCGGATCATGGCCCGGTCCAAGCCGGGCGCCATGATGCCCGTCAGCTAGACTCGACCCAAGCGGACGCGTCCACGTCGCACTGTGACTTCTGTCACCCTTGCTGCACGCCTGCGCCGTGGGCGTGACGTCCGTCACCACCGGGGCGTGACGTCCGTCACCACCAGGGCGTGACGTCCGTCACCTGAGTCACCCGATGGCAATGCGCAAGCGCTTGCGACCCCATGCCGCCCCGGGCCCGTCTGGGGCGAAACGCCCCGCAATCTTATGGCCGCAAGCGCCGCAGGCATTCCCACGCAGCCCGTACTTACCGAGCTCGTACCAATCGCGCTCAATCAGACACTCACCGCAGCCCGGACAATACGTGCTCTGGCTTTGCTCGTCGTGAATGTTGCCGGAGTAGACGTATTCAATGCCGGCGGCACGCGCCAGCTCCCGGGCCCGCTTGCACGTCTCCGGTGGTGTTGCCGGAACGTCCAGCATGCGGAAGTCCGGGTGGAAAGCCGAAAAATGCAGCGGCACACTCGGCCCCAAGTTCTCCAGAAACCAGTCGCAGAGCCTGCCAATCTCCGCGTCGCTGTCGTTGTGCCCGGGAATGAGTAGCGTGGTGACTTCGAACCAAACGTTCGTCTCCGCCTTCAAATAGCGAAGCGTGTCGAGCACCGGTTCTAGCTCGGCGTAACACAGCTTCTTGTAGAACTCCGGCGTGAAGGCCTTCAAATCGATATTGGCCGCGTCGATGTACTCGAAAAAGTCTTTGCGCGCCTCGGGCGTGATGTATCCCGCGGTGACAGCGACGGTATTGACGCCGCGCTCGCGGCACGCCTTAGCCGTGTCGATGGCGTACTCCGCAAAGATCACTGGATCGTTGTACGTGAACGCGACCGAGCGCGCGCCGTGCGCTTGCGCCGCTTCCGCGATCTGCTCGGGGCGGGCTCTGTCGCTCAGCCGCTCGATCTCCTTCGCCTTGGAAATGTCCCAGTTCTGACAGAACTTGCAGCCCAGGTTGCAGCCCGCCGTTCCGAAGGAAAGCACGCTACTCCCAGGATAGAAGTGATTGAGCGGCTTTTTCTCGATGGGGTCGACGCAAAAGCCTGTGGCCCGGCCGTAGCTAGCCAAATAGATCTGCCCGCCCACGTTCTGCCGCACGAAACAGAACGCGCGCTGCCCTTCGTGCAGTCGACAGTAGCGCGGGCATAGATCGCACTGCACGCGCCCTTCATCGACGGCATGTTGCCAACGACCCAGCTCGTAGCTTGCGGAAAGCGCGTTCACTACCGCGCAATGTAAGGCGCAGCGCGCCGCGCGCTAACAAAAAGTCTCACGGGCTGACATCGGGAGCGATGTGGGCCTTCGCTCCCCTGCTTGGTTTGCAGCCCGGACGGCGCTAGTGTCGCGGCCATGCGGAAGGCTGGCGTGTTGCTTGCGCTGCTGGCATTCGGATGCAGCAGCGCGACGTCGAACCTGAGGACACGCTTCTCGAAAGAGAGCGGCTGCCCCGAGGCTCAGGTGGGCGTCAGCGAGCGCGGCGGCAACGTGTATCGCGCCACCGGTTGCGGCAAGAGCAAGGAGTACGTCTGCGGCGGCTTTGCGTCCGCGACGAGCGTGCCTGAGTGCCAGGAGCGCGGACTGCCGAGCCAAGCGCCCGCCAGCGGAGACCCGCGGCGCTTTCCCGAGCCGGTCAATCCCGGGCAGCGTCCAGGTCCGGACCAGAAGTAGCGGCAAGCCGCGCGCATGGCTCGCCCAGTCGCGCGTATGGGCCGGAGCAGCAGTTCGCGCGGCGCTAGCGGCCTTCGGCGGCCGCCGTGAATACGCCCTTGGCCATCAGGCTCGTCTCCGTTTCAACGCGGCGGCTGTATACGAGGGCACGCGCGTCGGTGACCGTCTCGGAGCTGCTGTCGGCGAGGAATGCCAGTTCGACGAGATGACACGCCAGGCGGTGTTCGCCTGCCTCGCTGAGTGCGATCCCGCGGGCCACCAGCGCATCCACACTGGCCAGTGCGGCGATCTCCTTGGCCAGCGCCGCATCGGGCGCGGGTTTCAAATGCGCGGGGTTGCCGTCATACCAACCTCCGTACAGGCGCCACAGATTGCGCACGATGAACTCCGGTTCGTCGTACACCGGGCGCAAATACGGCCGTTCCAGCAAGCGGGCGGGTGCTTGCACCTCGTGCAGCACTTTGTCGAGGCTCGCGCCCGCGTTCATGAGTTCCAGGGTTTGCTCCACCAGAGTTTCCAGCAATTCCGCCGTTTCGCTCAGCGCCTGCACGGTGCGATCCCGCCCAATGATGGGCAGCCCGTGTCCGGGCAGAAGCATGTCCGGAGCCAGTGCGGCCATTTCGCGCAACGCTGCGGCCCATTCCCGGGGAAAGCGCTGAACCTTCTGCGGATTGCCACAGTTGGGTGATGCCCAGATAAACAGATCCCCGGTGCAGAGCATGCGGCGCTCAGGCATCCAGATCCACACGTGATCGTCGGTCTCGCCCTTGGCGTGGCGCAGTTCGATCTTCTCGCCGCCGACCGTGATGTTCAGGCGGTCGGACACCGTGCGATCAGGAAAGCGGTATTGCGTCGGCCACGCCACCGGCATGCCAAACTGCCGCCGGTTGATGGACTCGTTGTAACCGGAGGTCAGCTGGTAGCGCTCGAAGCGTGCACGCACGCCGGGGTGCGCAATGACTTCGATCTTGGCCCCCGGCTCGGCCTCAAAGGGCGGTAGGCCAAAAGCGTGGTCCACATGCCCATGGGTATACACGGCGGTGTGAACTTTGCGGGTGCTCCAGTCGCGGATGTGCGCGTAGTTGTTCTGGGCAAGGAAGAACGAGCCGGTATCGAACAGCACGAGACCCGCGCTGGTATCGAGCACGATCACGTTGCCGAAGCTAGACAGGAAGGCGAGCCCGTCGGCGACTTGCTCCAACCCGAGAAACGCCGTTACCGGCGACATATCCCGTGTGCTTGCCTTGCCGCTCCACAGGCGTTCCGCCGTCTCGAGCACTTGTGCCATGGCTCACTCCGTAATGATCAGCTTGTCCAGGTCCACGTTTGCCTCGGCCAACGCGCGGCGTTGCACGTCGCACAGATCCGTCACGCCCTTCAGCGCAAGGTCGACCATCTTGTCGATCTCCGCCCGGGGCACGGCTTCGCCTTCGGCAGTGCCCTGGATTTCGACGATGCCGCCGCGAGCGGTCGCAACGACGTTCAAGTCAACACGCGCCGTGCTGTCCTCGGCGTAACACAGGTCCAGGGCGAGGTGACCGTCCACGTGGCCCACGCTGACGGCAGCAACCTGATCTCGGAGCACGCGCTTTTCGAGCTGCTTGCGCTCTCGCAACGTGCCTAGCGCCAAACACAACGCGATGAATCCGCCGGTGATGCTTGCGGTGCGCGTGCCGCCGTCGGCTTCGAGCACATCGCAGTCGACGACCACGCTGCGCTCACCGAGCTGCTTTAGATCCACAGCGGAACGGAGCGCGCGGCCAATCAGACGCTCGATTTCTCGCGTCCGTCCACCGAGGGGCTTCTCTCGACCGTCGCGCCGCTCACGGCGAACCGGGTTGGAGCGCGGATGCATTTGGTATTCGGCGGTGACCCAGCCAGCGCCTTTGCCCTCCATCCATTTCGGCACAAAGGTGTCGATAGAGGCAGTGCAGAGCACGAGCGTGCCGCCCGCGCGGTACAAGACGGATCCTTCCGCCATTCGGTGAAAGCCAGGTCGGATCTCGACCGGCCGAACGAGATCCAGCGCACGACCCCCACGTTTTTCCGTTGTCATGGCATCGGGGTGTATCACGGAGCCTGCACGATTTCTCCGCAGGACCTTCGGCGCGGCACGCCCGTCCAGGAGCTGCGGCGCCCACGCGGGCGTCTTGCCCAAGTCCCCATGTGCAGCCGTGAATCGGCTGCCACAAAGTGGTTAAACCAATGCGGTGCAATTTTGCCACACCCAACAAGAACCCCGGAAAACTAGCTATTCGAACGTGGCCCGAAGGTTGCTGAAGGGGCTGTCGTGCATTCACGGCGGGTACGTCCCAAATGGTTTGGCGCTGCGCTCCTCGCGGCGTCCCTGGCTCTGTCCTCGTCGGTCAGCCTCGCGGCCGGAGACGACGTCGAAGAAGGTTACGTCGTTGCGCTCGAAAACGGCGACGTTGTCGTCGACCTCAGTTCGAGTCGCGGTGCGGCGGTCGGGGACAGCGTCGAGATCTGGCGACCGCTTTCGCTGACCCATCCGGTCACCCGTAAGAAGGTTCGGGATCGCTTTCGCTTCGGCAGCTTGCGACTGACTCAAGTCCGCGAACAGCTCAGTCTGGCGCGCCCCGAGGGAGCCCTGTCACGCGTGCCTGCGGCGGGCGATATCGTCGTGCTGCGTCGGGCCGTGCGTCCGCTGCAAACCGTGCCGGCGCCGAAGACAGGTGCCCCTGCGGCAACCAAGCCGGAGCCGCAACCGGTGCAGCCAACGGGAACTATGGCGAGCGCAGATCCCGAGGAACGCGCCGTCGGCAGCATGTTCGACAGCCTGCGCAATGCGTCGCTAACAACGCGCATTCGCACCTACGAGGCTTACGTATCCGAACACCCCAAGGGCAGATTCGCCGCAGTGCTGTGGGAGGAGGCTCAGTTCTTGCGCCGGCTCTTCGCCGGAGCGGAGGCGCGCGGAAGCATTGGGCTCACCAGCTTTGAAGAGCCCAAAGAGGCTGTTTCCGGCCGTGCGCTCAGCATCGGCGTGGAGACCAGCGGGCCGGCGATCGGCGCGGTGCTGCACGCGCGCCACCTGGGTGAAGTGGCGTACGTGACCACCCCGCTGGCTAACGTGGGTACTGGCTACTTCGCCGGTCGGTTGCCCGGGGCGCGCGTGGTCGGGCAGCAGTTGCAGTACTTCATCGAAGCGACGGACGCCGATGGGCGCACGACGGCACTGATTGGCAGCGCAGACGAACCGCGCAGCGTCGAGATCCACTCGATTCCGAAACCGAAGCCACCGACGCGACCCGAGGCCACCGTCAGCGTGTGGACGGACTACGCCGACTACAACCGGATGCGCGGCAACGACGTGGTTTGGCAAACCGAGGGCTACGCCGGTATGCGCTTCGGGGACGTAGGTATCCGCGCGCTGCGCAGTGGGTTCGGTGTGTTCCGGGGCGTGGGGGGATCCCTCGAAGAGCTCGACGAGCTGAACAAAAGCGCGCGGCGCGTCGGCCTTTCCTACGGCTACTTGGAAGGCGAGTACGCCGTCACCGACTTCACGGCGATCATTGCGCGGGGTGTGGTGGGTTTGCGCGATGACGGCGTGACGACTGGTGCACAAGCGATGCTGCGCCTGGGCAGTGACCGCAAGACCAACTTGACCATCGGTGGCGAAGTGCTGGGCGGCATCGGGTTGCGCGGGATCACCCAGCTGGAACTACGCATCTTCGAGCGGCTGCCCATCATCGTGCGCACGGAAGTGACGAACCAACCCGCCGGCACGACGGCAAGCGTCGAGGACGTGGACCCGGACCAGCCGGACGCGCTGCCCACGGACACGTCGCTGAGCCGCGGCGAGGTCGGTGCGCGCGCGATCATCCAAGTTGGCTACGAGGTCTGGCCCGGTCTCGTCGTCAGTGGGCGGGGTTCCTACCAAGGCAGAACCATCAAACATGCCGGACCCGGTTTCGGTGGAGCGGTGACGTACACATGGTAACGAATCTTCGATGCGCGACAGCGCGAGTGTGTTCCGCTCTTTCGCTAGCCGCGGCGCTTCTCGCCACGACCCAGGCGCAGGCGCAAGCGCAAGCCGACACCAAGGCGCCGGATGGGGCGAGCGCAGCGCAACCCGATGGGGCGAGGGCGTCGCAGCCCGACGCGCGCACAGTCGGCGCGCCTCATTTGAGTCATGCGCCGCTGTCGGTAGTGCCTGCCGGTGAAGCGCTGTCCGTGAAAGCAGACATCGTGTTCCCGGAGCGCACGCGCCGCGCACTCTTTGTGTACCGCAACGCCAAGGACAATACGTTTCGCGAAGTGCCGTTCCAGCGCGCTTCAGACGGCCCCTACGTTGCCATCGTGCCCGCCGCCGAAGTGCAGGCGCCGTGGTTGGCGTACACCATCGAAATCGAAGACCTGCAGGGGCGCCGCAACACGCAGTTCGCAACCCGCGCCGCGCCGCATGTGGTGCAAGTTCCGGACGACTTGATGGACTTGCGGGAAGCCGCGCTCTCGGAGCGCCTGGATCATCGGCGTAGCGTTTTTTCAATGAGCGCGGAGAGCGTCTCTTTCGGCAGCAGCGTTGCTGAGTTTCGCGACCCGAATACCGGAATCGTCGACCAAGAGACGTTGCATGATTCGTACTTTCGTATCGAGGGTGCGTACACCTATCGGCCGCTGCGGGTGATTACCGAGTTCTCCGTGCGCATTGGCGTAGTGCGCGGCAAGGCGCCTGTGCCCCTTCGCGAACGCCTTCCCGGCGTGCCGGACTCCGAGCGCTTCGATGTCGGTTTGAACTACGGCGCGCCGACGGTGCGTATTCGCGCCCACGACGCCATTCACCTCGAGGCGGAGTTGCTCACAAGCGTCAGCGAGGTTGGCTTTGCGCTGGGCGGCGGAGGCGCAATCTTGATCGGGGATCCGTATGGGTCGAAGCTAACCATGGGTTTCGAGTCGATTCAGACCTTCGGCACGCGCTTTTTCAGTCGCGTCGATGTCGTGGCGACGGAAAACGTGCGCGTGGCGCCCATCGTCGAGGTATCCAACATGCCAAGTGCGGATCGCTACGGTGTGCGACTGCTTGGTGAAGTGGCGTTCGACTTGAATAAGGGTTTCACCGTAGCGGCTCGGGGCGGCTACCAAGCGCGAGACGCCGAAAGCGGCGGGCCGGCCTTTGGTGGAACCATTGCCTACGCGTTCTGAGGCCGCGGTCAGCGCTCGAGGGCACCGGCGCCCGCGGCGCGGTCTGCTCGCTCCATGGCGCCGCGCACTCCATACAGCGTCGCACCATCAGGCGGCATCACGGGACCCAATGCAACAGATGCGAGCATTGCGCACAACAAAAACACGCCCACTTCGCTGCCGCTGGCGCTGAGTTCCCACACCGTGGGGCAGCGCGCGGCGAGAGTTGCCATGCCCGCGGCGCGTCCTCGGCGTTCGGCTTCTTCGGCGCGGGCCAGGTCCTCGGGCCGGCGCGCCCGCGTGGCGATATCGAAATGCTCGGCGACTCCGAGGCGCTCGTTTTCCACGAAGAGGCGCAATGTGGTTGCGGTCGCGTCGCCGCGCTCGTCGACGCCGCGTTCGAAGACGACGTTGATACTGCTGCGGAAGTGCGTGCCTGCGCTGCGGAGCAGTGCGGCTAGAGGCACGCGTGCGTGTGGCTCCTGGGAAAAGACCGTGAAGGTCCCGCTCACCGAGGATCCTTGCGATGAGCGAGACAGCGGCGACTACGTCGCGCTCCGAGCAGCAACATCGCCAGGGAAAGCAGGGTCGCGCTGCCGCCACCCTTGGTCGGAACGCTGCAGCCACAGCCGCCGTCGTCTCCCGAATCCGTCGCCTTGTTGCCCGCCGCGCCGGCATTGCCGCTGCCACCGGTCGCCGCTCCGGCGCCGGCGCCGGCGCCGCCCGCTTGTCCACCCGCGGTTCCACCGACGCCGGGCGCGCCTCCGCTCGAGCCGCCGCCGCTGCCGCCGGCGCCGATGCCTCCGCCCCCTGCGTTGCCGCAGTTGGGCGGCGCGCAGTCTTCGTAAGCACCGACGTCGTACGCCGTGCCTTGGGGTCGTGCGGTGCCGGCGCGGTCGTGGCTCACGCTGGGCAGCGTCTCCCCCTTGTCGATGGCGGCCGCGCCGCTTGCGAGGCGATAGTCGTTCTTGGTTACGTCCAAAAATGCGCTGGCGCTCGTCGTGAGATTCGACGGCAGCGTGGCCTCTTTGGGCAATGCGCTGCCGAGCACGAGCAAGTTGCGCACGTCCGCCTGGGTCGCTCCAGAGCTCGCGGCTTGAAACCCGGTGGTTACCTTCTCGCCAAAGGTGCTGTTGTAGACGACCAGTTTGTCGATGTCGTCCTCGTAGCGCACGGCCTTGTCGACATCGAAAACCACGGCGTTCTTGATGCTGACCCAAGCGCCGCCGTTGCTGCCCGGTCCTCGGGTGCGAAACGCAATTTCCGAGTCAAAGACAGTCACCCCGTCGAGCTCGGCGTCGATGTTCTCTTTCAGGTTGAAGGCCGCCATGTTGCTGATGAAGCCACCGCGGAAGCCCCACGCGCTGGTGTTGCGGATCGTGAGCTTGGCCCGCGGCGCGGCGGCGTTTGTCTTCGTATCGATGGCGTTTTCGCCGGGGATGGCCCCGGCAGCGAAGCCGTTCTCCGCAGCGGCGAGGGGGCCCGTCCACAGCTTGCAACCGTCCACCAAGATGTCGCCCCAGCCCGGCAGCTCCCGCCCCGGGTCGAACTGGATGGCATCGCCACTGATAGTGTGAATTTCGGTGCCCACAATCCGCAGATTGCGCACCGCTCCGCCGGTCACGCCGTGGGCGTCCGTCTGTCCGCCGGCAGAGTTCAGGCAATGATGGATCAAGCTGTCTTCGATAAGGACGTCTTTTGGTGCGCCCATGTCGATGCAGTCTTTCGTTGCGCGTCGCACCTCGACGTTGCGCAATACCAAGCTGTTCGCTCCGTCGTTGATGTCCAGGAGGTCGGCGTTGGCGTACTGACCGTCGAACTGCAAACCCTCGACCACGAGGTAGGCATGGTCGACCTGCAGCAATTCGCCGGCCATCGAGACGACCACCTGTGCGCCGGCCTCCGCTCGCAGCGTTATGGGCATGGCTGCGCTGCCGTCACGCGCGCTCTTGAGGGCTTCGGCGTAGGTGCCGGCCCGCACGGTGACGGTGTCACCGGGCATGGCCGCGCTGAGGCCGTCCTGGATCTTGCCAAAGGGCGTTGCTGTATCGCCGTTGCCGCTCCCGCCCGACGCAACGAACCACTCCTTGGCCTCTGCGAAAGAGGACACACCGAGCACTGACAGACCCAGCAGTATGGAACTGACCCACCGCTTGCTTTCCATGCATGTCAGTATGAGACGCGAGGCGGCCGGTGGAAAGCAGCACCTTCAAACCGAGCGGGATCCTGAGCATGCTCACGGACTTCGGGCTTTCGGACCCATTCGTGGGGCAGATGCACGCGGTCGTGCTGTCGCACAACGCCTCCGCACGCATTGTCGATCTCTGTCACCACGTTCCGCCTCAAGACATCGCCGTCGGCGCCTTTTGGCTCAAACACAGCTACCGCCACTTCCCTGCGGGCACGGTGCACCTTGCCGTCGTAGACCCCGGGGTCGGCACCGAGCGACGCGCGCTGGTGGCGCTTTCCGCGAGAGACGGCGGGCATGCCTTCGTGGCACCTGACAACGGTTTGCTCTCCGAGGTGCTCGGTCCTGACGTGCGCGCTTGGGCCATCGCAGCAGAACGGCTCGGTATTGATGTGAAGTCCAATACCTTTCATGGGCGCGACCTATTTGCCCCGGTTGCGGCCCGGCTCACGAGCGGAACTCCACCCTGGGAAATGGGTCCGGAAGTCGAGCCTCACCGCCTGCCCACGGTCGGCGCGTGCGTCGACGGTGACGAACTTGTGGGGCGGGTTGTATTCGTCGATCACTTCGGCAACCTGGTGACCGATCTCGACGCTGCGGCGCTGGCGGGCGCCAAGACCGTGCGCGTCGCCGGCAACACGCTGCCCATCGCCGCGTGCTATGCGGAGGTCGAAAAAGGCCAGCTCTTGGGACTGGTCAGCTCCTTTCAGACGTTGGAAATCGCGCAGCGTGACGGCAGCGCGAGTGAAACCCTGGGCGTCGCAGCGGGATTGGAGATCCGTGTGCCCCTGTCGCGCCGCTAAACTGCGAGAATTACGCCAATTTCTCCCCAAGAAAAAGCAACGCCCTGGGTCGATGATCTCAGACGCTTTCGCGCTACAAACAAAGACCAACATGTTGAAACGAAGCACCCTCTCGACCTTCCTGCTGCCGCTTCTGGTCAGCGCCGGCCTTGGCTGCACTCCGGCGCAGGCGCAGCCCGCAAAAAGCGCGGCCGCCAAGACCACCAAGCCCGCAGCGTTGCGCAGCACTCCCGCGCAGAATCTTGCGGCGGGGGAAACGGCCCTGCGCGAGAGC
>CBDUPW010000051.1:0-33108 GCA_965369205.1 uncultured Polyangiaceae bacterium | reverse complement strand
CGCCCGCCGCGCCGTCACCGCCGCGCTGGAAATCCAGCGCCGCGACAAGGTGATCGGTGCCTCGCTCGAAGCCGCCCCGGTGGTCCATGTCGAAGACAATGACGTGCTTGCGATCCTGAAAACCGTGCCCTTCGACGACATCGATCGCGCTATCGTCGAAGGACAGACGGAGGGTTTCGCGCGCGTTCATCACGATGCGAAGGGTCGCATCTCCGCGCTTACCATCGTCGGCCAAGGTGCCGGAAACCTGATTGGAGAGGCCAGCCTGGCCATGACCGCGGGCCTCCGGCTCACCCATCTGGGCAGCACGATCCATCCCTATCCCACTCAATCTGAAGTCCTGAAGCGCCTGGGAGACAGCTTCAACCGCACCCGCCTCACGCCCAGGGTGCGTTCGTTATTCGTCAAGCTTTTCAGTTGGTTACGCTGAGCTCAGGGGCCTGGGCAGTGCGTTGACCGACCGGCAGTTTCTTGGCCCGGGGCGTCTAGGCCGCCTACCGAAAGAAGCATGAGTCCAAAAAGCGCAACCCTAGTGGTCATCGAGTACGGCGCCAGTTGGCCCAAGTGGCTCGAGCCAAGTGGTATCGGCTATCTCTGCGTCGTCGCCCAGCACTACGAAGGCGAGCCCACCTCGCTCATTGCACAGGTCGCGAACCGCATCGCGCGTTTGGAGCTACAGGGGTGGGATCTGGGCACGTCCGTCGTGGTCGCGAACCACCGCACGGACTCGGATGCGTTTGCTGCCCGCAGCGTGCTTGCGCGGGGACTATTGGCACGGCTACGCAAGCAGCGCCACGGCGAGCTCGTGCTCACGGTGGACGATGCCGCGACGCCCCGTGCCTGCCAGGACATCGCTGGTTTGGCGGCCGCCCTTGACGCCGATGCCATGGGCAGCGGCGTCGGCGTCTGTGTGCGCATCGGGAAGAACGCACCCGTGCAAGGTGCCGCCAGCGGCTACGCGCAGCAGCACCAAGCCTCGGCGTAAGCAGACTAGCCTTTGGAGTCCCCAGGCCGCGCGGCGCCTGGCGTCCTGCCAGAACCCAACGTTGCAGCATCCAAAGCGCGCTCTGCTCGCACGAAGAAGTCTTCAGCTTCCTCGGGCGAAGAGCCGATAGCCGTCAACCCGACCTTTCCGAACTGGCTGACGGCTCCCAGCAGGTGGAAAACGACGCCCGTCTCCTTCCAGGGTTGGTAGTGCACGTCGTGCACGGCGGCGATGTCCAGCACGTCGTCGGGTAACAAGCCGCGATAGTGGGGCTGCATCAGATTGTCAGTAGACATGTAGTAGCGCGGCTCTCCGCGTCGCGTGATGTAGAGGCCGCTCTCGTCGTCGTACTCGCCGTCGTTGAGTAGCTTCATTGTCATGATGGGGTGGGTCGTGCCCGTCATGCGCAGGTTGATCTCGATGGCGTGGCGACTCCACGACCCATCCGGTTTTTGGACAGTCACGAAATCCACGGCGACTCGTCCGACGCAGCCCCGCTCCCGCAATACCTCCCCCACCTTGAGGGCATCCGCCTGGATCTGTCGACGGTAGGCCCCATCAGCGGGGAATCGGCAGCCAAGATAGAGCTGTCCGTCGGGACCACCGAGCAGCTGGTCGTGGGTACTCATGGCCTGGAGCTGTCCCCGCGGATTGATGCGGAGCTGCACACTGGGGCTGCGCTTGGTGTCACCTTCGATGAAGGCTTCCACAACGCCTCCGATCTCGCCGAGGGCGCTGCGGAACCGCTCCCAGGTTTCCGTCGGCCCCATGAAGCGCAGGCCGGGCAAGGCCGCGAGCACCGCATCCACACGCGCGCTACGGCTGGCGTTGCCGGGAGCAGCGGCCCTCAATGCCGGGCTCACCGGCAGCACCGCATTGCCCTCGCCCGAAAACCCTTGGTTTAGTTTCACCACGAACCGCTGCAACGTGGGATCGCTTTCCCACAGATCCGTGATGGCTTCAGCGACCTGATTCTCGTTGCGCAGATCTTCGAACCCGGGCGCCAGGGGAATGCCCGCCTCCCGGAAAACTTGGCGTGACCCGGTCTTGGTACCAAGGTGTAGCAGCTTGGGATCGACACCGTAGAGCGGAATGCCGAGACGGACGGCCAAGCTTCGCTCGCGCTCGCTCACGGTGAAGACGGTCATATGCGCGCGTGCCGGATCGATGGAATCCCGGATTCGCCGCATCAGCCGCGGACGCTCCAACACTTTTTCCGTGAGCGGCCGCGGCGACGTGTCGTAGCAAGAAATCAGCGTCAGTCTGTTTCGCGCGTGGGCGGTCGGGATGCCGCCGATCAACGCCAAGTAGTAGTCCAGCATGGCCGGGTGCAGCGGCTGCGAAGTCACGAACACGAGCCGCGCCCGTGGGTGGCGTAGAAGCCCCAGAGTGAAAAGCATGCGCTCTTCGTAGTGGGTGATCCCCGGGATCGCCGCGAGCTGGAATCCATCCATGGACAGGGACGGCACGACGACGACGTCCCGCGGCTCCGACTCGATCTCGTTCAGCGCCAACCACCGCCCGACAAGCGTCTGCTGCAGTTGCTGGAACTGGTAGGCCTCGACCTCCTCGGTCGGCGGCGGTGGCGGGAGAATCGACGAACGCCGCGGCGCCCCGGGTGGGACCGACGGCAAACTCGGCGGCTTCGGGATCGCTGCGGGATCTGTCGGTGGACGCTTCATGGCCTGTTTCACCCCCAAAAAAGCAAGGCGCCCAAGATATCAGTGCTAGGCGGCTGCTGAAAAGCTCACTTCGGCGGAGCCTTTTGGCACAATCGGCACATGAAAGCCGCTCTTTCTTTGGGACTCTGCCTTTTGGTCACCCCGGCCAGCGCGTGGGCCCAGGGGGCCGCGCCGACGAGCCAAGCTCAAAGTGCCGGAGTGGTGGTGGTGGCCGATGCAGCGGGCGACGAGACAGACAACGCCGCGCTTCGGGCCAAGATATACGAAGCCTCGCGCAGCAAGGGTTGGGAGGCGCATGGCAAAGCGGACGTCATGGGCAAGGCGGAGTCCTCGGGCGCACTTGAAGGCGGCGCCGTCAGCTGGGATAGCCAAAAACTCGAAGCGCTTCGCAAGGCCCTGGCGGTGCGCGCCCTGGTGCGGATCTACAGGGACGACGCCGGCCTACACGTATCTGTAGTCACGGCCAAGGGCGCGGAGACTCGCGATGTCGCCAGCAACGATGCGGCGGTCAGCGCCGCCGCTGAGCTACTCGGACAGGCGAACCCGCAGGGTGGCGGCGGCGCGCCGGCACCCGCTGCTCCCCCAAACTCTGCCCAAGGCACTCTCTCTGCCGGTCTCATCACGCAACATGACCCGCTCGACGAAGACGCCGGCCCACCGCCAGATAGCCCCGAAGGTCGGCGGCTTGCGTGGGAGAATCGTGGCGGAGCACGCGTCAGCTACGGCGTTCGCGCACTCTTGACCGGCTTGTACGTTCCCAACTCGGCCTTTGCGGACACGGACCCGGTCAGCAACCAGCTTGACGTCGGCGAGGGCAACACCTTCGGCATTGGCGGTGGTCTCGGCGTGCAGGTGGCCATGATGTATCTGCCGGTGCCGGAGCCTGTTGCTGGGGGCTCCAACTTTGCCGCGTTTCGCCTGGGTGTGGGCGCGGAGCTCAACGGACTGTACGTGCGCCGCCCTGACGGTTTCAAATACCGACAGGAAAACGGCGTCGTCATCTCCAAGGACAAGACCTTCGAAAACGTCGGCTATCTGTACGCCTACATCCCACTGCAACTCGGCGTGCACTTCATGTTTGGAAAGCACAGAAGCCCTACCGTGTGGCGCGGCCTGGGGCTCGGCCTCACCTATTCCCCCACCGTGATCGCTGCCCTAGAAATCGGCCAGGATCAGGACAAGACGGAAACCAAGTTTAACTACGCAGGCTTTGAAGTCAGCTTGGACTTGGTGAAGATCGAGACCGGGGAGCAAGCCAATCCCAACATCCGCTTGGGCGTGCTGGTGCTACCAAAAGTCAGCGACGATCTGCCCTGGCTGGCCAGCGGGACCATCGGGGCGTTCTGGTACTAGGCATGCAGCTATACGCCGGCACCAGCGGATTCTCATACCCAAAGTGGAAGGGCGAGTTCTACCCGAAAGACGCCAAGACCGACACGCTATTGCACCACTACGCATTGCGACTGCCAAGCGTCGAAATCAACAACACCTTCTATCGCATGCCCAGAGGGAACGTCGTCTTGGGTTGGAAGTCGCAGGTGCCGGCGGACTTTCGCTTCTCGATGAAGGCCTCGCGCCGCATCACCCACTACGCCAAACTGAAGGATACCGAGGATAGCGTGCAATACTTGCTGCAAGCACTATCCCCTCTGGGGCCGAGCCTTGGCGTCGTGCTCTTTCAGCTACCTCCACAATTTCAAAAAGACGTCGGGATCCTGAAAGCGTTCCTAAGCTCCATGCCCGAGTCGCCTCGGATCGCACTGGAGTTCCGCCATCGCTCCTGGTTCGACGACGAAGTGTACGGCCTTTTGGCGGACGCAAAGGCAGCGCTGGTGGGCGGCGACGGTGATGACAGCTTGCCGTCGCTCGTGCCCACTACGGACTTCGGTTACGTGCGATTGCGCGGCGACGCCTACGACGACGCGGCGCTGAGCAGCTGGAACACTCGACTCGCAAGCAGCGGCTGGCAGCACGCCTTCGTCTATTTCAAGCACGAAGAGCTGGGACCGCTCTTGGCTGAACAGCTGCTCCAGCTGGGCGGCGGAGCCGCGTCTCCGGCTAGGCCCCAAGCTGCGGACAAGCCAAAGCGGCCCGGCCTGAAGAAGACGGCGCCCAAGCCCGATAGGCCGAAACGCAAAGCCCGGTAGCCCAAGCTCCGCTAGCGATACGCACGCAGCTGGTGTGCACGCCCTGCCGGGATCCGGTGCATGCACGCCAGCAGATCCACAACCTCGGACAGTGCCGAGAGCGCCTGCCTGGTGTCGTGAAGAAGCCTGGGGCTTTCCACGCGCACTTCCGAGTCCATCGCCGACACGACGCCAAAGCGAGAGAGCGCGACGAACCGTTGGCGCACTTCCGCCGTGAAGACCTGCCTGGCCACGGGCGGCTGCTTCGCGAATGCTTCAAAGCTGTTCTCGAACGCGGGATCTCCGAAGCCCATGGGAACACGGTCCGACGCTAAGCGGTCAAGAAGTGGCGTTCTGGGTCGCAACGTCAGATCCGCGCCAAGGCGCTGGGGTGCCACGCCTTCTACGACGAGGGAGTAGCTCAACGGCGCGACGCGCTTCACCCGCGCTCGGCACGCGATGCGACGTCGCTTGCCCGCCAGCACGAGCGGGGCAGTTCCGAGCTGCAACCCCAGCTCGCGTGCGTGCGCTCGAAAGCTACGGACCACGTCGGCGAGCCCACTGGGCGGCGACACATCCTGCGCGGCGTGGCGCAACAGACGGCCGACCCAGGCGCAGTGGCGCAACACCCTGGGCAGATACTCGGGCGACGCGAGCCCCGAGTAGTCTGGCGTCGCGCCAACCTCCAGAGCATAGTCGTCCAAACTGAGGTGATGCACCGGCAACGTCATTCGCCACAGGGTGAGGAGCGCGTTCTGCACGTCATCCCGGAGCAACCCTTCCGCGCGACCAGGCTCGTCCGACCGGACCGAGAACGCCTCACGAAAACGCGGCGACGGGCCTTCGCCATAGCACAGCAGTCCCAGATCCAGTGGCAGTACGTGCAGCGAGCGGACTGCACACGCGGCGCTGCCTTCTTGCGGCAACGTGACTTCGACGATCAGCTCTACGCCAGTCACGTTTGCAAAGAACCCGCAACCTCGCGCGGTGGGATACACCCAGGTTCCCAAGCTACTGGCCACATTCAGGATCGTCGAAAGAATGCGGTTGTGCATGCCTTGGCGCGGCATACTACCGAACAGTCGCGTCACCTCAAACAACAACGGCCTCTGCAATGCAGCACGAAACCCCATGGCCCGCGGATGCGCGGCGCGACCGCCTGATCGGCGACTGGCACCTATACCAGCGCACGGGCGGCCATCGAACCAGCACAGACGACCTGATCACCGCTTGGTACGCGGTGCACCGCGCTCCGTCTCCACCGAAGCGCTACCTGGACCTCGGCTGTGGCGTGGGTTCGGTCTTGCTCATGGTCAGTCACAAGCTACGTCCAGCTGTCGCGCATGGCATTGAAGCGCAGGAGCAGTCCGTCGCGCTGGCCCGGCGCTCCATTCATGAGCTCCCGCAGTCACAGTGCACGATTTCAGTCGAGCATGCCGACCTCCGCGACGCCCAACCGATCGACGACTACGACCTGGTGACCGCGTCCCCCCCCTACTTTCCGCTAAGCGCAGGCGTGCTGCCGAGGGACGCGCAGCGGCGCGCTTGCCGCTTCGAAGAGCGAGGCGGTGTGGAGGCCTATCTGGCCGCCGCCAGCCAGGCGTTGGGTGACGACGGCCGGCTGTACCTGGTGTTCCAAACCAACGGCTGCGATCGCGTCCTTGCGGCTGCAAGCTCCCAACGCCTCGAATGCACCGGCCAAGCCGAGTTCCGGATGAGGACTACGCGGCCGGACCCTTTCTTGAGCGTTTTCGAGTTCTCGAAACGAGCCGCGAAGGCCGTTCACCACTTCAGTTGCGCAGTGCGCGACGACAGCGGCGCCTGGACGCAAGAGTATCAACGCGTCCGAGCGGAGCTGGGCGTCGGGCCTGCCGGCAAAGCGCGCGAAAACAAGTTCCGAAACGCCCGCGGAAGTGACTAGACTGGGCCGAATGCGCATACGGTCCGCGCGAAGCTCAAAGCTGTGGCGACCCATGGCCACGCTTGTCGGGCTTGTCGCCGCGTTTTCCAGCTGGGGCTGCGGACCGTATATTGACGAGGTCAACACAGAACACCGCGCGAAGATCGAACCCATCCTCAGAGATCTCGCGGCAGTGGGCCCAGTGCTGGCAAAGACGCCCACTGCGACCGCCAACACGCCCCCGGACGCTTCAATCCGTCTCGTTCTCTCGGGCTCCTGGTCCGCGGGAGGCAACGCCGTGTTGATCTACGCCGAGGACTTCTGGAACTTCGATGAGCTCGGTCTCGTCTACGCGCGCCTGCCGAATGCGGACTTCGTTCAGCGCGGCGCAGCCGCTCTGCACACCGAGCGCGAACCCTGGGACCCCGCGCGACCGGAGTCGACGCCGTCGGGAGAAAGCGGCTCCGCGGCAAAGAGAATGTATACGCTGCTCGAAAGCTTGGAGTTCCTCGTCGTGCTGCGCACCCGTGCCTTCGCCAAGCCTCACGTGGGCTTGCCGAAGTCAGCCCCGCGCCCGACTTTGAATACCGACGCGGGCGCGGACTCCGGCGCTGCTCGAACCGATGCGGGCGCGGACTCCGGCGCGTCAGGCTCCAGCGAGAAGTACGCCTACTCCGGGGGCTACCTGAGCGCAGAGCTCTTGTACTTTCGCATCGCCGACAAACAGCTCGCGGGCGCGACGCTCTTCGAAGCCGAGTCGAGCGAAAGCATCACGGGCGCGCCTACCGACCGCGTGTTGGAGGCCGATCTAAAAAAGAACGTGCGCACCACGCTGAAGGACGCGCTCACGAAGCAGGCGCCCAACGTGAAGGTCGTGGAATGACAGGCCACAGCCAATGACCCGCGTCGGAATGTGGCTCGCCCAGGAGGCCAAACAGCAGGTCGAGGCCGCGGTGGTCCAAGCGGAGGCGAAGACTTCGGCTGAGTTTGTCGTAACCGTGCGGGTGAGTTCCGGGACCTACCGCGCGGCGGATCTTTGGTTCGCGTCCCTAGTGACCTTCGCGGGACTACTGGTCTACGTGTACCACCCCACGGAGTTCACAGACGACCTAGTCCCGCCGGCGCTCTTCCTCTTGTTCCTGCTGAGCGGCGCCTTTGCTTCGCAGCTATCCTTCCTGCGACGCTCGCTGACCCCCGCAAGCGTTCTCGAAGAGAACACGCAGCGCGCTGCCCACGTCGAGTTCCACGCCCAGGGCATTGGCGCTACCCAAGGACGCACTGGGGTACTGGTCTATGTCTCGCTATTGGAACGTAGCGTGGCAGTGGTGCCGGACGTCGGCGTGGACCTGGCAGCCTTGGGCGGCGACGGCGAGACGGCTCTTGCTACACTGCGCACGGCGGCAAGCGCTGGCGGCCTCGAGGCGCTCGTCGCGGGCCTGGCTCAACTGAGCGACGCACTGAGTCGCACCCTGCCTCGGGCCGATGACGACGTGAACGAGCTATCCGATTCGGTGGTGTCATGATTCGCATCGCTCTGGCACTCTGTGTCCTACTGCTGGGGGTCGTCATTGCGTTTCCGAGCTGGGCGCGCCCGGGAGGCGGCAGCACTTTCCGCAGCAGTTCTTCGAGCTCGAGTTCGTCCTCCTCGTCGAGCTCGCGCTCGTCGTCGAGTTGGTCGAGCTCCCGCTCTTCTTCCGGCTCGTCGGGGAGCTCGCGTTCGTCGTCCCCCACTCCAAGCAAACCCGCCATCGTCAGCAAGCGCGTGCTGAGCGGAAAGCCCCGCGCCGTCGCTGTCGCCGTCGGGCAGTCCGCGTACGGCGCGGCGCCCGTGCGACCGGAACGTACCGTCGTGACGGGCTACGACGAACGCAGCGCGATGCGTACGGGGCTCGGTTTCTTGATGGTGCTCGGCTTCGTCGGGATGAGCATGCTGGTCAGCACCACCACCCTGGTTTGGTTCGCGGCGCGCAGAGTCAAGGGCTGGAGCACGCACCGCCCCCGCGCGGCGCCCGTCAGCACCGAATCGGGCAGAACCCAGCTGGAAAAGCTGCGCAGTCTCGATCCGGATTTCTCGATCGTGCTCTTCGAAGACTTCGCGTACGCGCTGTACGCAGAAGCGCACACGGCTCGCGGCAGCGGGCGTCTCGAAAGCTTGAGTCCGTATCTGAAGCCTGCGGCGCGCCACGCCCTCGCCCAACTCGGCCGAACGCCGGTGATGACCGTTGTGGTCGGCGCGATGCAATACGGCGCCGTGCGTGTGTCGAGCGCAGCAGGTGCCCACGTCGTGCTGGAGATCGAAGCCAACTACACCGAAGGCATGCAGAGCTACTATGCGATGGAGCGCTGGGAGCTGGCGCGGGGCCCCCACGCGCGCAGCCGCCCCCCGGATCGGGTGCGGGTATTTTCATGCCCGGGTTGCGGCGCTCCCCTGGACAAGATCGTCGGCGGCAGCTGCCAGTACTGCAACCAAGTCGTGGACACCGGCGCATTCGATTGGGTGGTGACCCAGATCGAAGTCGTCGCCCGGGAGCCACGCCCGCCCATGCTCACGGGCACGACGGAAGAGGTCGGTACGGACTTGCCCACGCGCATCGACCGCGGTCTGGCGCAAGCGACAGCCGCCATCAAGCAGCGCGACCCGGATTTCGACGAGGCATCCCTCGCCGCTCGGGTCGGGCTGGTATTCAACACCATGCAACACGCTTGGTCGTCCCTGCAGTGGCAGCTCGCGCGGCCGTACTTGAGCGACAATCTGTGGACCGCGCAAACCTACTGGATCGAGGCCTATCGCAGCTCTGGTCTGCGCAACATCAACGAAGGTCCGCAAATCCTGGGACTCGAGTTGGTGCGCATCAGCAGCGACCGCTGGTTCGACGCCGCCACCGTTCGCGTGCACGCGACGGGGCGCGACTACACGATCCGGGATAGCGACCAGAGCATCGTGGGCGGCAGCCGCGACAAAGAGCGGCGCTACACCGAGTACTGGACGCTCATCCGTGCGACCGGCGCCAAAGGCAAAGCTCGCGTCGACCCCGTGTGTCCGAACTGCGGCGGCCCTCTCGCCATCAGCGCGGCCGGAAACTGCGAGCACTGTCAGGTGAAAGTCACATCCGGAGAGTTCGACTGGGTGCTCAGCCGGATTGAACAGGACGAAAGCTACGTCGGCTAATACCGCGTGTCGATTCTAGCGCTCGGATTCCGCTTGCTCGAGGAATCCGGAGGCCAAAGCCGGCGCCAGTTTCCAAGACCCCTGAGGCCAAGCAGCTAGCGTATCGACGGCAACGGCGGCGCCCCCACGCTCATCGGGTGCAACGTGTCTTCGGTATTGATGTATGGAGCCAGCTCGAAGCGCTTCTCTTCGTAGCCGTAGGCAGTCGGTGTGAGTTCGATCAGCGTGTGCAGTGGCACCGGCACGTGCGGTGTGTCTTCTTGGGCCCGCCCCATCAGGTAGGCATAGAGCGCCCGGGCCACGGCGTGGTGTGCCACGACCAGCACCGGGTTCTTCTGGCGCTCCAAGTCGAAGATGATCGGCTCCAAACGCTGGATCACGTCCATATACGACTCGCCCTCAGGGTAGCGGTACCGAAACTTGTCTGCGGCGCGAGCCCGATACTCAGCCGGTAGCTGCTCCCGGATCTCCTGATAGGTCATGCCGTCGCAGATGCCGGCGTCAATCTCGTCAAGGGCACGCCGTGCGAGTTTTGGCACGCCCAGCGGCGCTGCCGTACTCACGGATCGCTGCAGACTGCTGGTCCATGCTTCCAGGCGCTCGGGCTTCTGCTCTGCGAAGAACTCCGCCAGGCTGTGGGCATAGATGCGCCCGCGATCCGATAGCGGCGGATCGCCGCCGATGCGATTCTCGACGTTGAACTCACTCTCTCCGTGACGGGTCAGCCAGATCTTCCGACGCCCGGAGTGCAGGTTCATCAAGAAGAACACCAGCCGGGCACCCAGGTAACCCTGCATACGATTGACGACGACCTTGCGCCCGACGTCGATCAGCTTCACGTAGCAGCGGTCTTCGTCATCCACGGGTGCGTAAGTGCGCTCGTACTGTGCGATCCGTTCGCGAAAGTCAGTGACCGCAGACTCCGCGTCCATGCCAGCGTAGTCCGGAGAACGTGCCTTGTTCTCGCGCAGGTTCGCTTCGACGACGGCCTGATCTTCACAGATGGACTCGACGAAGATGACTTGGGCACCAGCGGCTTTGCAGCGTTCGTAGACGCGCCGACGACGAGCGCGCTCCGTGTTCGTCGCATCGTAGATCGCCACGTCCCCGCGCTCGTCCAAGTACTCCAGAAGATCGTCTAGGGTCTTCATGGCTATGCGTTCGCGCAGTTCGCGGTGTTCGGCGTCCGGCGCGAAAAAACTCGCAGGCTGCTTGGCGCCTGCGATCGCTCGGCGGTATTCGCCCACGTTGAAGGTGCGGGTGCGATAACCAAGCCAAGACAGGTAGCGGGCCATCTTGCGTGCCACGAAGGTCTTGCCCCGTGCGGGCAAACCAACCAGCACCAGTACGTGCTTCTGAAAGTCTGGACCTTGGAGAACCATTTTCCGTGGGATTTCTCTTGGTGAGGTTTGGGCGTCTACAGCTGCCGCTCGCAGTCGGTCACGGCGCTAGCCGTTTGTGCAAACTTCACACAGTCCGCCCAAGCGCGGGTGCCGCTTTTCATACAACGATCGACGCGGCGATTGCGATCCACGTCGCTGGCTGCGCCCAATTCCGCATCCTTCAGGCGATCGACACGCAGCGTGAGTTCTTCGCATTCGCGGCGCTGCAATGCGCCGGCGCGCTGGTCGCGCTCACAGCCCGTGACTACGACGCCCGCAACTAGGATCCCGACCACCGCGGTTCCTCGAAGGGCGAAGGGCGAAGCGCACCTCCGCGATCGAGTAACCGTGGCGCTCAGGGCGTCACCGGGCAGCCAGGCGGCACGCACAGGTTGGAGCCACCGAGGTCGCAGGCGCCACCGAAGCACTGCGCGTTGGACCCGCAGACCTGCCCGTTGTCGCGTTGCACATCGCAGGTCGTCCCGTTGCAGCTGTGCCCAGCTTTGCAGCGCCCCTTGACGGTCGTTATCGGCGCGCAGCTCTGACCGTTGGACGGCAGGTCCGTGCATGCCGTCCCGTTGCAGTACTGACCGCTGGGGCATGGATCCGGGATCGATATCGAGCAGGGAAATCCGGGGTCTTTCTGGTAGCTCTCGCACACCCGGTTGAACAGCTTGAATACCGGGCACACACCGTTCTTGCAGAGCTTGAAGGTCGCCGGCGTCGCCGCCTCGGTCCAATAGGAACAAGCTTCACCCGGACCTGCCGAAAAGAGACCGCTTGTGCCCACGCAGTTCCCGTCTTGTGCCTTGGCGTCGTCATTTCCGAAACAGAACGCGCCCACCTCGCAGTCGTTGCCGGTGGATCCGAGACACGGTTCACCGACTCCGGCCAAGGCCGTGCACTTGCCCCCGGTACATCCCAACCCCGCCGCGCAGACGTCCCCGTCCGAGCAGGTCTGACCGCTAGTGCGCACGGGAGCGCACTTGCCCGGGCAACTGGACGTCACGGCGCAGTAGTGACCCGGCGCGCACTCGAGGGCGTGGGCGCATGGCTTTCCGGCCGCCACGGTACCCGCCAGCGCTTTGCGACACGCTTCTGGGAAATCGAAGCTCACGGCGTTGCATGCCAGCCCTTGAAAGTCCTTCAAGCAGGAACTGATCTGGGTCTGGTCGAGGGTCATCTTACCGGCCTGCAGCGAAGCTGCCGCCAGCGCGAAGGTCGAGTTCTTCAAGCCGTTGAACATGGCAGTATTGCAGTCCGCATCCCCGAAGATGAGAGCCATCGCCGGCGCGCCGTAGCACTGCTCCAGCTTGGCGCAGATCGCGTCGGAGGTCGTCTTCGCCAACTGACCCAGATCGATGCCGCCGCCGTCGGCACCCGACGCGCCGCCCGAGGCACTCGCGCCGCCCACGCCACTGGAACCGGAAGCGCCGCTCACACCACCACTGCCTGCGCCGCCGACCGACGCATCCTTGCCGGTTTCCGTCTGCAACTCGTCAAAGTCGAGAAGAAACGCGCAGGAGCTAAGGAACCCCGCAACGCACAGCGAGGCAAAGATCTTGGAAGCTTTCATGATTTAGTCGGGTTTTGAGCCCAAGGCCTAAGTTACCATAGCCTCGGGATTTCGCAGGCACGGACGACACGCACCGAAGCTCGGCAACCCGCAAATAGCGCACAAAAGGAAACAGTGAGCAACGAAGGCAGTGTGCCGCGCGGCCGACTGAGCCGCCTAGCCAAGATGGCCAGCGTCGGCGCGCGCACGGGGGCGGCTCTGCTCAGCCGCAGCAGCGGCGAAGCCGCCGCGGCCCATGCCGCGGAAGTGCTGGGCAACATGCGGGGCTTGGCCGCCAAGATCGGCCAGATGGCCAGCTACGTAGACGGCATGGTGCCCGAAGCGCAGCGAGCAGCCTACGAGACGGCCCTCACCAAGCTCCGCGCCGCCGCCCCACGCTCCAGCCCCGAAGCCATTGTGGCTCTCGTCGAGGAAGAGCTCGGAGGCCCCATCGACAAGCTCTTCGCAGAGTGGGAACACGACCCCTTTGCCAGCGCCTCCATCGGCCAGGTGCATCGGGCGACCCTCAGCAATGGCCGCAAGGTCGCGGTGAAGGTGCAGCACCCGGGGATCGAAAAGGCCATCGAAGCAGATCTGTCTAACGCGGCTGTGGTCAACCGAGTGGTCGACACCATGGGCCCGAAGGGAATGGACGCCAAACGCATCTTCGAAGAGATCCGCACGCGATTTCGAGAGGAACTCGACTACGAGCTGGAAGCCACCCGCCAAGAGCAGTTCCGCGCACTGCACGCCGCCGACGACAAGATCCGCATTCCCGGTGTCGTGCGTGAACGCTCAAGGCGCCGCGTGCTTACCAGCGATCTGTGCGCAGGCACCACCCTGGAAGAAGCCGCCGACGGCAGTGAATCCGAGCGCCGCGCGCATGCAGAAACCATGTGGCGTTTCGTATTCAAGGGCAACCTCGTCGGAGGCAAGTTCAACGCCGACCCGCATCCGGGCAATTACTTGTTCGCCGAAGACGGGGTCGTGACCTTCTTGGACTTCGGCTGCGTGCAACCCATCGAGGGCGTGCGCTTGACCCGCGCGCAAGAGCTGCACATCGCAGCGCTCGGCAAGGATGAAGCGGCGTTCGTGGAGAAGGCCAAAGTGCTCTTGGAAACCCGCGGTGGCGCCTACGAGAAGGCCGCGGTGGAGTACTCGCGAAAATGCTTCGAGCCGCTTTTCTCTCCGCCCTACCGCATCACGTGCAGCTACGTGGCCGAGTTGGTCGACGGCGTGCGCGACATGAAGGCGCTGTTGTTCCAGAAAGACGGCAACGTGGTGCCCCTGCCGCCGGGCATGGTCTTCATCAATCGCCTACAGTTCGGCTTCTACTCGGTGCTGTCCCGCCTGGACGTGGAAGTCGACTATGCCAAGGTGGAACGCCGCTTCTTTGAGGAAGCAGGCCTGCTGTAGGCTTCCACGGGCTTTGCGCTGGGCATTGCCCAAAGAAACGATCCGCCCTAGCCTGCGCCGGAGCTTTCCCCATGTATTTTCAAGACCTCATTCTGAATCTGCAGAAGTTCTGGGCCGAACGCGGCTGCCTCATTGTGCAGCCCTACAACTCCGAAGTCGGCGCCGGCACCTTCAACCCGAACACGTTCCTGCGCAGCCTGGGCCCGGAGCCGTGGAACGTGGCCTACGTTGAGCCCTCGCGTCGCCCTACAGACGGGCGCTACGGCGACAATCCCAACCGGCTGCAACAATTCCACCAGTTTCAGGTGATCCTCAAACCCAGCCCCTTGGACATCCAGGACGTGTATCTAGAATCCCTGGTGGCGCTCGGCACCGATCCCCTCGAACACGACGTACGCTTCATCGAAGACGACTGGGAAAGCCCGACCCTCGGCGCCTGGGGGCTCGGATGGCAAGTGTGGTTGGACGGCTTGGAGATCAGCCAGTTCACCTACTTCCAGCAAGCCGGCGGCTTCGAATGCAAGCCCGTTAGCGGCGAATTGACCTACGGGCTGGAACGCATCGCGATGTACCTGCAGGACGTGGACAACGTCTACGATCTGAAATTCGACAAAGGCGTCCGCTACGGAGAGATCTACCGACGCTCTGAATGGGAGTGGTCCACCTACAACTTCGAAGAGGCGGACATCGCCGCGCACTTTGCAGCCTTCGACCAAGCCGAAGCTGAGGTAAAACGCATGCTAGAGCGCGGCGAGGATCCCTTGGCCAAGCTCGTCCTGCCCGCCTACGATTTCGTGATCAAAGGCGCGCACGCATTCAACGTCCTCGACGCCCGGGGAGCCATCAGCGTCACCGAGCGCCAGCGCTTCATCTTGCGCGTGCGCACCATGGCGCGCAGCGTCGCAGCCGCATGGCTGGCGCAGCGCGAGGCCCTCGGCTTCCCCTTGCTCCAGCAAACCCAGGCCGCGCAATAGGCTTTTGTTTTTTTGTTGGTGCGGGCAGTGCGTCATCGCTACCGCCCACGTCAGCGAGCACGTCCGCCGCAAGGCACGTCGGAGGTCGGTGGCGTTGGTCGACAGTGACGGCGTCAGTGGGTGGTGGCGCGTCAGTGGGTGGTGGCGGCGTCGGTGGGTGGTGGCGGTCGGCGGGTGGTGGCGGTCGGCGGGTGGTGGCGGCGATGTTGCGCAAGTGCGCGTTGCCGCCCGCGCCGCGGCGATGTCGCCCGTGCGCGTCGCCGTCCCGCGGCTATGTCGCCCAAGTGCGCGTCAACGTGAGCATCTCGTCGACATAGGCGCGTATCCTCAAAGAATGCCCACGAATGTGAGCATTTTGTCGCGATACTCCAGAGCCGTACGCCGCCCTGCTCCGCGGCAGAGATGCGCGCGCCGCGGCGCGAGTGTGCCCCCGGTGCGCCACGCTGGCGCGCCTGCGCAGCGCCCCTGGCGCGATGTCATACGCGCCGGCCACTGCCTCCGATGGCCGAGGCGCGAAACGTCCGCGGCCGTCACCGCCGCCGTCGCCGACCCGGCCACTGACCCGGAAACTGCCGCCGGAAGTCGGATGCTCAAACTCGCCCCGATGAAAACCGATCAACTGTGGAGCGGATCCTAGCACCCTGGGAAATCCTGTGCGACTCTTCGTAAATGGCGGGCGCACTCCGATGCTGGGCGCTGCTGCTGGCGACAGCCGCCGCCGCGTGCACCAATGACTTCGACTCCTTCGCGTTTGCGGGCGCCGGAGCTAGCGGGGCTACGGCGGGCAGCGGCGGCGCGGGGGCTGCCGGCGGAAACGCCGGCTCCGCGGGAGACAGCTCGGGAGGCGCGGCGAGCGGCGGCGTGAGCGGTACTGGAACGGGCGGGACTGGAACCGGCGGAAGCGCATCGGGAGGCACCAGTTCCAGTGGAGGCGCCACTGGAGGCACCGTGGTCTGCGAAGGCAACACACCATGTGCCTTGAGCACGAGCATGTGCTGCTACCGCTTCAGCGGGCCGAATTGCCAGAGCAAGGACGCGAACTGCGGCGGCGGCGCGGACATCACTTGCGACGGACCGGAAGACTGCGAAGGTGGCGAGGTCTGCTGCGCTCGATTCGCTGGCGGCGGCTTCTTGATTGAGATGCAGTGTTTGAGTGCAGGCGACTGCGGCGGTGGTCGCCGCGTGGTATGCAAACCAGACCAGCCAAAGTGCCCGGATCAGACGCAATGCGAAAAACTGAACCAACTACCCTACGCGGTGTGTCGATGAGCGGAGCATGGCGGGGCTTCGTGGCTGCCAGCGCATTGCTGGTGGTAGCGGCATGCACCAACGACTTCGATGCTTTCGATTTCTCCGCAGACGCTGGCAACGGCGCGTCAAGCGCAACCGGCGGAGCGAGTAGCACTGGCGGTGCCGGCGGGGCTGCGGGTGCCTGCGGCGGGCAGACCACCGCGTGCAGCGGCGCCTGCGTGGACACGGACACCGACCCAAAGAACTGTGGCGCGTGCGGATCGGTCTGCGCCACCGGCTTGAGCTGCGAAAACGGGGACTGCGGCTGCTCGCAGGCGTCGCAGTGCGGAGGCGACGGCGCAGACTGCCGCAACGATCGCTGTCGCTGTGACGGTGACGGCTGCCGCGACGGAGAAACGTGCCGAGGCACCGGAAAGAACGCGAGCTGCTCCTGCAACGGTGGTGACGGCTGTGACGGCGGAGAAACTTGCTGCGCTAGCGGCTGCGTAGATTTAGACGAGGACGCTGCAAACTGCGGCGCCTGCGGCGCGGCGTGCGGCTCCGGTCAAACCTGCCGCAACGGCGCCTGCCGCAACTAGCGCAGCAAGTGACGCGCGCCGCGGCTACCCAGCACGCTCACGGATCGTGAGCCTACTTCGACTTGCCCAGCAAGCTGAGCTTCATCTCTTGCATGCGGGCGCGAAAGACTCCTCCGGCCACCGCGGGATCTGCTGCGAGGATGCGCTCTGCCTGCGGGCGATCCACGGCGCGGAAGATCACGATACCGACTTGCGGTGGTTCCAGACTCGGACCGGCCAAAACGAGAATGCCCTCGTCGCGTAGCCGCTTCAGGTAGGCAAAATGTTCGGAGACCGTCGCCTCTTCAGCTTGCGTCGGCGCACTCACCATTTCTGCGCGCACCGGCTCCAGGAAGATCACCCAAGCGCGCAGCTCTGGGGTTTTCGGTGCATCTTTCACAGCAACTCCCTTCTTCGCTACGTCCGGCTCTTTGACAACGGGCTGAGTCGGCAAGCGGGGCTCGGCACCGCTCACACTCTCACGGCCCAACTGCGCGAGTACGGGAAGGACTTCTTCCACATGCAACGCCGGGTCCACTTCCGGGAAAATGCGCCGGATCATGCCGCTTGCGTCGATCACGAACGTCGTGCGCGCGGCGTAGCCTTGGGGTGACTTCGGGACACCGTAGGCCTCGAGGATGCGCCCTGACGGATCCGAGAGCAGGGGAAAGGGCAGCGCGTGTTTTTGCTTGAAGGCGGCGTGAGACGCCACGGAGTCCACGGATACTCCCACCACCGCAGCTCCAGCTGCGCCGAGGCGATCCCAAGCATCACGGAAAGCGCACGCTTCCTTGGTGCAACCCGGTGTGCCGTCTTTTGGATAGAAATAGAGCACGAGGGGCCGTCCGCGGAACTCACTCAGAGAACGCATGCGGCCCGTTTCGTCGGGCGCGCTGAAATCAGGTGCCGAGCTCACATCCGTGAGCGGTGGCCCAACCGTCGGCGCGGCTGGGCCGCCGCAGCCGGCCGCTAGCAGCACGAAGCACAGGAGTTGAAACAGCGCCCGCGGGATCCCAAACATCGCGTCTCCGTCGTACTCCGCGATCTCGCTCTGGGCAAGGCTGGCCGCCTACTCGAGGTAAAAGATAGTGAACGCGTCGCCGCCGTCTTCCCGCGTGGCGGGCTCGCTACGTACTACCGGGCCAACGCTTGGCAAATGCTCCCGCACTGCCGCCTTCATCGCGCCGGTACCGTGCCCGTGAAGTACGAAGCCAGCCCGCTCGCCGCGTCTCAAGAGCGTGTCCACGAAACGTTCGAGGTGCTCCAAACCGTCTTCGACCCGGACGCCGCGCAGGTCAAGGGTGTTGGCTTCCACGCGCATGGCGATGAAGCCGTCAATCGTCTGCCCCGGGCCCTTTCGCTTCGGCGCCTTCTTGGTCGTGGGTTTGGGCAGAGCGCTGCTGCCGAGTGGCACCAGCTCCGATTCGTTGGCCCACAACTTCAGCGTGCCGGCGAGTACTTGGACTTCGCCGGAGGCCTTTCGCTCAAGAACCTCAACGTCAACGCCCAGACGCGTCAAGTGTGCGCGAGCACCCGGCTGCAGCTTCTGGCCCGAGGCCGGGGTTTCCGGTCGCTCTTTCGACAGACGCGCCAACTTGCCGCCGATGGCAACAGGATGCGCCGCCTTGTCCAACGCACGTTCCACCCCTTTGACAGACGCTTTCGTGGCCAGCGAGGGCGACTTGAGCTGCTCCATCACGCGGCGCAGTTCCGAGCGCGCGTTGCGCACTTCCAGAGCAAGCTCGGCGCCGTCGCGCATCAGGCGTCGGCGCTCCTGGTCGCGCACGGTTTGGCGCTCGTCCTCCATTTCCTGACGCAGCTCCCGCTGGCGCCACAGCTCCTCGGAGAGGGCGCGTTCGCGCTCAGCTGCCGAATTCAGCGCCACGGACAGCTCACGGAGCACCGTCTCGCGCCGCAGCGCATGCTCCGGAACCAGGGCCTCCGCACGCGCCACGATCTCCGCGGCAATGCCAAAGCGCGGAGCCACTAGAAGCGCACTCGAGGGTCCTGGAACGCCCAGGTCCAGACGAAACGTCGGCGCAAAGGTCTGCACTTGCAGCCCCACGGAAGCGTTGCGAAAGCGCATGTCCTCGGCGGCGTGTTCCTTCAGCCGTTCGTAGTGGGTCGTCACGCCCACGGCCGCGCCCCGTTGCACCAGTGCTTCCACGATCGCGACGGCCAGGGCGGCGCCTTCCTCCGGGTCCGTGCCAATGCACGCCTCGTCCAGAAGCACGAGGGATCCCCTCCCCGCGAGTTCCAAGAACTTCGACAACGTCGAAAGATGCGCGCTGAAAGTGGATAGGTTCATGCTTAGCGACTGATCGTCCGCCATGTCCGTCAGCACATCTGCGAAGAAGCCCACCTGGCTGCGAGGATCTGCGGGCACAGGAACACCGGCGCGCACCATCCATGCCGCAAGTCCCAAGCACTTGAGCGCCACGGTCTTGCCGCCGGCATTCGGTCCCGAGATCACGAGCGCCTGCCCGCTTTCGAGCACGATGTCGTTCTTCACCACTTCCACGCCTTGAACGAGTAGCAGCGGATGGCACATTGCAATCAAGTTCAGGGCGTGGCTCTGAAGGGGAGCCAGCGCCACCGCATTGGCCTGCCGCGCCCAGGACGTGAGCGCATGGCACACATCCGCGGACACCGCGGCTTCGTGTGCGGCGTGTAGCTCGTCGGCCTGGTCTGCGACTTGATCCGAGAGCCGGCGCAACACGCGTTCGCGTTCACGTTCGACTTCCGCCAACGCATAGTGCAGACGGTTGGCAAGGTCGCTGACCTCAGCGGGTTCGACAAAGAGCGTGGCCCCAGACGCGCTGGAGCCGAGCACCATGCCGGGTACGCTTTTCGCTGCGTCCGAACGCACCGGCAGCACCGGACGGCCCTCGCGCTCTGTGGAGTATTGCTGACTGAGGGAGTCCGCGTAGCGGGTCACCAGACGGCGTAGCTGGCTCGAGAGTTGGCCCCGGTATTCTTGCGCGGCGCGACGGGCGCGCGCCAATACCTGGGAGGCAGCGTCTGCGACGTCTCCGTCATCCGTGAGGCACTGGGCCAGCACATCATGGACAGCATCCAACGACGCCTCGCTGCGTAACGACGCCACCAGCTCTTCATGCTCGCGCGAGAGGGAGGCGGCGTAGCGCCGGAGCACGTGAGCGTGGGCCAGGACGTCTCGTACGGCGCACAGTTCCTCACCGCTGAGCGCTCCGCGGATCCTGGCGCGGGCGATCACATCGGCGAGCTGCGTCAGGCGTACCGCGGGCACCGGACGGTCGTCCTCGGCAAGGCCAAGCGCGCTGCGACAGCGCTCGAATGCCTGCGTCGCTTCTCTCAGCCCTTGATGCGGCCTCAGAGCGCGCAAGCGTCCAGCCGCAACGCTCCCCAGGGCATGTCCCGCGACGTGGTCCATGAGCCGTGGCCACTCCAAGTCGCGTTCGGCCCGGCCATGCAGGGCCTCCCGCTGTCCGTCGGTCAACATGACCCGCCCCGTATGCCACGAGCCCCGAGCTAGGGCACGCGTTCAAGCTCCGGTCCATGCAGGAAGCGTGGCCCGACGACGCACGATCCCCGACCCAAAAACCCAGTTTTCACCAGCACCCTTGACTTGGCCGCGGCAAGCTTGATCATCCGACCTACTTGCGGGGGCGAAGGAGCACGATATTGATACGCCCGCACCCCACCATCAGCTCTGCCTGGGAACTCTCCGGAGACGGGAGCTTCACCGGACCCTGGGTTGGGGTGATTGGCGCGCTGCATGGCAACGAAGTCGCGGGGCTCGACGTCATTGAGGGCATCAAGGCGGACGCGGACAGGTTCGCCAAGCGCCTGAAGCGCGGCACGGTCGTCCTAGTCCACGGCAATCCCAAAGCCACCGCAGAAGGGCGCCGGTTTTCCAGAGGGGGCACGGACATCAATCGACTCTTCGCCTACCAGTGGGTTGAAGAGCTAGCGCCGGAAGCCTGGGTCTACGAACACCACCGGGCCCTCGAACTGCGCCCGCTGATGACCGGTCTGGACGCGATGGTCGACCTGCACTCCGCGAGTCAACCGACAGTTCCCTTCGCCATCTGCGACGGCCGACCCGAGGGCATTGCCCTGTCCCAGAAGACCGGTTGCAAGGTCACCTTCGGCTGGGACGGCCCGGGGATGTTGATGGAACACGTGAGCATCGGGGCGCTAGTCGCCAAGGGCCGACCCGCCATTAGCGTCGAGTGCGGGCAACACGAAGGGGCCGGCACGGCGAAGGTGGCGCACGAGGTGCTCACCCGGTTCCTGGGAGGCTTAGGGCTTTCCGACCACGTAACCGCGGCAGCGGCGGCGGAAAGCTATGAGCTGTTCGGACGGCTAGTGAAACCGACTCTGCACTTCGAGCTGGAACGGGACTTTGCGAGTTTTGACCGCCTGTTGGCAGGGAGCGTTCTGGGGCACGGCGACGGGGTATCGGTCAGCGTAGATCGGGACGCCTTTCTGCTGCTGCCCACGCCCAAGGCCGTGCGTGGGGAAGACATCGTGTACCTCGCGCACGAGGTCAGCTGACAGCACACAAGTAGGACAGTGTAAGCCCTGCGTCGCCTTGCCAAGAGGCATGCTTTCTCCTGGTGTGTCCAGCAAGACGCCATGCGATACTCGCCTCATGGGCGCTTGGGCTATTCATCTTGCAACGTTCTTCGGTGGTCTTGGCTTGTTCATGAGCGCGTGCTCTGGAGGCGACAGCGGCGGAGGCGTCGCTGGGGGAGGCGCAGTGGGTAGCGGCGCCACCGCAGGTAGCGCGGGACAAGGTGGTAACGCAGGCAGTGCCGCCGGTGGCGGTGCTGGTGGTGGCAGTGCAGCGACGGGTGGCAACGCCGCCAGTGGTGGCAACGCCGGCAGCGGAACGGGCGCGGCCCCCGCGGACGCGGGCATTCCGGATGTCACGTTCATCTACGATCCACCCGAGGCTGGAACACCCGAAGCTTGCGCGTCGGTGACAGCGACGGCCTCGAAGCCGCCCGTAGACATCATCTGGATCATTGACCAGTCGTGCTCGATGAGCACGGAGATCAATCAGGTCAAGACCAACGTCAACGGCAATTTCGCGAGCATCATACAAGCGAGTGGTCTCGACTACCGTGTGATCATGTTCGCCAACGCCAACTATTCGACGCGCCCCGTGTGCGTCCTGCCCAGTCTAGGGGCAGCCACCTGTGGTCAAGACAAACCCCCGACGTTCTTCCAAGAGAACGTCACCATCTATAGCACTGACTCATTCTCCAAGTTCATGGCCGCCGCGAACTGGAACAACATTAAAGCGCATCTGCGGCCCGGCGCGCTCAAGGCTTTTATCGAGGTCACTGATGACCAGTCGAGTGTGACGGCTACCGCGTTCGATACGTTCCTAACCACCGGGGCCGGCGCCGGATACTTCGGCACCAAAGCGCAGCGCAACTACGTGTTCCATTCCATCGTGGGTGTGAACGCACCACTGCAACCAAATCAGCCGAAGACGAACTCCCAATGCTCGTCCGCGATGAACGCCGGCCCACAGTACCAGGACCTGAGCATCTTGACCGGCGGCTTGCGCCACCCAGTGTGCGCCTCGAACTACTCCGTCGTGTTCAACAGCATCGCCAACAGCATCGTGACGTCCCTGGCCTGCGAGTTGGTCACGCCACCGCAGCAGCAACCTGGCGGCTTGATCGACTGGACCAAGGTGCAGGTGGAGTACACTCCCGGCGGCACTGGCACGCCGCAGCTGTTTCCTCAGGTGCCGAACGCCGCCGCCTGCGCCGGCGATGGCTTCTACTACGACAACCCCACGGCACCCACCAAGGCCATCCTGTGCCCCACGGCGTGCACGAAGGTCAAAGCCGACAGCAACGCGAAGCTTGAACTCTTGCTCGGTTGCCTCGGCAGCTGAGTCCGTCGCGGGTGGCGGTAGCCGGGTCCCCCGCTAGACATCTGCCGTCAGTCTTCCCGCGCCACGAAGGCGAGGGACTGCCGGGCGGTTCGGCGAACGTGCCGACGTTTCATGGGTGAGTTCAAGAATCGCTTCAGTGCGGCGCCCAGCAGTGGGTCGCCAAAGCCCTGCTCGAACTCACAGCGCACGGCGAGCAGCGTTTTGATTCCATGCGCCGAGACGATGGGCTCTGCGCTGCCGTGGTCCAGCACGGTGTCGCGCAGCTGTTCGAAGTCTGGCGCGGCTTTCTCCGTCGCCGCCAGCTGCCGCTTCGGATCCACATAGCGCCGGGTGCGGCCCACGAAGCACGCCATTTGCAGCAGCGCGGCGGGCCAGAGCTCTGGAGAACTCGAGCACAGATCCCGCGCCGCATGAGCGAAGGTGAGCGCGTGACTGAAGTCGAGCCAGTTGATGTTGTCGCTCACCGGGCGGTCGAAGCGCTCTGCCCAGTGCGTATCGAAGCTGACGACCCGATGCGCAGCCGCCTGGAGCAGCACTCGGTAGAGCGGCACGGGGTCGGACCCATCACTAGCAGCCACCAGCGACAGGGCGCGGTCAACACCGGCGGCCGTCAGCGCGTCCAGGCTGGGCACCGGACCCGCTTCCGCACCGAAGCACGCCAGCGCGGCAGCGTAGCCGCGAAACTCCGGGATCAGGTCTTCGCGTTGGGCGTACACCATCGACCGTACCAACGACTGCAGCAGCGGCGCGCGCACGGGCTGGCCCAATCGCGCGATCGCTTCAAAGGCTTTCTGCGTATAGATCAGTGAATGGCCGAAGTCCGCGTAGTGCGACAAAGCTGCCCTCGTCAGAGTGCGCTTGAGGTCCGCGTCCGCGACGCCCGCGGATAATGCGCTGGCAATGAGCGCCTCGGCTTCTGCTCGGTCTTCGCTTTCGATGGCGTCGAGGAGCGCCTGTTCGGTGTACGGAATGTGCCCGGCTCCGGCCGTGGCAAAAGCAGTATTCGGCTCCCGCAGCGTGTCCCGCGCCATGTGGGCCAGAGGCTCCACCAGGCAGGCAAGGCGATCGGCTTCATGCTCAAGCGCGTCGTAGAGCGAGAGCCAATCCGGCAGGGCCGCGAAGGCGTGCGTAGCGCCAAACTCCAGCCGCGGCGCGGTGCTGGCGACGGCGGCTTCGAAGATCTGCTCAATCGGCGTGCCGACGCGCAAGAGCCGCGCCACTTCGCGTGCAATTCGATCGTAGGCGTCGTCGTCCATGGCTTCGCGTAAACGCGAAAGCGCGCGCGATCGCGTTTCCTCCACCGGCGGGTCCGCGATGTCGACGTAGACGCGACCATCGCGCACTTGTGTCGGATAGGTACGCAGGGCGTCGCCTCCTAACAAATTGTCCCCAGTCGTCAGCTCGAACTTCCAGTTGTGCCAGTTGCAGGTGAGCACGCAGGCGCCGTCCACACTGCCTTCGGCCAGAGGGTAGCCCTCGTGCGGGCAACGGTTGTTGCACACAAACACGCCTCGCTCCGTTTGGAATACCGCCAGTTGCTTCTTGCCGACTCGCACAACCGCACGACCGCGTTCCGCGAGCTCGGCTGCAGCGATGACGTCCGACCACGTTTCCCCGCCCCCACGCTTTGTGTCCATGCTCACAGCGTGCAGGGCCGTAGCCCTAACGTCTAATCGGTTCTACGAATGTGGGGATAAGGATGCGCTATCAGCCCCCGCCGCAAAACTCGCCGGGGGTACCCTCGGGCGTCATGGGGCCCTCGCCACCGAAGCGCTTGCCGAGCGCCTGCGGGATGCGTCGTTCCTTCACGATCTCGCCCAAGACGTCTGCGCCTAGAGTCGGGGAGCGTTCGTAGGTGTTGTAGTCCACGTGGTACAGACCAAAGCGCGGTTCATAGCCCTCGGCCCACTCGAAATTGTCGTACAGGCTCCAGTGATAATAGCCGCGCACATCCACACCAGCGCGCTGCGCTCGTTGGATCTGCTGCAGAGATCGCACGACGTTTTCTGCGCGTCGCTCGCCAACCTCGGTGGCAATGCCGCTTTCACTGACGACCAGCGGTAGCTCCGGGTAGCGATCCGAGTAGGACTTGAGCACAGAAAACAGACCCGGCGCCCAGTACTCGTAGCCCATGGCGGGCACGCAGAAGGTCGGGTCTTTGGGCGGCAGGCACGCGCCAAAGTTGAAAGTCGAAAAGCACGGTGTCACTTGCAACACCGGCACGAGGCCGTTCACAGACGTCACGCCCGCGCGGAAGTAGTACTGCACGCCCAACCAATCCAGCGTCCCTTTCCAGTTGGGCTGGTCTTCGTCGAGGCTGCCATCCAAATCAGGGTCGAAGCGACCGTTCTGCATCGCGTCCACCCATAAGAAATGGAATACGTAGACTAGCCGGTCGCGACCAGCGATATCGTCGGGATGGTCACTGATCTCGTTGGCGCGCGCGGGCACCCATTCCCCCGCGGAAAGCGACATACCCACGCTCGCGGCCTGCCCGTCCGCATCTGCGTCGACGGTGTCGGCAGCCTTGATCGCATGGTACATCTTTGCGTGGGCAGACGCGTAGTCGCGCACAACCGGGATGAACTTGTCCTGCAGCGAAAGCAAATAGCTCTTACCCGGTGGGAAAGAACCAATTCCGTATGCCGCCAGTAGGTAGTTGATGGGTTCGTTTACCGTCCCCCACTCATCCACGCGGTCGCCAAAACGCTGCGCTATGAGCGTAGCGTGTTCCTCCATCTCAGCGACGACTTCCGCGCCGCCTTGCGGGTGGCCGAAACCGCACAAGTTCGCGTCCGTGGGGCCCGCAGCACAGTCCGGGTCCCGCGGGTCATCGACCCATAGCGGGTTCGAGAAATGATGCAGCGTCACGATCGGCCGGATGCCCGCCGCGATGAGGGCGTCGATGAAGTCGGAGTAGTGTTTGAGCGCGGTTTCGTCGATCTGATCGCGCTGCGGCTCGATGCGAGCCCACTCGATGCTGAACCGATAGGAATCGAGAGCGAGAGCACTCAAGAGCTGCACGTCGGAAACGGCTTTTTCGAAGCCCTTGGAGGCATTGCCAAGGAAGGCCTTGCCCTTGCCGAGTCCGCCGTCGGCGGTGGGTTGGGTGAACAGGTACCAATCGGTCTGCGTGTTCTGATCTTCGATCTGTGTGGCTGCACTGGCCGCGCCAAAGCGAAAGCTGCCCTTGCCGTCGGGTTCCGACAAGGATCCGATACTCCCGAAGCTCTGGATGGGCGACGGCTCTGCATCTTCGCCGCCGCAGCCCAACGCACCAATCACGAGACCAGAGCAGAGCGGTCGTCGGACGCGGGCACGCCAATCCGCGCGCATTACTTGGACTCCGTGGGCTCTGCGCCATAGCTCAAACGTCGCTGCATGTAGGTCACCATATCAGGGATGCCATAGCGCTCCGAGTACCCGGTGACGACGAAGCCGCGCCGAGCCCAGAAGGGGCGGTTGTCTGGCTGCTGCGAACGCGCGGACATACAGATCGTCTCGGCTCCAATGACATGTGCATAGGACGACAGCGCAGCGAGCAACGCCGTCGCGACGCCGTGGCCCCGCGCCTCGGGAATGACCGCTAGTCTGGAAAACTGCACAGTCACGCCGGAACGTGCCTGTTGCGCGGCTGGAGCGTCGAGGCTCGCCTGGTCCAAGCGCGTGCAGCCCGGCGGCACACTCACGCGCATGCACCCGCAGGCCACCCCATCGCGGACAGCCAACAGGCCAGCTTCCTTTTCGAGGGCGGCGCGCGTCTCTGCTACAGTCTCGAGCAGAGCGCTGGACGGGATCGGCAACGCCCGAGTCTCCTCAAAACCGCGCGCGACGATGCTCGCGAATTGCGCGGCGTCCAAGGGCGTGGCCACGCGCACGATGCAGGAGGCGGACAACACCCGGACAAGCCTGTCCTGCCCCGCCCAGGCCCGCAATTGCGGCGCCGCAAAACCCCTGGTGGCCGGGCAAATGCCCGGCGCAGTGTAGCCCTGGGCTGGACGACACGGCCGGGAAGTGGGACCCTCGCGATCAGAGGGAATGTCGTTGAGCCCACTCGAACCGGGAATTGTCCTAGCTGAGCGGTTCAGAATGGATGCGTCGGCCGAAGAAGTCGGACCCGGCGTGCTTTCGGGAATCGATCTTGAGACCCAAGCGCAGGTCATCGCCTTCGAAGTCCCGAAGGAGTGGATCAAGCCCGTGCGCCCCGGCGTGGGCACTCAGCACTTGCACCTAGCTGCACTTCTGGGTGACGTGGTCACCGAGGGAAGGCATGTGTTGGTCGCAGAACGGGTACCTGGTCCGACCCTCGCCGCCGAACTCGAAGAGCACCACTCCTGGACGCCGGTTGAGTCCGTCAAATGCGCCCTGCGTATGACGGAAGCGATTGAAACGCTGCACGCGGCGGGAGCGGCCCACGGCTTTGTGCACCCCATGAGCGTTGTGGTGGCGCCATCCGATCGCAGTGGTCCGGTCCTGACTTGGGCGCCACCATCCGAAGCGCTACTACCGCACCGCAGCCCGGAGCGTAGCAACGCCGGTGCGCCCAGCTTCGAAGATGACGCCTGGGCAGTCGCGGCGGTCTTGCATCAGATGTTGACCGGCGCGGCGCCGCCGGTCGTGGGCGTTGTTGGCGAAGCCGACCTGGAAACGGCAGGCCTCGAAGACCCGATGTTGCGCGGGTGCCTGGCAACTGCGCTGGCCGCGGAGCCCGAAAAACGCAGCGACCTGCACCACCTTAAGCGCGAGCTGGCGCGCTGGTTCGTGGGCCACGCAGGCGAGCAGCCGGAACTCTCGCCAGCCACGTCGAGCATCCCGCCACCGCTACCTGCAGGCTCCAGCGAACCCCCGCCGGGCGAAGGCACGCCCGTAGCTGCCGCCGCCAGGCCTTCCACTCGTCCGCCGCCCGCCGCACCTGTGCATGAGAGCAAGGGCAAGCGCTGGATCCCGATCCTAGCCGTCGCGGGGATTGTTGTGGGAGTCGGAGCCGCTTGGGCGGTGACCTCCATGGGCAAGAAGCCCGAAGTGCAAACCATCACGTCGACCGTGCCGGCAAAGGCCACCGAGGCGCCGCTGCCCGGAGCGGGCTCGGCCACCCAGGTGTCCCTGGCAGAGCAGCCGGTAACCAGCGAGAGCCAGGAGCTCACGGGCGACAAGACCGCCAGCTGCGTCGCCGCGCATTTGCCTAAAGGCGCGTTCAACAAGTCGCCCAGTTTCGATTGGCTTTGCTCCGAAAAGGACCCACGCGAGGGCGGTGGCAAACTGCGCACTGCAGTTGTGGCCGGAGCTGGCGGCGCGGCGGTGACCGACGCCATGCGCGTGTTCTCCAAGCTGGGCTGGTACGAGATGGCCGCATTTGCCATGGTGCGTAGCGGCTGCTGCCCAGCCGAAACGCCAGCGATCGAGCTGCCTGAACCCGCGCCCGGTTGTGATCCGATGGTGCCGGTGCTCCTCGATCTGGCCAAAGCGGTGACTGCAAGCCAATCCCTCGACGCTTCTGTCGAACGCGCCTCCAGGACTTTCGCATGCGAGGCCAAGAGCGGCCGCGCGTCCATGTTTCGCCGGACCGCACCGCCAGCCAGCCATGAAGCACCGGCCTTCCGCGAGTTGGTGAAAAGCCTCGCCACCGAATGACATGAACGCCCGAAGCAGAGCGGCGCAGCCCAGGGCGATCGGCTCGCGTTTGGCCGCAAGCTCCCTGCCGCCGTGACGGTCCTGCTCTTTGCGCTGCAAATGGCACTGGGGATCGTCGTTCCTTGGGGGATCGTACGCCGCGACCTCGCCGGCTTGGACTCCCTCCAGCTCGCGCGCGCCTGGCCATCCGTTAGCTTCTGGATGGCGATCGTTGCGTTTGGCCCCCTGGCCCTGCCGTTCCATTTCACCAAGACGCGGCGCTCGCTCTGGGGGTTTTGCCTGGGGATCTTCTGGATGTTCATCGCGCTGATCGCGATTGGACTGTTGGCCACTGCCGCCGCTGCCGTGCTGGGAGTCGACTGAGGCTCGGGTTGGGCATCAGAACGTGCGCCGAACCGCTCCTCCCGCTGCAAGAGTGCGGGCGATCTCCAACAGGGTGCTCGCCTCCCGGGCGACCGCCGTCGGTCCAACCCGTTCTACCGCCGTGTGTCCAAACAGCCCAGTGAGCAAGACCCGCACCGCCACGCGTTTTGCGAGTTTCTCCTTCAGTCGGTGCGCCTCCGTGTACGGAATGACGTCATCGTCGCGTCCATGACAGATCACGACGGGACGCGACAAGGCGCGGATTGCTTCGTCGGGCTCTGCGAAACTGAGGGCGGCCGTGGCTTTTGGCAGCGCGGTTTCTGCGAGGTCATGGGTTCCCGCGTGCACGCCAGCACACATGAGAAACAAGGGCCGCAGCTCCCCAGGCAGGGTGTCAGCCACCGAAAGCGCGTGTGGCAAAAGACGACCCGGCGCCTTGAGTTCCATCTTGCCCCAGGTGCGATAGCAAAGCGCGCGCAGCGCGGCGGCGAGCGCCGGGCTGTCGGCACCTGGCTTGTCCAAGAACGGAAGCAGGTTGAGGAAGAGCGCGGCGCTATTGAGCGGGTCGCGGGGACCGGCCACCGTGCCCGAGGGCAGCTCCAGCTCGCCGCGCACACAGTAGCGAAAGGCGGCACCCAAACTCGCGAAGCCTCCGAACAGCACGACAGCGTCCACCAAGTCCGGCGCGCGCGCCGCGAACTCCAGCGCCGGCCAAGAACCGAAACTGATGCTGAAGACCGTGATCTTCTCCGACTCTGGCAGCCAACCCGCTAGAGCGCGACCGACCAACTCCAGGTCGTCGGCGGCCGATGGGTCGACGCGTAGGTCGAGGTACCCCGGCAAGCGCGGAGCCGCCACGACGAAGCCCGCGTGGGCCAGAATGCGACAAAACCGATCCAGCCGCGGGTCGTCGGGGCCATCGAAATGAAGGCCGGGCGCGACCAAGTACGCGCCGAGGGGCGTGCCGACGGGCCGGTACACATACGTCCGCAGCTCGCGCACCCCCGGCGCGCGCCCGCCCTCGTCGGCCAATCGTCCCGAAGCCGCGCCCGCGCGCAGGACGTGCGACTCCCGCACCACGCCTTCGGGCGCGCGCCCCTGCCAGGGTCCCAGCCACCACAGTAGCTGTGCCAATGCCGTCGCTCTGCTCACGCAGCGGCGAGTGTGCCTCAGGTCCAGGGCGGCGCGCGTGATTTATCCGCCCCGGGGCGGCGTGCACGTTGATGGCGCGCACTTCGGCTCGGGCGCGCACTTCGGCGCGGGCGCCGAGGAGCGCCACTCAGCCGCGTTCTTGGAAGTGCGGTCGGGTCGCCGGCTGATGCGGCCGTTTCGTTTGCATAAAAAATTGTCTCCGCTCCGCGATAAGCACGCGGTAGCGTGCAGGGTCATGCACCCGCGCCGCGATGCTGCCATTTTCCTGGCCTGCTCTCTAGTTGCCGCCTGCGCTCCAGGGGGCGCCGGGCGAGCCGTGCGTCCTCCCAGCCCGGTCGTCTCTCCGGGGCTATGCACAGAAGTGTCGCCCTACGGGGAGCCCCTCATCGTCGACTGGAGCGATCATCAGCGCGCCGGCCTAGAACGCGCGATGAACGACCACATCGCCGTGGTCAAGTACGACTGTGAGAGCTACGAGCTTCTGAACTGCTCCGTCGATGGTACGTACGGCTTCATGGGAACCTCCATCAAGGAGGAACGTCTGCAACTCGAGGACAAGGACGAACTCGCCGCCAACCTTCCCGCGTTCGGAGCGCAGCTCTCGGCGCGTGTGCGGCGAGACCAATCCTTGGATCTAAAAACTGTCGTCGTCGGAGTCAAACGCACGACCATTTCAAATGTGTCCCGCGATCAGCTCAAGGGGGAATGCGCGGGAGCGACGCACTTCGTACGAGGAGCTTTTGTCGGCGCGTTCAGCATGGGTACTCGCGCGCTGGGCGAAGCCGCCGGGTCCGTGTCGCTGCTTTCCGCCGGCGCAGAAGCGCAAAGTTCGTCGTCCGAGACCAGTTTGCGGCGCGATGGCGATCCCCAGGCCTGCAGGAACGCCGACCCAAGCGCTGTTGCTACGCCGAAGGGATGCGGCGCCCTGCTGCGGCTGGAGCTTGCTGCGCTGGACAAGAAGGCGCCACAGTTGGCCGGAGGCGTGGACGTTTGTCCGTCCCCTGCGGTGCTCATCGACGGGAAATGCGGCCGCCGCAGTGACACGAAGCCGTACCAGTGCCTAGAGGGAAAAGTCGACGAGTGCGCAGCGCAGTGCGAACGCGGGCATGTTGGCAGCTGCGCGGCCTACGGCTTCGCGCTGTTTGGGAATCACGGAGCCCGAAAAGATCTGGGGCGTGCGGTTCAGCTCAGTGACCGAGCGTGCGAGGCGGGCAGCATGCGGGCGTGCAGTAACCTCGGGACGGTCTTTTCCGAAGGCACTCTGGTGGAACGCGACCTGACGAAAGCAAAGGACCTGTACGAGCGCGCTTGCAGTGGCGGTTTTGAAACGGCCTGCCACAACCTTGCATTGATCGCTCAGGACAGCGGAGAGTTCGCGCTCGCCAATACGCTGTACGATCGAGCTTGTCGCGGTGGAGTGGGTGCCGCTTGCCACAACTTGGCCATTCAATTGCAACAAGGCTTGGGTGGCAAACCTGACCTGGCCGCTGCCGCGCAAGCTTACGCTCGGGCGTGTCAGGCCGGATTCGATGACGCCTGCGCCAACTTGGCCGTATTCCAATTGCGTGGCTCGGGCGTTCTGAAGGACGCTGCGACTGGCCGCACAACCTTGCAGTCCTTATGTGACCGCGGCGTGGGGCTCGCTTGCGGGAATTTGGCGCGCGTGATGCTCGGTGACGCGCAGCCGAATGTGGGAGAGGTACAGGGCTTGGCCCGTCGGAGTTGCGAAGCGAAGGCCGCCAATGGCTGTGCGACGCTCGCAGCACTTAGCTTGGTGGGCCACCGCGGAACCGAAAAGAACCCCGCGCTCGCGGCACAGCTTCTTGAAAAAGGCTGCTCGCTCGGCGACAACGAGTCCTGCACTGCATTCGGATTCCTGAGGTACGACGGGGCAGTGGGACCGAAGGATGTGGTGGCGGCCGCCAGCAGCTGGGACAAGGCTTGCATCAACAACTACGGCTACGCGTGTGAGCTACTTTCTTCTTTGTATGGGTTGGGGAGCGACGACGGTGTGGCGGCCGACTCCGAACGGGCAAGCGAATACGGTCGCCGCGCCTGTCGGCTGGGCGCGGGTAGCAATTGTCCCCGCAGCGCAGACACCGAAGCGCACGCCGCACGCGCGGAGGCGCAGCGGCCGTCGAGCGACGGCCTCGCGGAAGCAGGCCGCGCGGATCAATCCATCCGAGCTTCCGTCCGGCAGATACACAGTCCCGACCCGGAAAACGCGCATCAATACGCGGTTGCGAAGCGATTGAAAGGTTGTGTTGATGCGGCCATCAAGGACGGCGTGCAAGGTGAGCTTGCGGTGGACTTGGTCGTCGCTTTTGATGGCCGCGTGACGCGGTTCAAACTGAAGCCGAGCAGCGTTTCCGGAGCCGTGAGCGAGTGCGCGCGCAAGCGCCTGCACAACGCTAGGTTGCCGGCATCCGTTGACGGTCGCACCCAGAAGTTCTCGCTGACGTTCAAGCTCTTCAATTCCTCCGGTGCGGTGGCGCTTCGGAAAAAACCCCGCTCAGTAATTACTCTCGGCGCGCTCGAGCTCGACCTGAAGGCCCAGTCGCCGCCGGGGTGCACCTGCGCGTCCGACGAACTGCGCGCGATCTGCACGATCTATTGCGAGTAGTCGAAGCCTTCGCCCATGCCCGAAGGATGCGACTTGTGCTCACTTTAGGCGGATTGCTCTCTGCAACGCTCGAGGCAGCCTTGACGGAAGCCGCGCTTCTGCGGGCAATAGAGAGCGCGCCGGATGGAGCTCGACGTCACGCGCACCATGCGCATCCTGTGAGCGACGCACAGAAGTCCGCCTGAGCGTCTACTTCGGGCAAGCTCAACTCCTGCCAGCCACCTCCGACTTCGACGGCCACAGTTTGTTCGCGTCGCTGCTGGAGGCCGCGAACACGCGCCTCTCGTGCACGGTCATGTCGCGGTCGCCTTCAGGAGCGCCCTCCTTCAGGAGCGCCCTCACCCTCGCTCGGAAGTCGGGCCGGTCGTAACGGATAAAGGCTAGTGTAATCGATCATTTGGGTTGGTTCGGTGCCGGGTCAATGAGGCAGGCACAAATTCGCA
>CBDUPW010000050.1:0-33222 GCA_965369205.1 uncultured Polyangiaceae bacterium | reverse complement strand
GTAGTTCGAACAACTCGTCAACGTCGTCCCCAGCCCATTCGTCGATGATGTCAGTCAGGAACTCAAAGAAATCGCCGTTGTCCAGGCGACGCTCGATTTCCTCGACCTGATCCTCGGTGAACGCTTCAAGAATGTCCTCGCGTAGCGACTCGGTGTCCCCCTCATCGACGGCCTCTTGAGCGGAAAGGCGGATGTGGCGCACAGCGCGCCGGTCTAAGTGAATGTCCATCGAAGTACTTGCCCTTGTTTTGCACCGCCATTAAACGAATGGCGTTCGCCCCGTCAAGCCCGGCGTCGTCTGACGAGGTGCCGGCCCCGAATTTGAGCGGGATCCGGGCAAGGATCGCCGGCAGTCTCCTTCGCGCCGAAAACCGCGCTGCGCGAGGGCGCTCGCCGGATAGTTAGAGTACGGTGCGCTTCGTGAGAACCGCGGCGGTAGCCCTGGCGGCGTCAATCGGCATGGGAGCCAACCCGGCAAATGCTGCGGACGGCGACCACGGAACTCCAACCCCCCCCTCATCCAGTTTCGACTATTTGCAGTACGGCGTCGCGTTCGCTGCCGAAACCGTCGCGTCGGCCGGTAACATCTGCCCCGAGGGAGCCGTCGCGCCATGCATTTTTGGCTCCGGCGGTGGGCTCGGCGTGCGGGTCGGCTACCGGGCGCGGGGCAGTTGGTACGTGGGGGGGGCCTACGAAGCCTCGCGGCACCAGTCTTCCAACCTGCTGCGGCTGGCGATCCTCCAGCAGTTGCGGGCCGAAAGCCGCTACTACCTTGACCAGGGCTCCCGAGTGACGCCCTATGGCGCCTTCGCAGTCGGTGCCGCCCTGTACGGCAGCGAGTGGGGGGCCGATAGCGGAGGAATGACAGCTGCCCTGGGGGCCGGCTTGGAACTCCAGCTCAGCCGAACCGCCGTGGTCGGCGCCGCAGCGGGATATCGGCCGTTTTTCTTCCGGGGTTGGACGGATTCGGCCGGCCAGCGGAGGGCGGACGGCTATCTTGGCTTCGGAATGGCCCACGGGGCGTTTCTGGAGCTGATTCTGGAGGTCCGGGACCCGCTGCCGCGCTGGTAAATACTGCTCTTGACTCGGTTCGCCGTGCGCGGTCCTCTTGCGCTCCGTGAAGTGTGACCGTTGCGGCCGGGACAACCCCGGGGACCTGAGGTTCTGCCAGGACTGCGGCAATCGGCTGCAGGCGCCCGCGCCCGCCGCCGTCGCGACTCCACCGCGCGCGCTCGTAGCGGGCACCGCGGACGGCGGCGGTGACGCGCCACGTCCGCGCCCACAAGCTCCCGCTTTCAACTTCGCGCCAAAGCCCGCTGACCAAGAGATCAAGTGCACGCGGTGTGGGGCGCAGAATCCAAGCGAAGCTCGCTTCTGTGCGGAATGCGGTGTGGCGGTGGACGCCGTGGACGCGAGCGGTGGCGCTGCAGCGGTTGCCGGCGCGCCCGTGGTGGGCGTCGCAGCCCCCCAACCGGCTCAGCAGGACATCGTATGCGGTCGGTGTCGGGGCAAGAACGAACCGCATATGGCCTATTGCCAATACTGCGGCGCGCGCCTGGGTGACTCTTCCCAGCCGGAAACGGGTGGAGCCCCAGCAGGCGGCCCCGCGGTAGCGACTCCCGAGCCTGCTCCGGCGCGCAACCCAGCGCCCGCATTGCATCGTCCGGAGCATGAGGTTGCCGAAAAGGCTCCGCAAGTGACCGGACGCTACGCCCCCCCGCCCCAGGCCGCTCCCGCCGCCCGCCTGGTGGTCATTGCTCAGGACGGCTCACCGGGTCGAGAATACGCCTTGGCCGCCGACCAGTCCGACATCGGACGCGAGGGCGGCCAAATCCAGCTACCCAACGACCCCTACGTCTCTCCCCTGCACGCGCGCATCAGCACTAGAAATGGCCGCTATTATCTGCGAGATTTGGGGTCGACCAACGGCGTCTACCTTAGGCTCCGCGGGCCGGCGGCCCTGGAGCATGGGGACTTGGTGTTGGTGGGCCTGGAGGTGTTAAGGTTCGAGGTCGTGAACGACGCCGAGAAGGGCTTCGGGCCGGCCGTTGATCAGGGAACCCACGTTTTTGGGTCCCCGGCGACTCCTCGCTTCGCACGGCTACGGCAGCACACCGTTGAGGGCGTGGGACGTGATATCTACTACGTCTGCCGCGAGGAAACCGTCATCGGCCGGGAAAACGGTGACATCGTGTTTACAGCAGACCCTTTCATGAGCCGCCGCCACGCAAGCATTACTCGGAACGTGGAGAGCGCGAGCTTTTCACTGCGGGATTTGGGCTCTTCCAACGGGACCTTCTTGGCACTGCGCCAAGAGCGTGCTCTAGAGGATGGGGACCACGTGCGAATCGGGCAACATCTGTTCCGGATAGAACTCCAACCGGGCGCTCGAGTGTGAAATGAGCGACGACGAAAAGGACGACTCCGCCGAACCCAACGGGACTGCTGAATCCGCAGAGGCCGGAATTCGCATGCTCGTATTCGGTCGCACGGATGTCGGACAGATCCGCGAACACAACGAGGACAACTTCCTCGTTGCGGACTTGTCCCGGAAATCACGGAGCCTCATGGAAGGCGACCGCATGCAGACGGTCGGTCGCCGGGGAACGGCGCTGGGGGTTTGCGACGGCATGGGCGGCGCGGCTGCAGGCGAAGTGGCGAGCCAACTCGCCGTCGACATCATCTATGAGCGTCTCACTGAGGGAGAGCCCCCCCTTGAGCGAGACGACCTCGCGCGGCGCCTGGTGCGCGCTGTCGAGGACGCGGGCGTACGCATCTTCAACGAAGCGCGCGCCGACCGCACCCGGCGCGGCATGGGAACGACCGCGACGGTCGCGGCACTTCTGGATCAGACTTTGTTCCTCGCTCAAGTGGGCGATAGTCGAGCGTACATCCTTCGCGGCGAGAAACTCGTGCAGGTCACCCGCGACCAGTCTTTGGTGAACCAGTTGATCGAAGCTGGACAGCTGACCGAGGAAGAGGCCGAAACCTTCGAGCACAACAACATCATCCTGCAGGCCCTGGGCACGGCCGATACGGTACAGGTCGATCTGACCCATGTGGAGCTCAGGCAGGGCGACACCCTCCTGGTGTGCTCGGACGGACTCTCCGGAATGATCCGCGCAGACGAAATCCGCGAAGTCCTGGTCTCGGTCTCTGATCCGCTCGAGGCGTGCAAGGTGCTCACCGAGCGAGCGAATCTCGCGGGTGGCCATGACAACATCACTGTGATCGTCGCGCGGTTCGAAGGCGATAGTCTGCGTGAAGCGACCGCAGACGACACGCTCACGTACAAGAAATACGCTCTTTCCGAAGCCGCATCAGCCGACTCCACAATGCGCGCCCAAGCCGTGCAGACCCATGATGTGCTCACGCCAGACATGAGTGACGAGGCCGCTCGGGAGTCTCGTTCACTTCGCGTCGGACACACCATGATGGGCATGACGAGCCCCGTCCTCGATGACGCAGCAGAGGTTGCTGACGCCTACCGAGGCAGTGCCGTGCCCTCCACACCTCCGCCGGTATTCGCGCAGGACGACGAGCCCGTGGACATCCCGACCACCGGATGGCCACCCCATGTCGTCGGACTCACGGTGCTAGGTGTGCTGCTCGTGGTTGCGGTTACGGGCTTCGTGTTTCTGCGTTGAGCCGATGCGGCATGCCCTCAGGCGCGTCCTGTGGATCGGCCCGACTCTCGTGCTGATGTCAGCGCTCTTGTTTGCCTTTCTCTCCCACGGAAAACACCACCCGACGCAGGGGCGGGCGCGACTTCCGCGTTTTTTCCAACCCGACCCGGTCTCCGTCCGCCAGACGACCCAAGCGCTGACTGCCCGGATCGCGGCGGGGGGACCGGATGCAGACGCCGCCGCGCGGAGGCTCGAGAAAATCGGCGGGGCGGCGTTGCCGCACGTGCTGCCGGAGCTCGATGCCCTGCCGCCGACGCAGCGGGCTCGGGTCGCCCTCGCCCTGACACCGATCGCATACCGGATCGGCCTCGGCTCACGTGAAGAACTCAAACACCCGGAAACGGCGGTCCTCTTCTGGAACCGCTTTTGGCAAGATCGCTCCATCGACTTTCGTCCCGGAGTCGCAAAGCGTGCAGTGCGCCGCATCGCGCAGCGTGCCAGCGAAGGCAGGCGCGACGACGTGATGGGCCTCGACACGTACGCGCTGGCGGAACTCATCGCCGCGCTGCCCAACATTCGAACTCGAGCCCATGTGGAGCAGATGGCGCGGGTGACGCCCCTACTGGCTCACATCACTGGCCAGCCATGGACCCTCAAACCCGACGCCAGCTTGGACGAGGCGCGTTCGCTGCGATTGGTGTGGCGTCGATGGTGGCGGGAGCATCGCTTGGACTATGTGGCGCTGGACGGCCCCGAACGGGTATTGGCGATGCTGACCGAAACCGAGTTCGGGCGATGGGCTGAAAACGCAGTGTACGCCCGCCTGGGCGCCAATAGCCGAGGGCAGTCCGTCCTTGATGTGCTCGCAAGTCGCGCGCCCATGACCCTCTCCCTCGCTTTGCTTGCGATTCTCTTCGGCTACGCGGGCGCCTTCCTCGCCGGGATCGCAACCGCCGCGAACGCGCGGGTGGATCGCTACTTCGCTCCCGGCGCGTTGATCTTGGTCGCGCTTCCGTGCTCGGTGTTTGCCGGATGGGGCGCGGCGCACGCAACCGAGTCGCTGCGGTTCGGCTTCGGGCTACTCGTGATGACTCTGGCCACATCGGCCTTGTTGCTGCGCTACCAACGACTTTCCCTACGCAACGAACTGGCCCAAGACGCGGCACGCACTCGGCGCGCTTTTGGCCATTCGGAGCTTTCCGTCGCGCGGCTCTCCAGCCGAAACGCGAGCAGTGCACTGCTTTCGCTGCTCGGACGGGACATGCCGACGCTGCTCTCGCTGGCCTTCGTGGTTGAACACGCCCTGTCCTTGGACGGCCTCGGCTCCGTCACGATTGAGGCGGTCCGGGTGGGCGACACGACGTGGCTCATGGCCGTCGGCCTGGGAATCATGGCTTCCGCGGCGCTGCTGCAGATAACGAGCGACCTAGCGCTGGCTCGATTGGACCCACGCGTGCGGCGCGATGCGGGTGAAGAAGCGGTGCAACAATGACGCTGCGCTCATGGTCACTCCAAACCCGGGTTGCGGCTGCGATCTTGCTGGCCTTCGTCGGGATCGCGGGGGGCGCGGCCGTCATGGACACCGAGGCCGTTGGCGCTGTGGGCATCACGCTGTTGGGCACCCGCACGGCGGTCTGGTTGGCCGCGCTCACGGTGCTCACCGCGCTGCCCATCGGCCTGATCGCTGGCGCCATTGCGGGTTGGTACGGACGGCGCGCCGATGCGTTGCTTGCCCGAGCAGTGGAAGTCACGAGCACGCTGCCCATCATCATCTTCGCCGGCGTGGTCGCCAGCTGGACGGCGGGCGGCACGCTGGTCTCCCTCGGTATTTGCCTCGGTCTGCTCAGAGCAGTCGAACTGGCACGGGTAGTCCGCGGAGAGATCCACCGCTTGGCTTGCCAGGACTTCGTCCTTGCCGCGCGGGCGCTGGGCGCGTCATCTTCTCGCACGCTTCTCCGCCACGTCATGCCGCACTGCCTGCGGCCAGTCGCCGTCAGTGTTTCTTTGACAGCGGCATACGCGATCGGAATTGAGGCCATGACCTCCTTCGTCGGCCTGCGTGAGCCATCGGCCTGGATATCTTGGGGGACAGCGTTGAGCCCAGCCCAGCCCAGCCCTACGGGAGCTGCTCTGCTGGCGGGTACGGCCCTGGTGACCGTCACTTGGGCGCTATGCACGGTTGCGGAATCGAGCGTGGAGTCCAGTGACCCGCTGCGCCCGGATCTCCGCATGGTCAGTCGGCGCGGGTGACGAAACGGCGGCGTTCGCGCTATACGCATGCATTGGAGCAAGTCCATGGCGGTAATCCCGGTCTCAGAGAAAAATTTCGAACAAGAAGTCCTGATGAGCGAGCTACCCGTGCTCGTAGAGTTCGGCGCAGAGTGGTGTGCCCCGTGCAAGACCGTTGCGCCGGAACTCGCAGCGCTTTCCGAAGATCTGGCGGGCAAAGCCAAGATCGTGCAGGTGGATATCGACCGCTCCCCGATGCTCGCACGAGAGCTTGGGGTGCAGTCGGTGCCGACCTTCGCTGTGTTTCATCAGGGGCGGCCCGTCGGCGGGCGCGTCGGTGCGCTCAAGCGGATGGAGTTGCGCCAGCTGCTAGAGCCCTACCTGCCGCGCGCCCAGGGAGCACTCAAGGCAGAGGAAGTCGCGGTCTTGCTCACGCGGCAACAGATCAGCCTAGTCGATACCCGTGACAAAGAGGTTTTCGCCCGAGCGCACCTTCCCAGTGCCATCAACATCCCGTTGACGGAGGTCCCGACCCGGCTCGCGGAGCTGCACATGCTGCCTGGCTCGCCGGTCGTCTATTGCCGCGCAGGTGACCGAACCAAGGATCTCGCAGCAGAGCTCGCCACCCAAGGCGTGCCCGTATCGTTCTTGGAAGGCGGAGTCCTGTCCTGGGAAGCCGCAGGGCTACCCGTTGACCGCCCGGACTAATCGAAGGACTCATCCGAGTCGGCACCCGCGGCAGCGATGGCAGCATCGAATGCGCTCTGAATCACGCTGCGCACCGGAACCCCTGCAGCCGCCGCGAGTTCGGCGCAGCGATCGAACTCAGGTTTGATCTCAGCGGGCCCGAAAGGACCCGAGCTGACTTTCACGGATACTTCCCCGAATGGCGTCGTGACCTGGATCTGCCGGCGGGGCCGTTCCAACCGGCAGTAGGCACTCCAACGCACACCGATGCTGGGGGTTTCCCGGAGCATCGTGGCGGCAACGGATTCTGCCTCGTCAAGACGCGCCAGCGCGTGCAGAACCAAACCAGGGCGCCCCTTCTTCATGGTCACGGAATTGATCCACACATCGAGTGCGCCAGCCGCGAGCAAGACTTCAACGGCATGGCCGATGACCTCGCCAGTGGCGTCGTCCATATTCGCCTCAAGCACCGCGTGCGTGCCGGGGTTCACGTGAGGCCCCGTGCCGCGAAATCCCAGGATCGCGCGCAGAGCGTTGGGGCGATCCGCGAGCTTTCGGGTGCCAGCTCCCCAACCGATCGCCTCCGGCGTCCAGCTTGGAAAGCGACAAAACTCCCGAGCCACGGTTGAAATGATGGCAGCGCCCGTCGGCGTAACAAGTTCGGCGTCGATGCCTCCATCGTAGGTCGGCACACCGGTCAGGCACTCTAGGGTCGCCGGCGCAGGCAGGGGCAAGATCCCATGACGGCACTCGACGAACCCGCGGCCCACCGGTAAGGGCGACGCGGAAACTTCTGCACCCAGATAGTCAATGCAGGCCGCAGCACCTACGATATCCACGATCGCGTCCACAGCGCCGACTTCGTGGAACGCGACGTCCATCAGGGCAATGCGATGCACTTTTGCCTCAGCGCGACCGAGTCGCATGAAGATGCGCTTAGAAAGATCGCAAACCCCAGCTTCGAGTCCCGAAGCGTCCAGCAAGGCAAGGATCTCCCCGAGAGTCCGCTCGCGATCTTCGGGGGTCGGGTGCACGACGAAGGACGTGGCAGCGATGGCACCACGGAACACCGCTTGAGCCTGCACGCTCACTCCGGGGATACCCACGGCGGCGACCGCACCTTCAACCACCGACAGCGGGACCCCCAAATCCAGGAGCGCAGCCACGGTCATGTCGCCCGCGATCCCGCTGGGGGCGTCAAAATGGATCCATTTGCCGCGGCCCGAGCCGGCGGTCAGTTCCGGGCGCGGCGCCGGAGCGGGTGCCTTGGCGTCGTCGCCGTCACCGCCGTGGGCATGACCGCCGTGGGCATGACCGCCGCGGGCATGACCGCCGTGGGCATGACCGCCATCGGACGTCTTTGTCATGCTTGGCTCGCCATCTCCAATGCCCGGACGTAGCGCACGACGGCCATCGCGGCACCAAAGCCGTTGTCGATATTCACCACCGTGACCCCTGCGGCGCAGCCCGTGAGCATGCCGAAGAGCGCTGCGAAGCCGCCGAGCGCCGTGCCGTAGCCAATGGACGTCGGAACAGCGATCACGGGTCCCGCAATCAAGCCGCCGACCACGCTTGGCAGTGCGCCTTCCATTCCGGCGACGACAATCACCGCTGGCGCTGTTGAAAGGGCGTCGAGACCGCTGAACAAGCGGTGGATCCCAGCAACGCCAACATCCACCAGGCGCTCAAAGGGCACTCCCGCCATGCGCAAGGTCTCGGTGGCCTCTTCTGCAACCGGCAAATCACTAGTGCCCGCGGTGACCACCGCGACTGGGCGCATCTTCTTTGGAACAATGGGAGCGTGCTCGAAGCTGAGCACTCGGGCGACGGCCGCAAACTGCAGCGCCGGCACGCGTTCTTGTACCGCTTCCGCAACCGCCGGAGCGACGCGCGTGATCAATACATTCTGACCGGACTCGATGAGTCGTTCGGCGATCCCGATGATGTGTTCGGTCTGCTTCCCCTCCCCCAGCACCACCTCAGGCAACCCCTGGCGCAGTGCGCGGTGGTGATCCACGCGGGCGTACCCCAAATCCGCGAAGGGCAAACTGCGCAATTCGGCAACTGCTTTGCCAACGTCCAGCTCGCCCGCTTGCACGCGAGCCAGCAGGCGTTTGATCGAGTCTTCATCCATCGGAGTCTATGTACCTCGGCTTATGTCGCGATCCGCCGCAGGATCGCTTGTCCCACTTTTCTTGGGCGCTCAGAAGTGCTTTTCTCGTCGTCGCCATGCCGGCTCTCGTTTTTCCCCTGCTTGGCTTCGTGATTGGCCTTGGCCTCGCGCGCATCGCCAGCGGGGAACGCGGCTCAACCACTGAGAGTCGGGATGTAGTCCTAGCAGCCTGCTTCGGTGCCGTCCTGCTGGGACCGACAACGGCATTTCTGTTCGCCTTGTCCCCAGACTGGTGCCTGTCCTATCGGGTCGATTCGCGGCGGTTGCCCGGTTTTTTTCCGGCCCTGCTGGCACTAGGCAGTGCCTGCGGTCCCGTCTTGGGCGTCGTCGGCGCGCGGGCTCTGTCCTGGTCCCGGCGACCCAGACTGCTGTGGCAGTTGTTCGCACTCACCCTGGGCAGCATCGCCGCCCTGCTGCTCGTCGGATCGGCGCGACTGGGACGCGTCGCCAGCTACACGCAGTTTCACGATGACTTCGGGGTACGGCCCGTCGCCGGCAGTCCCCTAGGCTACGCGCTGCTTTGGCTCTTCTCCATTGTCGCGGTTGGGGTCGCACTCACGGCACGCGGCATTCGCAGGCACCACGCAGCGGTTTCCCGGGATTGACAGCGCACAGCCCCGACAACAGGGTGGTGGCCCCATGAGCACCGACGACGCGCAGGATCTTTCCGCTCTAGCCCACAAACTCGTTGAGGACGCCCGCAAAGGAGGCGCCGACGTCGCCGAAGCCAGCGCCAGCGAAGGTTGGGAACTGTCGGCGAAGATCCGCCTCGGCGAGCCGGAGTTGGTGGAAGAGGCCGGCAGTCGCGGGGTTTCCCTGCGAGTCCTGCGGGATCAACGTGTCGCGGTCACCTCCACGAGCGACCTATCGGAAACCGGTCTGGCCCGCTGCGTGAGCGACGCTTTGGAGCTCTTGGATCTTACGGAGCCGGACCCGTGCGCCGGGCCCGCCGATCCCGAGAGCCTGGCCAAAGGCCCCTTCGCAGACTTAGATCTCTACAGCGAAGAAGTTGCGAACATTCGCGCCGACGAGGCCCTGCGCCGGGCGGTTGCCGCCGAGAAGACGGCGCTCGCATTCGACCCACGGCTTTCCCTCAGCGAAGGCGCTACGTTTTCGCGCGTCTCCGGCAAGAGCGTGCTGGTGCTGAGCTCTGGCTTCGTTGGCGAACAAATCGGATCCTATGCGTCACTCGTGGTCACGCCAGTCGCGGAAGATACCGGCGGCAAGCGGCGGCGCGGCTACTACTGGACCGCCGGACGCCACCTTTCCTCCATGGAGAGCGAGGAAGCGGTGGGGATCGAGGCGGCGAAACGCACGCTCGCCAAACTCGGAGCCCGAAAAGTAGACACTTGCGAAGTGCCCGTCGTGTTTGACCCGGACGTGGCGCGTGGCTTGATCGGAACCCTCGTCGGCTGCGCCATGGGCAGCGCCATCTGGCGCAAATCTAGCTACCTGGTAGGTCGACAGGACACCCAAGTCGCGAGCGATCTCGTCACGGTGGTTGACGACCCACTGCGTCCGCGAGGCCCGGGGTCCCGCGCATTCGACGGCGAAGGACTACCGTCCCAGAGAAACGTCATCGTTGAACGAGGAACGCTCAAGACCTATTTGCTGGACTGCTACAGCGCCCGCAAGTTGAAGCTGCGTTCCACCGCGAGCGCCTCCCGCCGTGGTGGAGGCATTGGCCCGTCTACAACCAATTGCTACCTGGAAGCCGGCAAATCGACCCCCGAGGACGTGGTTCGTGGAGTGAAGCAGGGGCTCTACGTCACGGAGATGATGGGCTTCGGCTTCAACGCGATCACCGGAGATTACTCCCGCGGCGCCGCTGGCTTTTGGATTGAGAACGGCGAGCGCGCCTTCCCGGTCAGTGAGGTCACCGTCTCCTCCAATCTGGACGACATGCTCAAGAACATCGATGCCGTGGGCGACGACCTGGAATTCAAGACAAGCACCGCATCGCCGACATTGCGTATTTCGAAGATGACGATCGCGGGCAACTAGTGGGCCGTCTCACTTAGCCGTCCCTTTCACGGCGCTTCGACGAGGTTCGGTGCGCCGGGACTCGCGCCCGGGTCGCTGGACAGGCCGAAGTCGCCCGGCGCATAGGAGACCGTCCCTGGACGCCGCGCCGCACTCACGCCCTGTTTGCTGTGTTTTAGACTGGGGAACCTGGACAAGAGCCCGCCAGCCGGGTCGAACAGGGCCAGGGGTTCGCCAGCGTTGGACAGGCCGTTGGTGCCCAAATCCGGCACGCGCACTAGGAGCGTTCCGGCCGCGGGTGGCAGATCGGTAAGCGAGTTGGGTTCGAAGGATTCGTTGACGATGAGGGAAAACGCTCCTGGCGCGAGCTCGGCCTGAGGCAGGTCGATCGTCCCCCCTGCGTCCTGCAAGACGGCGCCGGACATGGCCCAGGCGGCGAGCCCGTCGTTGTAGATTTCGATCCACTCCTGCTGCGGTTCCGGGCCGGCGGCATTTGCATACACCTCGTTGATGAGCGGATGCGCCGTCGCGGCGGCCATGTGCACGACCACAGTGCTTTCCTGCTGTGCCACTCCCGTGGCTACTTCAAACACGTGCAGCTGCGCGGAGGTGCCCGGCGTGAAGCCCTTGATGGTCGCTTCTTCGCCGGGCTGCACGGCAACCACCGCGCCGACCCCCGTGCTCTCGAGAGCGATCGCGGCGGGACCGTATGCGGAACGATAGGTCACGCGATCGTCTTGCACCTGGAGGCAGCCAACGCTGAGCGCCTGCCAATCCGCGGGACACGGCAGATGCGGTGGGCTCTGCCGCTCGCGTAGCAGCAAGGGAGAAGGCTCTAGGACCAGCCCCGCAGTTTCCGGCGGAGGCACGAGATCCGCCTCCGCTTGGGTTTCGAAACGTAGGGTTAGGCAATGCCGCGGCAGCACGCTTGGACTGCCCGCGCCCGCCCGGACCTCGGCGCGCACCGATCCGGGTTGCAGCACCACCTGCTCCCAAAAGCCCTCCGGCACCAACGGGTCGTAGGCGCAATACACCGCCAGACCGGTGTCCGCCGCCGCGTCCGGCATCGGCCAACGCCGGGAAAGCAACGGCGGCCCCTCGGGGCGAACCTGGATCACCGCGAGGGTACCGACCCCAAGCGCACCCAGGGTGTAACGAGCCAGGCCGGTCAGCGCCCGCGCAGGCGCCAGCACAGCGCCCGTTGGCGTGGCATAGGCGACAGCCGGCACGATGCGGTCGACGAGGGTCTTGGGCAGGTCGCCTCGGCGCAGGCGCCCGGAGTGATACGCCGAGAGTTCTCCCGTAAAGAGCGCGATCTCCTCGGCAGGATGTCCTGCCACTGCGATCCGCACCACCGCCGGGACCGCATCGACGGGCGCGCTCGGCTCGAAGGTCACGCTGGGCGGAGTCGCGCGTGGCCGATCGGAACCAACCTCGGGCGCGCACGCGGTTGCCAGGACCGCGGCTGCAAGGCATAGCTGTCGCATGTGGGGCTGTCGGTCTCCGCAGCCCCCAGTTTCGTGATTTTTCTAGCGGATTCGCGCCGCAAGCAGACGCCGCAGTCCGACTTCGGCTAGCGTGTCGGACCGTGTCTCCGGAAGAAGTTCAAAGGGTCCGCAAGGCGTTGGGCGCAACCGCCCGGCAGCTCGCCGGGGCCCTGGGCGTCGACGACAAAACTGTATTCGCCTGGGAGTCGGGGGAGAAATTCCCAACCAAGCAATACGTCGAAAAGCTCCGGGAACTCGAAGCGCAGGGTGCGAGCGCATTTCCAAAGCGACCGAAATCCAAACAGCCGACGGGTCCCGAACGCCTGGCGGATCCGGAGCTCTGGGCCCTGCTCCGTAAGCTGGTCGCGCATCCCGCGCTTTTCGACGCAGCACTCGCCCTCAGCAAAGACTACGCCGACCCCATCGACGGCTAGCGCGCCGTACGTTCAGTCGTCGTCGTCGTCATCGTCGTCGTCGTCGTCGTCGTCGTCCGCGTCGTTGTCGTTGTCGTCCGCGTCGTTGTCGTCCGCGTCGGCGTCGTCCGCGTCGTCGTCGTCCGCGTCGTTGTCGTCCGCGTCGTTGTCGTCCGCGTCGGCGCCCGTGCTGGCGTCCTCACCGCCGTCCGGGGTCGCACTCGCTGCGTCTGCCGTCGTCACGTCCTCGATGGCTGTGGCGATGTCCTCCGCATCGTCGCCGCCCTCGGCGCCAGATGCGTCCATGGGCTCGGTGACCGGGCCCTCCGGGGCCTCCTCGCCGGTCTTTGTTTCGAAGATTTGCTTCGAATCGTCAGATAGCTCGGTGAACTCCTTCAAAGTTGGCAGGTCTCGGAGCGAACTCATGCTGAATAGCTCCAGGAACGCGGGGGTAGTTCCGTAGAGCATCGGTCGACCCGGCTCGTCTTTCTTGCCGATGATGCGCACCAGATCACGGTCCAACAGCCCCTTCAACACCGGGCCACAGTCCACGCCCCGGATGTCGTCGACCTCAGGTCGCGTGATGGGCTGCCTATAGGCGACAATCGAAAGCGTCTCGAGTTGCGCCCTGGACAGCCGCACGGGCCGTTGGGCCAAGAAGTGTCGTACTTGTTCAGAATACAGCGGATTCGATCGCAGTGCGAAGCCCCCCGCCACCTCGCCCAGGTGCATGCCACGGGTCGCGTACTCTTCCGCGATTTCGTGCAACAGCTCCTCCGTCCGCTTCTTGTCAATGCGCGCGGCACGCGCAAGCTCTTTGAGCTCCAACGGGCGATCGCTGACGAACAGCAGCGCTTCGATCAACCCCTTCAAATAGGAACGGGTGTCTTCGATCGTAGCGGCGTCCTGCTCGTCCACGGTGTCGGGCACGAGGCTGTCCACCACCTCTGCGTCGACCTGCGCCATTTCCATCGGATCCACGACGGTGTCCGGAGCTTCTTCCTCGGTGTTTTCGAGGGTGGCTTCCGTCGCCGCCGCCTCGGTGGTCTCAGCCTTGGCCAACTTGGCGGGCTTCGCTTTGCCCTGGGTCGGCTTCTTTGAGCCGTTCTTGCCGAGTTTCTTGGGGGCTGCGCGCTTAGAAGCGCGCTCCTGCTGTCGCGGTTTAGCCATCGCTTGAATCCAACTCCACGTCGCCGTTCGTTATCAATTCCGTCACCAAAGGCTCACCCTCTGCCGCCGCGGAGGCGTCAGCTTCCGCCGATCGCTCCGGCTGCGGCTCCTCCGAAGGCGCGAAGGCATCCCCCGGATCTGTCGATGCCTGCTGAGGCGGCTCGACCGATTCGTCATCGCTGACGGCCAACTCGATGACGATGGGAGCCAGCGCACTCTCCTGCAGCAGGCGCGTCATGCGTAGCCGAGTCATCTCGAGCAGCGCTAGGAACGTGACAATCAGGTCTGCGCGACTGCGTTGTCCCTCAAACAGCTCTTCGAAACTGAGCCGTGAACGTTCGCGTAGGCGATCCGCCAACTGGTTGATGCGATCGGTGATCGAGAAGCGGTCGAGCTCGATTTCGTGATCGATGACGGTCTTGGCGCGGGTCAACACGCCTTGAAAGGCGTCCAGCAGCTTGAACAGGCTCACGGGCGCCAGCGGCGCGGTGCCCTCGACCTGTGCGGCTGGTTGGCCTCGGGAAAAGACGTCGCGGCCGAATACCGAGCGTTCCGAGAGCTGCTCCGCGACCAGCTTGTACTTCTGATACTCCAGCAGCCGGCGCACGAGCTCCGAACGCGGATCCAACTCCGGTTCATCCACGTCATCCTGGTCGTCCGGGGACACCGGCAGCAGCGTCTTGGACTTGATGTGCGCCAGAGTCGCGGCCATCACCAGATACTCGCTCGCGATGTCGATATTCAGTTCCTGCATCAACAGGATGTAGTCAACGTACTTCTCGGTGATGAAAGCGATAGGGATGTCGAGAATGTCCAGTTCATGTTGCTGGATCAGGTGCAGTAGGAGGTCGAGAGGCCCTTCGAAATTGGGCAGCTGGACCGTGTAGCTGACGCCACCTCGGGGCACGGAGACCTCGTCCGAGGCCGCAGCGCTCGTCTTAGCCAACTCCGGGCCCGCGGGTTCGAGGGTCTCCGCGGCGTCCGTGGCGTGGGGCTGCTCGCTCACGAAAGCCCTCCCCAGACGGTCAAGGCCAACGGCATTGGCGACAGCTTGGCCCCAAGGATCACCGAAGTCTCGATCAAGCCCGAGCGCAGCGTGGCCGAAGACAGCACGAGCAGCAGTAGAAGTAGTGACATCGGCGCTAGCATTTGATGGGATCGATCCAGGTTCCGCGGCAAGAGGCGGCTGCCATGGAGGGAAGAACTGGGGAGCATGTTGGAGACACGGAGGCCCACGTGGACGATGCACGTGGCGCGCAGCAGATACACCAGGGGGCCGCGCCCGTCCTGAGCAAACAAGAGGCTGGGCGAATAGCGCGCAATCATTGCCAAAATTGCGCTAGTGGGGACGGCCAGGGGCACCATGGGCACAAGAATGAACGCGATGCGGGGACCAAGTTCGCGGGCAGCACGTTGGGAGGGAGACTAGATCAGACGCGGAGCCGAAGTGAGTGCCCTTTGGCCCGCCGCAGGGCGGCCGGGCGCGGGAACCCGCAGATCCGGGCGCGAGACGGCAGGTTTGTCCCCCGCGCCTGCCTCAGATTTCTGCGCCTGGGTCCGGCCTGCTAGCCTGAGGCCACCCGGCGACACCCACGCAGCATGACCCCGCTGACCAAAGTTTGCTCGGCCTGCGGCCAGCGATATGACGACGATGTCATCTTTTGCCCAAAAGATGGCACTCCGCTGTCTGGTCGCAAGACCCAAGGACTCGACGATCCCTACGTCGGCATCCGGCTGGCCGATCAACTGTCCCTGCAGCAATTGATCGGCATTGGAGCGATGGGCCGCGTCTATCGCGCGCATCAGCGGGGCATCGATCGCGACGTGGCGGTGAAGATCCTACACCGGGAGCTACTGCGCAACCCCACGGTGAAAGCACGTTTTTTGCGCGAAGCGAAAGTGGCGAGTCGCCTGTCGCATCCGAATGTCGTGCAAGTTTTGATGACGGGCGAGATCGAAAAGCACAGCGCCGACATCGGCGGTGAAGCGTATCTCGTGATGGAGTACTTGGACGGCATTTCGCTACGATCATCCCTTGGCGCCGAAGGCGGCGCGCTGCCGCTGCCACGCGCGCTGCATGTGATGCTTCAGGTCTGCGACGCGGTTGGCGAAGGGCACAGTCAAGGGGTCGTGCACCGGGATCTCAAGCCCGAGAACGTGATGCTCGTGCGACGAGGGGACGACCCGGACTTCGTCAAAGTACTCGACTTTGGCGTGGCTCGCATCGACTGGGCAGACAATACCGTCGCCACCCAGGCGGGCGTCATCTTCGGAACCGCGCGCTACATTTCTCCCGAAGGCGCCCAAGGCAAGCAAGTCACTGCAGCCAGCGACGTCTACAGCATCGCCGTGATGCTGTTCCAATGCCTGAGTGGCTCGCCACCCTTTGACGCGGACAGCCCGGTCGGGATCCTGATCAAACACACCAACGAACCGCCGCCGCAGCTCACGGACATCGAGCGAGCCAGCTACGTGCCCAAGCCGATTGCGGACGTGGTGATGCAGAATTTGGCAAAAGATCCAGCAAAGCGGGCGGAGAACGCCCGTGTACTCGGACGCATGTTGGTGACCGCCGCGCGCAAGGCAGGGCTTTCGCCGGACGAGCTCATGGTTCGTTCGACACTCATGAGCAAAGGCACGCTTAGCCTAGAAAGTATCCAGCGCACCAAAGCGCTGCCCCTGTCTGAGTCCTTGGAACAGAAGCTCCGCGGCGCGAGCGGGGATACGGAAGTGATCGACCCGGGCGGCAGCAGCGCCACCGAAACCGGAGCACGCGACGCCGCTTCCGAAACCGAAATCGACGCTGCAACGGAGACGGAAGTCGATTCTCGTCCCAGCATCGAGCCCACCCTTTCTGACGAGGGTGCGCCGAGCAGTCGAGACGCCCTGGCGCGCCCGGGCCCTGAGTCACGACCGAGCATCCCCACCCTCAGCGATCCCGCTCCAACGTCTGTACCTGAGCCGCAGCGCTCATACGACGAGCTTCCAGAGTCCGTGCCTCCGCCGCCCCTGGAGCGGTCGCGGGCGCCGCTGATCCTGATCTGCTTTGTGCTCGGCGGCGTGCTCGCGTTCTTTGCGGCGCGGCAGATGGGGGTCTTCGGTGACAAACAAAGCTCAGTAGACCGCGATATCGCGCGGGCACATGCGGCGTTCGAGCGCGGCGCGTATGATGCGCCGGTGGGCGACAACGTGCGGGAAATCACCGATACGGCGCTGCGACGGCATCCGGGAAACCCTGCGCTGCTGCGCGTGCGTCGCAACGCTGCGGATCGCCTGCGACTCGCTGCAGAGGCCGCCCGCGGCGTGGATCCGCCCCGCGCTCAAGACCTGGCACAGCGGGCCCTGGCGCTGGATCCCGAAAACGAAGCGGCGCAGCTCATCCTGCGCGCGAGCACCCTGCCGAGTAAGGGCGCAGAGAAAGCGCCGGGGGGCGCGGTCCGGCCCCCGCCGAAGGGGCGTCCTGGAGGGCCAAAACCCGTGGGTACCGTTGACGCCGGCGAGAGCGACGCCCGGGCCGCGCCGAGTGCGAGCGCGCCTGCCGGAGGACGCTGGTTATGAGGGCGCGCATCCTTGCGACCTGCCTCGCCCTGGCCGCGCAGAGCCACGCGCAAGCCGAGCCGTTGCCCGACGACGCGGACGCTCACCACAAAGGCCTGCCGGACCGACCGCGCGCCATGGCGGAGGTTGGCCTAGGTTGGCTCGTCTTGCCGGCTGCGGAGGTGTGCGTGGAACGAGACATCGCCGGCTGCACCAAAGGGGATTCCAGTTTCGAACTCGACGCGTTCCAGCTCTATCGCGCGCACCCAACCTTCGCCGTCGGTGCGGGCGTGACCTTGGGGCTAACTCCCACCACCGATGCGCCCCGCCAAGATCCGCCTGGCGTCTCCCGGGATCACTCCCGCGGCTACTTCACCGTGGAAGCCATCGCACGCTACTACCCGTATCCCGAAGACCCCTTCGAGTTCTGGTTCGGCCTGACGAGCGGTCTCGTCGTTGTCAGTGATCGCTTCGAATCCACTGAGGGCAAGAGCGACCGCGCCCTGGTCGGCCCCCGGGGGGTGACGATCCGGAGCGAAGGCTACACCGTTGGCCTCGCGACGGGCGCGGCCTATCAGTTCGCCCCGCGCTGGAGCGTCGGCGCAGGCCTACGCTACGGAAGCTGGTTTTTGCCGGAAACACCCCAGACGAATCCCCTCGGTGACGAAGCGTCGTTGGTTGGGCAAAACGACGTATTCAGTGTGCTCCTCAGCGTCGCCTACAGCATTCGCCTGTAGGCGACGGAGTCAGCTCAAGCTCGCGATGGCGAGAAGTTCGACCACGCGTTCAAGAATCAGCGCAAACACTCCGAGAATGGCCAGGCTTTTCAATGGAGCGAGCAGTGGCTGGAGATACGCCGGACTTGCGGCGCGGGAGACGAGAGCGCTCGCAACTTCCAACACGATCGAAGCGGCGATAACCGGCGCTGCAACCGCAATGGAGACTTCGATGCTTGCCAACAGAGTCACGACCGCCCGCGAGAATGCGTGCTCGACATCTTGATCGGCCCGAATCAACGCCTGGGCCACCTTGCTGGCACCGCCGCCTTCCAGAAACGCAACGGCGATCAGCATGGACAGCATGGCGCCCGTGGGCGTACTGCCGGATTCGACGTTGGGCAGATTCGTCTGCTCACGTCCGCCGCGTAGGTTGTCGACCAATCCACCCGCTTGGCTGGCGGCCCAGAGCGCAGCGGCTGCTCCGATCGCCACGGGCACCCCACGCAGCCCTTCGTAGGCGGCCGCGAGCGCCCAAGGCAGAGTTGGATCGCGCGTCACAGCGATCGCCGGCGCAACGGCGGCGGCGATCACCAAACCCAGCATGGCCCGGGCTGGCGCCGGGATCGCGCGCAACCCGAAGGCGGGCACCAGGATGATCGTCGGGGCGGTTCGAGCCCACGCCAGTCCCCAAGCGGGCAAATCGACGCCCAGGTCTTGGGCGAGGTCGAAAGCGATGGAAAGGACACCGGGCGCCACGATTTCCCCGACGCTCCCCCACCCCTCTGCGCGGCGTCAACCCGGGGCGTTGTTCAGCGATTGACGACAAGGCGGCGGGCCAGTAACCGGTGGCCCTGACCACAGAACGGAGCAGACGATGAGCTTGGATGTCTCTACGGCGGGCTACCAAACACAGGCCCACGAATTCACCTACGACTGGAAAACGGTCGTGTTGTACGCCCTAGGGATCGGCGCAAAGCGCGACGAACTGGACTATCTTTACGAATCCAAGGGTCCGAAGGTTTACCCCACCTTCGGCGTGGTTCCGGTGCTGCCCGTCATCGGTGACGTGCTGGCCAAGACCAAGGGTGATTTGGCGATGGTCGTGCACGGCGGGCAAATCGTGCGGGTGCACCAGCCGATCCCGAGCGAGGGCACGCTCTCGACGGTCGGAACCATCAAGGGGATCTACGACATGAAGAAGATGGCCCAGGTGGTGGTCGAGACCAAGACAAGCGTCAAAGGTGAGCCTTGCTTCGATACCGAGTGGGCGATCCTGTTTCGCGGCGCGGGCAGCTTCGGTGGCCCGCCACCGCCCAAGGCCGAAATCCCCGCGAGTCCCAAGGGAGACGCCGAAAAGGTACACGAGGAGGCGACCCTGCCCGAGCAGGCGCTGCTCTATCGGCTGTCGGGGGATCTGAATCCACTCCACGCCGATCCCGATTTCGCGAAGATGGTCGGGTTTCCCCAGGGGCCCATTCTGCACGGACTGGCGACCTATGGTTTTGTCGCCCGGGCGGTCACGCAGCAGTGGCTCGATGGCGACGCCGATCGCCTGGTCGAACTTGGAGTGCAGTTTCGCAAGCCAGTCTGGCCGGGAGAGGCAGTACGTACCGAAATGTCCCGGGTGGACGAGACCACGCTGGCGATCGCGGCGTACGCCGGTGGACGCCCGGACGCAGTGATCACAAACGCCTGGGCCAAACTGAAAGCGTGACGAAGCGACATGGCGAAAAAGAACAAAGACGAGCCCAAATTGCCCATCGACGAAGACCAGGACGATCCGCCGTGGAAGTCTGACGCCAAAGACCGGGACGAGGACGACGCTTCAGACGAAGACGAAGGGCCGGACGAAGACGAAGAGCCGGACGAAGACGAAGAGCCGGACGAAGACGAAGAGCCGGACGAAGACGAAGATGAAGACAGCGAGCGACGACCTGCTCGGGCTCAGGAGCCTGATGATGGCCTGCCGGATTGGCTGCCCTGGGCGGTCATGATCGGACTGATCGCCGTCGGCGCCATGGGTGCGGCGGGGTTCTTTTCACCCAAGAAGCCCGGCTCGGCAGACGCAAGCGTCGCCGCCAGCACCGAGTCCGTCGACGTCGACACGGCAAAGCCCGCGTCCGTATCGGCGCAACATTTACTCGTGCAATACGCCGGCTCCGCCCGCGCCCCCTCCAACATCACGCGCAGCAAGGACGAAGCCAAGACACGCGCCGAGGAAGCCCTGAAGAAGGCCAAGTCGGGCGCAAACTTCGACCAGTTGGCGGCGGAGTATTCGGACGAACCCGGCGCGAAAACGGGCTTTGGCAAGCTGGGCAATTTCACGCCCGAAAAAATGGTCAAGCCGTTTAGCGACGCTGCCTTCGCTCTGAAAGTCGGCGAGGTCTCGGGCCTGGTGGAGACGCCCTTCGGCTACCACGTCATCAAACGTACAGAATAGGTGACCTGAGTGAAGACAACTCCACAGCGCCACGCGCCGCGCCCCCGGGGGTTCGGCCCAGTCGCCATGCTCGCCGCGTGGCTGCTTTCCCTCAGTGGCTGCGTGATCACGACCCACGAGGGTGTGCACGAACCACCGCGGGGCGCGAGCAAACCCATCTGGCCACCGCTGGGCACTCCCCTGCCCGAAACCGACGGTCCGACGACGACTGCGGGTGCCGGCGCAGAGACCATTGCTGCTCGCCACATCCTGGTGATGTACCGTGGCGGCATGCGCGCGCCGGCGAGCGTGACCCGGAGCAAGGAAGAGGCCCGCAGCTTGGCCGACGAAGCCTTGGCGCGCGCCAAGGCCGGCGAGGACTTCACCGAGCTTGTGCGTGAGTATTCCGACGAACCCGGCGCACCGGGACGCGGCGGGAGCCTCGGCAAATTCCCCCGGGGCGTCATGGTGCGCGAATTCGAGAACGTCGCCTTTGCCCTGGATCCGGGCGAGATCAGCGAAGTGGTGGAGTCCCCCTTCGGCTACCACATCATCCAGCGCACCGAGTAAGCGCTCAGGCGCGCAGCATATGCTTCGAGATCACCATGCGCTGGATTTCGCTGGTGCCTTCGCCGATCTCGCAGATCTTCACGTCGCGTAAGAACCGCTCCACCTCGTACTCGCGGGTGTAGCCATAGCCGCCGTGGATCTGGACCGCATCATTGCACGCTGCCGTCGCCGCCTCGCTGGCGAACAACTTCGCCATGGACGCCTCGGAGGAATACGGCTCGCCCCGGTCACATTTCCACGCGGCACGATGAATCAGAAGCTCCGCTGCGTCTAGGTTCGTGCCGGCGTCCGCGAGCTTCCACTGAATGGCTTGAAAGTCCGCAATCGGTTTGCCAAACGCCGTTCGCTCTTTGGCGTAGGCCAGCGCCAAGCGCAGCGCGCCACGACCCAGCCCAAGTGCCATGGCGGCGATGGAGATGCGCCCGCGATCGAGGATTTGCATGGTGTCGTAGAAGCCGGAGTCCACCTCGCCGAGGCGCTGGCTGTCGCTGACGCGCACGTTTTCCAAGGACAGTTCCACGGTGTCGCTCGAGCGGCAGCCGTACTTTTCCAGCTTCTTCGAGGCGGAAAAACCTGGCGTCCCGCGATCGACAATGAAGGCCGTGATCCCGCGACTTGCTGGCACGTCCACATTGCTCCGCGCCAACACGACACAGAATCCGCCGACCGAGCCCTGGGTGATAAACATCTTGGTGCCGTTCAAGACCCAGTCGCTGCCGTCACGGACCGCCGTGGTGAGCAGCCCCGCGCTGTCCGACCCACTGCCTGGTTCCGTCAACGCCCACGCCGCGAGCCACTCGCCCGTCGCGGCCTTCTCGAGATAACGACGTTTCTGCTCGTCATTGCCAAACGCCAGGATGTGACCGGTGCCCAGACCGTTGTGGCTCGCCACAGTGAGCGCGAGGGAGCCGTCCACACGGGCGCACTCCTCGACGCAGAGCGCATAGGCCAAAGTGTCCATGCCGGCGCCGCCGTACTCCTCGGGGATGCGGATCCCGAGCAGGCCCATTCCAGCGAGCTTGGGCACTAACTCTTGCGGGAAGCGTTCTTCTTCATCCCAGCCGCGCGCATGCGGGCGCACTTCTCTTTCGCAAAACTCCCGCACGGACTGGCGCAGAATGCGATGGGGCTCAGGTAGTTCGAAATCCACGGGACACCTGCTCTTGGTGGAAGAATAGAGGTCTGCCCACTACCACGGATTTGGCGCACGAATGCCTCCATTGCGCGCTCTTCCCAGCCCCACCCGCAGGCGTCCCGAGCAGGTTGAACCAATTCGCAAACGGCGCCGAAAAACTACGGCGTCGGCGGGGCCTTGGCGGCCTCGATCAGCGCGCTGAGCATTGTCATTTTTTCGTCTGCGCTCAGCTTCAACTTCGCCGCTTCCTCTGCGCTCTGATCCGAGCTGAGTACCTGTTCTTCGTCACCGACTCCGAACAACTTGCCCTCGTGTCGACCGACCACCCATGCAACCGCCGGGCTTTGATCGTCCGCTTTGCGCGTAAAGGTCACGGCGTCGTAGAGCACGCCTTTGACGCCCTTGGCCCCGTCGAGCTTGCGCAGCGTTTTGAGCACGTCCTTGGCGCCCGCTTCGTCCGCTCGTTCGGCGCTCAGGACACGGTAGCGCCGCTCGCCGTCCTTGTAATATCCGAGCGCCCCTGGGCCAGCGCCGGAAACGTCGAGCAAGTCCCCAGAGACGAATGCCACGCCCATCGCGACTCGCTTTTCCGTTGGCAGCAGCGTGACGGGTTTGGGGAACTCTTTGTCCCCCGGCAGCTTTTCGCCCATGTCTTTGCCCAAGGGAGGCAGCACTTTCTGGCTGCTGGTCTTGAGTTGATCCGGCGACTCGAGTTCGTTCGTATAGGAGAGCTCAGCCACGTGCTGTCCGCGCCACACGTAGGCGATCCCGGTGCCCAGGGCCGCCGCCGTTCCCGCCTCGAGGGCAGCGGGTGCGACCTCAAGGGGATCGCCGTCGGCGATGACGCGCTTGGTGAAGAAGCCGTACGCGCCCTCACGGGTCGCGAAGCGACTCAAGTTCACGTTCACGGCTCCGGGGGATCCGCTGCCGTCGATGTAACGCAACGTCACCACTCGCTGCAGGCCGAACTGTTTGTAGACTTCGCATTCGCCGTCGAAGAGCTCCGTGCAGACCTTGTCCAGGGACCCGCTTGCGCCCTCTCCGAAGGCGCGGGTCTCCCCGTTCGGGTCGACGCAGTAGCTGCCGGCGACGCGGGGAAAAAATGCCGCGCTGACCGAGTCGGCGACCTTGCCGCCGCCGCCGGCACAGGCGCCGGGTTTGGTACTTGCTATGGGAGGTGGTGCCGCTCCCTGCTCTTTTTCGAGACCTTCTTTTTTGTCGCAGCCGAGCAGGGCGACGCAGCACAGAAACAGGGTCGGGAGAGGTGCACGCATGGGACTTCGAATAGAACGCCGGCCGAGATCACGCAATTGTCTGAGGGCGAACCGGCCAACGGGCCGGTAGTCCCGCGCTCCGCAATCATTACATAGCGTCGCAATCCTTACCGGGCTGCGCGCGGCGGCCGAGCAAAAAGCCTGCAAATACCCGGCGGCTTGGTTCCGCCAGCCCGGCACGACCCTTGCTCAAACGACTCTCTCGGTGGTGTATCCAAAGCGACAGACAAGCCCGGCCCGGCAGCTGCTAGCGCGGCAGCGCGGGTTCACGCTGCTCGAGCTGGTGGTGGTGGTGATCATCATTGCCGTACTGGCCGTCTTGGCGATCCCGTCGGTTTTGAACACCCTGCGGGACCGGCGGGTCCAAAATGCCGCCCTCGAGGTCGGCGCCCTCTACCGCAATGCCCGCATGCGGGCCATGGCCCGGGGCGGGGCCGTGCTGGTCCGCTTTGACGGCACCGTCACCCCTCAGGGTCGGGTTCAGCTTCGGGAAGCGCTGCGGGGGCAAGTAGCGGGCGGGGATCAAAACTGCGAGCAGCTGCCGGTCTCGAGCTGCACCAACAGCTGGGTCGACGGCGCCAACAACGACAACAAGCTGATCACGCAGTTCGACCCGGCCAACCGCTCGGAGTGGGACTCGATCTACCTGGACATGGAGGGCCCGCCTCCACTGAACGGCGGCGCCCAACCGCAGATGGACATCTGCTTCACGCCCCTGGGTCGCGCCTTCGTGCGCTTCAACCAGGTCGGACCCTTCACCCCGCTGACCGGCGTGTCTCGGGTAAACGTGACGCGGAAGACTGGCGGCGGCACGCGACTGGGTTTGGGGCGCACGGTGCTCGTGCTGCCGAACGGCCACGCCCGTGGCGGCCCCGCCGTGGGAGCACCGCCATGAAAGCCCAGCGCGGATATACGCTCATCGAGCTCTTGATCGCCGTCACGATCTTCGCCATCGGTGTCACCGGTGTGATTGCGATGCAAAAAGTGACCGTAGCGGCCAACCAGCACGCCAAGGAGCTGTCGGTCGCCACGCATATCGCGCAAGCCTGGCAGGAACAACTCGCGTCGGACGCTGCCGCCTGGAATCACCCCTCGCCGCGCAACGCCGCCGCCGACATTGGCCAAACCAACTGGCTGGTGAACGTAACGGGCAACGCGGGCGTGTGGTTCCGCCCTAGCTACGTCGCGAACCTGGACTTCGGCCCGGCCTTCGACGTGCTGGGCAACGTCGTCCCGAATACGCAACTTCCCCAGGCCCACTACTGCACGCACATCCGTCTTTCCTGGCTGTACCCCGACACCGCCGGCAACGGCCTGGTCCGCGCCGAAGTGCGCGTATTCTGGGTGCGCGAAGGCATGGGCGGCACGGTCGATGGACAGGACGTGTGCAACCCGAACACGGATCCCAACACCATCGAAGGCGCCGCCGAGCGCTACCACTTCGTACATTTGGCCACGGCCATCAAGCAGGCGACGGCGCTGTGATGCGAGCCCTGGCCCGACTGCCCCGTTCGCGAAAAGCCCGCGGCTTCACCTTGGTGGAGCTGATGGTCGCGGTGAGCGGCGGCATGTTCATCGCGCTGGCGGTGTTTGCGCTGGCCTCGGACGCCGGGCGCTTCTACAAGCGTGAGTCCCGAGTCTCGGACGCGACCCTGGCGGGTCTGGTCGGCTTTGAGCGCTTGCGGGTGGATCTGGCTCGAGCAGGCTTTCTGACCACCCCGAATGTGCGACGCGATCCGCGCCTCTGCGGCAACCCCGTCGGGGACCCCAGCTGGACCCAAGAGTATCGCCGGCTGGCCAGCATCCGCGTCACTCAGGGCGGCTCGCCGGCCAACGCGACGCTCACGGCGAACGGACTTGCCCCGGACGCAGTCGTGCTCTCCGGCAGCTACTCCTCCGTGGACCAATTCCCGATCTGGAACGTGCAGAACACCGGAGCCACCTTCATCGTATTCCTGCAAGCCAATATCGGCCCCCTGGCGCGCATGGGCTACGCGGCCAGCGCAGACCAGGCCGCGCTGCTGAACGAAGTGTTCGCGACGGGTCGCGGACTGCGCATCCAGGACGTGTCCGGCGAGCTGCAGTACGGCACCATCCAAGCAACGGTTCCGGGTCCGATCCCTCAGGTGATCCTGTCACAGAACCCAGGCATCCGTTTTCGCCAGACGGCAGGCAATACCTGCGGCCTGAAGGGCAACGTAACCGGCGCCGTCGCCAACGTGGTGAACTTCGTCCAATACGATCTGCGCGATCTGTCCCAAGCTTCGAATTTCGGCGGCGCCAACCCGGCCTACGCCCCGCTGTATGGCGACACGGTCAGCGCCGACTTCGACGCTGACCGCACGGATCTGGTGCGGGTCGAGCTCGATACTTCGGGCACGCCCATCGCCGGCACTGAAGAGCTGGTGGCCGAATACGCCGTCGACTTCAAGCTGGGCCTGACGGTGATCAGCGCACTCCTGAACAACACGGATCCGACGCTCAATACCTTCGCTCCCGGAGACCCACAGATCCCCAACTGGGCGGGGGACGTGAGCGTGCTGGCCAATCCAAATCAGGGACCCCACCGCATCCGCGCCGTGCGCGCGCGCCTCAGCGTGCGCTCTCGTGAGCCGGACCGAGACGCACCGATCGTCGGCGCCCTCGGCACGCCCATCGCGCCGGGCCTGTATCGGATCGCCCTGGGGAACAACGGCGCCGGAGCACCCTACGCACGGGTACGCACGCTGCAAGCGGACATCACCCTGCACAATCAGATGGAGCTCCTATGGTGAACGCGGGACTCAAGACCCCTCGCCGCCAGCGGCGCTCGGAGCGCGGCGCGTCCGTGTTCATCGTCTTGCTCGTGATCACGCTGCTGACGGCCATCGGCATCTTTTCAGCGCGCTCGGCCAGCATGGTGGATCAAGCCGCGGGTTTTGATCGCCAGTTGGTGCAGACCCAGTTCTTGACGGAGTTTGCCGGGCGCGCCGTCAGTGCCGAGCTCGGGGACGGCGCCGCCAAGAGCTACCTGGACAAGGTGCAGCTGGGCTCCGACGTCTGCGAGACCAACAAGAACGTGCTGCCCCTGGCCGCTGGGACTCCCATCCCCTGCTACAAGCTCTACATCTCGGAAATCGCCGACCGCGTGAACGCGAAGTCCGGCACTGTGTTGATTGAGAACCAGACCGTTGCCACCAGCGGCAGCTTGGGCCCGAAGCTTGGCGTTGCTGGGCTGGCCTCTGCGGCGGAAGGAGTCTTCGTCGTGGAGATGACGGAGCCCTTCGAGACCGTGCCCAACCCCGGTTCTGAGGCGGGTGGGCAGCAAAACAACGCTTTCCGTGACGTGCAGGTGACCCTGACCGCTTTTGGTCAGATCCGACCGCTGGACGCAGGCGGACTCGGCACAGACCCGTGGTGTGCCGTGAACGCTTCGAGCACAGCAGCCAGTGTGGCGGCACTCCGGGCCCACGTCACTTTGAAGAATGTGCATCGGTGAGGAGACAGCGATGAGGCAGGCAAGGACATTCATTTCGCTCGCGGCGCTCGTCGGCTCCGCCGTAGCCGCGGGCACCGCGACAGCGCAGGTCGACGTCAACCCGCCGCTGCCCAACGTCATGCTCTTGGTCGATACCTCCGGGTCGATGGAGTACAAATCGTCGAGCGCGGGCTTCCCCAGCTGTGTGCCGACGGGCCCCGGCAGCGAGCGCAGCCGCTGGGTGGAACTGCTCGAGGTCATGACGGGCTCGATCCAGGACTACCGCTGCGACGCGGTGAACCGCGGCTCTGCGGCGTTCAAGAACGAATACAGCTTGAGCGGTGTGTTGCCGCCGGACGCCGACTACCTGAACCCCTACCACCGACCGCTGTCTGGCACCTGCACCGTGGGCCCGGGTGTGCTGCCAGCCAACGCCTACGACTACCCCGCTGGATCCATCAAGTACCACCCCTACAACGATCCCAACACGACCTGCTCCAATTTCACCCAGGCCTCGGACGGTCTGCTCGACTCCTTCGGGTCCTCGGTGCGTTTCGGCCTGATGACCTTCGACCCACATACCGGCGGCGGCACGGGCGTGAGCGGCACCACGCCCAACTACAACGCGGGAGTGACGGGCACCTGGAGCTACTTTCTGAATGCCCAGCCCACCCAGGGCAAGCCCGCGGCCTGTTCGCTGCTCAGCACCCTGGAAGTCGGCGCGCGCAACGCCGCGGCGCCGCCCTGGGAAGGGCGCATGGTCGGCTTCGGCGCCTCCAGCGCCAGCGGGGCGACCCTCGCCACGAAGAACGCACAGATCCAAGAAATCTTGCTCGCCACCCGGCCCTACGGTGCCACTCCCATCGCGGGCATGTTGGACGACACGCGTGACTTCTTGTGGAACGACACCTCGCTGGATCCCCTGATCAACTCCGACGACTTTGGGCCCTACCGGGACCCATTCATCACCGGAGGCTGCCGCGAAAACTTCATCGTGCTGCTCTCGGACGGTGAGCCGAACCTCGATCTGCGTCCGTTCTGCGAGGGTGCCGGCCCGCCAGCGGGCGTGTGCCCGTACCAGAAGCCCGAGGACATCTCTTTCGACCTGGCCAACGCAGCGGACCCGACGAAGCGCACCAAGGTGTTCGTGATCGGCTTCGCGGTGTCGAACGTCACCTTGCAAAACGCCTCGACGGTGGATTGCGAAAACCTAACAACCGCGGACCTGACTAGCCCGAGCGGTCTGTGCGCCACCAACCCCAGCGAACGACAACTCCAAGCCTGCTGCACCCTGAATCGCGTCGCCTTCAATGGCGGCACCACTCGCGCCTACTTCGCCGATGACAAGGACGAGCTTCGCGCGAGCCTCTCCGCAGTGCTGTCCAGCATCGCGAAGAACAGCACCAGCCGCACCATCCCGGTATTTGCTTCCTCGCCGACGGTCAGCGATCCCTTTGCGGCGGGCTATCGCTTCTTCTCCTCCTTCGAGACCAAGCAATTCACCCTGTGGAACGGCGTGATCGAGCGCCAACGCTATGTGTGCAAGAAGGACACGGTCACCGGTGACCTGACCCCGGAGCCTCAGGACATCGACGCCACCAAGGGCGACGACTTCGTGGCCAACGTGAACTCCGGCGCGGGCCCGGCGCGCAAGCTGTTCACGGTGCAGGGCAATGTGTCGACGGGCAAGATTTACTCGACCCGAACCATCCGCCCGTCCCTGCCCAGCAACCCTGACAGCGTCAGCAGCTACTCCGGCAGCGAGCTGAATGGTGACCCAGCGACGATCGCGTCCACGGTGCTGCCCGAAGCCATGGGGCTGGATGGCACCAGTTGTGTGGCCCTCTCTGCCAGTCAATGTCGGGACAAGTACCTGCGCTGGGTGGTGGGGTTGAACAACGGCACGCCTTACCATCGTTGCGCAGTGCCTGGCGCCGCCGACTGCAATCTGGTTGGCGACATCTTCCACTCGACGCCCCGGATCGTCGGTCCACCGTCCGCGCTGCTGCGCGACGAGACCTACCAGCTTTTTGCGTCCAACAACGCCCGGCGCCCGATCGTGATGTACACCTCGACGAACGACGGCTTCCTGCACGCATTCAAGGTTGCGGCGGTGGACCCCACGGACACCTTCAAAGTCGATTCCAAGCAGAACAACGAGCTGTGGGCGTTCATCCCGCCGGCGGTGCTGCCTGGCATTCCCTCGCAATACCCCGGCACGCACCAAGTCCTGCTCGACGGCATCCCGATCGTCAAAGACGTCGTGGCGCTCAGCGGCGCGCAGGGGTTGCGTTTCGAGCGCTCCCCCAGCCAAGCCTCGGTGGGGCAAGGCTCCTGGCGCACGGTGCTGCTGCAAGGCTTCGGCGGCAGCCGCGGCGGCTACTTTGCCCTGGACGTGACGGATCCCGTCGCCGGGCCCAAGTTCCTGTGGCAGCTCACCGAAGACGATACGGGCGCGCCCATCTTCGGCAACAACGGTGGCACCCCGCTGATCACCACGCTGTTTTTCGACAGCGGCGGCAATGACGTGAAGGAAGTGGCCGTGGCCGTGCTGCCCGGCGGCGACGCGGTGCCCACGGGCGGCCCCTGCCCGCGTCGGGATCCGGTGCCCACGGGCGTCGATTCGCGGTTCACCCCTCGCCCCAGTGTGCCTTGCTACGGCAATGCCGTGCCCGCTCGCTCGCTCACCATCGTGCGCTTGGACACCGGCGAAATCGTGCGCTCGTTCCGAGGCGAACTGACCGACGCTCCCGCAGGGCTGAGCGCGTCGTCGCGAGTGACCCAGGCGCCCATCGACTCGCCGATCACGGGCACGCCCATCCCCTTCCCGGGCACCACCGGCGCCATCGCCGATCGCATGTTCGTTGGAGATCGCGATGGCGGCCTGTGGCGCGTCGATGTTTCTTCGACCAATCCAGCCAACTGGAGCATGAAGCTTTTCTTCGACACCTACGCCACTACCCTGGGTCACGACTGGGACGACGGGCACGCCATCGAGACGCCTCCGATCCTCTCCGTCGACGATACCGGCAACGTCACTGTGGCGCTGTCCACGGGCGACCAAGACGTGCTCACGGCAACCGTGGGCATGGCGACCTACGCTGTGTCCTTGACGGAAAAGGTCGCGACGGTCGGCCCGCCCTTCACTTCGAACGTCAACTGGTACACCAAGCTGATCGACGGCGAGCGCGTGGCAGGTCCGATGTCGTTGTTCAACGGCGCGCTGTTCTTCTCGACCTTCAAGCCCGAGTCCCCCAACAGCACGCAGGTCTGCAAGGCCGGTAATAGCCGAGTGTGGGGCGTGGACTACCTGACGCCGAAACAAGCGGGCACGACTCTGGGCGATCTCTCCAATGGCGGCTTTGCGCGCCTGCCCGATGGCGGAAGCGTGGTGCAGTTCATCGACAATACCAACACGCTGCTCCAGGACGGCTCGGTGATCTTCGGCGTGGGCGTGACCCAGCTGCCGTCCTGCACCGAAGAAGCCGCGGTGACGGACCCCTACTTCGGCTCCGGCACCCACACCTCGATCTCGAACATCGCTCCCGGGAAGTTCCAGCTCGTGATGCATACCGGCAACACAGGAACCGCGGTGACGGGCGGCAAGTCCCGACGCCTCGAAATCGAGCTACCGACGCCGCCCAGCACGACGAGTATCGATTCTTGGGCCGCGATCATCGAATAGGGCGACACTCCGCGCCATGAATCGCTCTTGGCTCTTGGCTATGGGCCTCACTGCGTGGGGGGTCGCCGGCTGCAACAATGCTGAGCAGGAAGTCGTCGGACCGAGCGCACCCGTGCCCTCCGCCGTCAGTAAGCCGCTGGATCGCCTCGCGCCCGGCGAACTGGGACAGGGCAAGTCGAACGCCTTCGGATTCATCGCGCCGAGACAGATGAAGCTGGAACGCCGGTTCCCCGACGCGGCGCATTTCGTAGGTCAGGTCCGGCCCGAGGCCGTCGCCAACTACGTGCGGGAGCGTGTGCTCGCAGCGCAAGTCGAAGTGGGAGCGGCCCGCACTGTATTTCCAAAAGTTGCGATCAAGGGCGGGGCCAAAGGTCACGTCTACCGCTTTGAGGTGGTCGCGGATGGTCCGGTCACGCGCCTCGTGATCAAGGACATCACGCCGCCGCCGACGCCCCAGGGGCTGTCCGAAGAAGAGCGCTGGAAACGTGCCGGCATGACGCCAAGCGGCGAATTGCTCAATCCAAAGAAGCTGCAATAGCCCCGAAACCCCAGCGCCCTCGCGGAATGGCATTTGCGAGTCGCGCGTGGACGAAGCCAATCCGGGCCCGACGGATGGCGACATTCAGACCTTCACGGGAGCCTGCAATACCGCAGCCTTCTCGTGGGCGGGCAAGTAGCTTCACGCAGCGCAAGTGATTGTGTCTAGGGGCGGGACGATCTACGACCTTGCCCATAATGGCTGAGGCACCGCGGCGCACCCCCTTATACGACGAACACAAAGCCCTGGGAGCGCGCCTCGTGCCCTTCGCGGGCTACGAGATGCCGATCCAGTACGCGGGCATCAGCGCGGAACATGAGGCCGTGCGCACTCGCGTCGGCCTATTCGACGTCTCGCATATGGGCGAGCTTGAGCTCTCCGGCGAACACGCCGCTGCGGTCGTCAACTACCTGGTCACCAACGACTTGGACCGCATCGACGTCGGTCAGGCCATGTACACCTGCTGCTGCAACCTCGGAGGCACCATCCTAGACGACTTGATCGTCTACAAGCGCAGTCCCGATGACATTCTCGTGGTCTGCAACGCTTCCAATCGCGACAAGATCGTGGCGCATTTCAAGGCCGCCGCAGAGGGGCACTGTGAGTTCCGAGATGTCAGCGACGAGCTGGCGCTGATCGCGGTCCAAGGGCCCCGCGCACTGTCCGTCCTCAGCGCCATGGGCGCGTCCATCAGCGACCTCAAACCGTTCCGGTTTGGCACCCAAGAGCTCGCGGGTAGCCAGGTCACTTTGGCGCGAACCGGCTACACGGGCGAAGACGGCGCGGAGATCTTCGTGGCCGCGGACCAAGCCGCCGCGCTGTGGCGCGCTCTGCTCGCCGCCGGCAAAGACGCCAGCATCGCCGCGGCGGGGCTCGGCGCGCGGGATACCCTGCGCCTCGAAGCACGCCTCTCGCTATACGGAAACGACATCGATGAGACCACCAACCCCTTGGAGGCAGGTCTGGGCTGGACGGTGAAACTTGATGCGGACGACTTTATGGGCAAGGCAGCCCTGATCCGGGTCAAAGAGCAGGGCGTCACGCGTAAGATGGTTGGCTTTGAAATGACGGGGCGCGGCATCGCACGTCACGGGTATCCCCTGCTTGACACAAAGGGAACGGCCGTCGGCATCTGCACCTCGGGTAGCCCTTCCCCAACCTTGGGCAAGAGCATCGGCCTTGGCTACTTGCCGCCGGAACTGTCCGAGGTTGGGACGCCGTTTCTCGTCGACTGCCGGGGCAAGCAGGTGGAAGCCGTCGTCGTCAAAACGCCTTTTTATAGGCGTCCCAAATCAGTCTGAACAACGTGTAGAAAAAGCCCTGTCAAAAATTGTATAGCCCTAGGCGAGGCACATCATGAGCGCACCCCAAGAAGTCAAGTCGGACCGCAAGTACACCAAGGACCACGAGTGGGCGAAGCAGGAGGGCGCAGACTGGCTGATCGGCATCACTGCCTTTGCCGTCGAACAACTCGGCGATATCACTTTGGTGAGCCTGGACGTAAAACCTGGCGACAAGGTGCAGGCGCATAAGGCCTTCGGCACCATCGAGAGCGTCAAGACCTTGAGCGACTTGTACGCGCCCTTCAGTGGCACTGTGGCCAAGATCAACGACGCCCTGGAAAATACCCCGGAGCTCGTCAACGACGACTGTTGGGGACAGGGTTGGATGGTCGCCATCACGCCCGATGACGCAGACGCGAAACACGACGATCTGCTCGACGTAGCCGCCTATCAGAAACACGTCGAGGAGTCGGCGCACTGATGCGCTATCTGCCGCACACCCCTGAGGAAGTGCAGGCCATGCTCACGGCGGTCGGCCGTGGGCATCTAGACGAGCTGTTCCTGACGATCCCCGAAGAGGCGCGTTTCGCGGGGCATCTCGACGTGCCCCCGGCCCTCGACGAGCCTCGCTTGATGGCACATCTGGCTTCCCTCGCCGAAAAGAGCAGCGGGGCGAGCATGCTGTCGTTCTTGGGGGGCGGCATGTACGACCACCACATCCCGCCCGCGGTGGACCAGTTGCTTCTGCGCAGCGAGTTCTACACCGCCTATACGCCGTATCAGCCCGAAGTGGCCCAGGGCACGCTGCAGGCGATCTGGGAGTACCAGACCATCGTC
>CBDUPW010000049.1:0-33430 GCA_965369205.1 uncultured Polyangiaceae bacterium | reverse complement strand
GGATCGCACCGGCATATGGTCTTCCGGCGGACGCAGGTCCCGGCGGCGCGGGTGGCAGTAGCGGGTTCGCCGCGGCCTACGGACTTCCTCCCGACGCTGGCAACTGAGTTTTTCAAGGAGACACCGAGATGGCCCTGACCCCATGCAACGACTGCCAACGACACGTCCGAGACGACGAACCAAGTTGCCCGTTTTGTGGTGGGGAACTGAGTCGAGCTCCACAAGTCCCCATCCCGGCGCGACGCATGAGTCGCGCCGCGTTGGTGGCCTTCGGTGCGACCGCACTGGCCTCCGTTGCCGCGACCGGTTGCAGTAGCTCGGGCACAGGCCGCGGCACGGGCGGCGGGGGCGGCTCAGGCAATGTCGCGGGCTTTGCACCGGCTTACGGCGTGCCCGGCGGTTTCGGTGGAATGGGCGGGAGCGCTGGCGCAGCAGGCAGCGCCGGCTCTGCTGGCAACGCTGGCTCAGCGGGCAGCGGTGGCGCGGGCGGCAACGCGACCGATGGCGGCGGAGGCACCGCGGGAGCCGCACCGCCCTATGGCATCCCGCCAGACGACGGCGGCACCGAACCCTAGGGGAGAGGAAACGAATGAGCTATCTAGTTCCGTGCGTGGAATGTGGGCGTCATGTTTGGGAGCATGAGGGTGCCTGCGTGTTCTGCGGTGGGGCGCTAGCAGCGCAGCGCCGGATCTCGCTACCGAACAAACAGCTCAGCCGGTCGGCGCTGCGCAAGTTCGGATTCCTGGCAGCAGGCCTCGGTGCGATCGCATGCGGCAGCAGCAATAGCGACAGCCAGGCCAGCGCCTACGGCGTGCCGCCCTTCGACTCAGGAACGCAAGACGCCGCTGACGCCGGCAAGGATGCGACGCAGGACGTGAACACGTCCACCGACGGCGCCGCAGGCAGCGCAGGTGCAGGGGGCGCCGCAGGCAGCGCAGGCGCAGGGGGTGCCGCGGGCAGCGCGGGCGCAGGCGGAACGGCGGGTGCTGGCGGAACGGCCGGCGCTGCTGGCAACCAGGCACTGTACGGCGGCCCACCCGACAGTGGGCCCTAGCGCGGCGTTCGACGACGCATAGACGCCCAGGGCGCCAGCGTCTGGTGATGCAGTCGCGCGCCGAGCACGTGCCGAGGATTTGATTAGCTCGCTGATCCGGCGCGCACTGCGATCAGTCATGTGCTCTCCCGTAGCACCCACCGGTTCACGTCGCTGCAACATCAGGAAACTCCAGACGAAAACGAAGGTTGCGCAGATTCTGCTCAACCTAGGCGCGACCGGTTGATCCCATCTTGACTGGTGCTACCGCTGTGCTGCGCGCAAACTGGAATGCGCACACGACCTGTTACTGGGTTGGTGCGCGATTCAAGTTGCCGAGCGAACAGGAAGGCGCATGGGGCGAAACGCCGAGCCACACGAAATGACGACGCAACGGTTTGCCGTCGGCGCCGCAGCGGCAATCTGCTTGGCGACGGTGGGCGTCGGTTGCGGCGAGAGCACGCCCGACGCTCACGCGACCGACGCCGGAGCCGAGGCGGGCGAAGCGGGTCCCGTCGACCCGAACTGCCAGGACGGCATGCAGCTGAAGGAGCGGCCCAAGGGAGCCTGTGTCGCCGGGGCTTCCTGTGCAGTGCTCGTAGAACCCCAAATCTGCGCAGACGGAAAGTGGCCGCCAGGCGCCAGCCCGCGGCAGTGGTTTTGCGAGTGCATCGCCGGCGCGTGGGAGTGCACCAACAGTGGCGGCCTGGCGATATTTCTGTGCGAAGCCGGACTGCCGCCTGACGCAAACAGCGACGCGGCGGACGGGGACTCGGGCGCGGACGCTCCCGGCGGCCCGCTGGACGCGGGCGGCGACGGATAAGGCATCGGTTGGGCACGTGCGGCCGATGGTGCCGCAGGTGTGGTCTGCGTAGAAGTGGTCGGCATGGCCTTCCACTTCTGGACTCCGTCGTCCCCGCGCTCGCGGCATACTTGGCGGCACAGGAGCGGCAGGGGCGCCAACGCGAGCCGTCCGCGCCGGAGCGGACACCACCGGGGCAACGCCGCTCTAGTTCACGCTCAGGGTCGCCCGCACCGGCGCGGCAATCATCGGTTGAGGTTGCGCGCGCGTTCGCGTTCCCCGCGTGGCGCAGCAATCATCCGGTGAGATCTCGCGTCTGTGCGCGTGCTCGCGCCATATGCTGTTGGCCGAAGTCTCGTTCGGCGGCCAATGTGTTGTGGGCTTTGCAGCGAAGGCTGAGGTTTTCTGGCGTGGATGGGCCGCCGCGGCCGAAGGGGATTTCATGGTGGAACTCGAGGCCGCCGGTTTCGCGGCAGCGCTGGCCGCGGGGGTCGACGTAGGCGCAGCGACCGGCGTCGCGGTCCCAGACCTGCGCACGCACACGCGCAGGGATGTAGCGGGAGGCATTGCGCGACGCAGCACGCGTGGTGGTGACGCGCCGGTGCAGATCATCTTGGTCCGCGCTCGCACCGCGCCGGCGCGGATCATCTTTGTCCGCGCTCGCACCGCGCTGGCGCGCATCTTCGCTTTCGTCCGCGGCTTGCGCACCGCGCCGGCGCGGCGACTTGGTCTTCGGCGCAGTCTGTTGCGCGCCGCGTTTGCGCTTCGTCAGATCATCGACCAGGAGACGCCGCCACCGGCCATTCCGATTACGCACCCGCAACTTCTGCGCAGCTCCGCCGCCTCGGGCGCCTTGGTTGCGTATGCTGCGCTCCAGCAACGCGAGAATTCAAGCACGGCACGCATCCTGCTGCGCGTTGCGGGCATGTCTGTGTATGCAAAAGCCGTGTGCGTCGCCGCCTTGACGTTGGTCAGCTGCGGCCCCCCCGTGATGCCGCCTACGTCCGCCCATGCGCCGCCTGAAGCCGCGCAAGCTCCCGCAACCCTCGATGGCGAAATCCTGGGGATCGACAAGCAGAGCCCCGAAACGCATTTGGCGCAGAACGTAGTATTGCGCGTTCAAACCGAGTCCGGACAAGTGGACATGTTGCTCGCCCCTTCCTGGGTGTTGGATGAGAAGGGTCTGAGCTTCGCGCCCAAAGAGCGGGTGCAAGTCAAAGGCACGCAACGCTTTGAGGCGGGCCACAGCGTCTTCGAAGTCCAGACCCTCAAGCGCGGCGAAGACGTGATCGAACTGCGTGACGACGCCGGCAAGCCGCTCTGGCCGACCCGCTGATCGGCGCGTAGGCCCGCCGCTGCCGTCGTACCGACGCAACGCCAACGAGCAAGCGCGCACTCCCAGGTCAGGTGATCGTGGCCTGGGACTGGGGCGGGATGCTTACCGGAGGCGGCTCGGGCTCGAAGGTGAGCACCACGCGATACACGCCGCTTTCCAACTCCGTGTGCACCACCAGGCCGCTGCGATGGAACACGCCCAACATGTCGCGATTGGAACGCAGCACATCCGCGGTGAACCCGCGCACGCCGCGGGCTTTGGCAATCTCCGCCGTGCGCTGCATGAGCAGGGTGCCGATGCCCTTGCCCTGCCAGTCGTCGCGCACCACGAATGCAATGTCCGCGAGGCCCGTTGCTGGGTCCACGTCGTAACGACAGATGCCGACGAGTTCAGCGCTCGGGTCCGTCCCCGCCTGCACCACAAGTGCCATATTGCGGTCGAGATCCAGATCGACGAGCTCGCGGATCTCTTCATTGGGGTGCGCTCGCTTGTGTTGCAGGAAACGCAGATAGGTGCTCTCGTCGCTCAGGCGATAGAAGAGATCTTGCAGGGGCTCCTCGTCAGCGGCGCGCGCCGGGCGGATCATGATGGTGCGTCCGTCGACCTCCTCGATACGCTCTTCTTGCCAAGCGTAGATAGCCTTAGGCACGTTTTGTCCCGGAAACACGTAGTGGCGTTCCTTGGCGCGGTCCAAGAGCTCCGCTCGAAAATCTGGGTGAGCGATTTCCGTCAACGCAGTGGCGCGCTGTCGGATGTTCTTGCCCCAGAGATCAGCCACGCCGTATTCCGTAACGACGAAGCGCACGTCACCGCGACTCGTCACGACGCCAGCGCCTTCGTCCAAGGTCGCCACGATACGACTCATGCTGCCTTCCTTCGCCGTTGACGGCAGCGCGATGATTGGTTTGCCCCCACGGCTTCGCGCGGCACCTCGAATGAAGTCCACTTGGCCACCGATCCCGGAAAAGAATCGCCCACGGATGCTGTCCGCAGCGACCTGACCCGTTAGATCGACCTGCAGTGCGGAGTTGATGGCAATCATGGAATCGTTTTGGGCGATCACGTACGGGTCATTCGTGAAATCGCTGGGCCGCATTTCTACGGCCGGGTTGTCGTCCATCCAGTCGTAAAGCCGACGTGTGCCCATCGCGAAGCTGGTCACTAGCTTCCCTGGCAGCAGAGTCTTCTTACGCCCTGTGACGGCCCCGGCCTCCACCAGGTCAATCACACTATCGCTGAGCATCTCCGTGTGGACGCCAAGGTCCGAGCGTTCCTTCAGTTGCTCGATCACCGCGTGGGGGATCCGGCCGATCCCAGTCTGTAAGGTCGCGCCATCCGGGATCAAGGTTGCGACATTGCGGCCTATTTCCCGACACACGTCATCTAGGGCTTCCACCTGAAGCTCAGGCAGTGCGGCGTCGACAGGGACGACCGCGTCAATGCGACTCAGATGCAAGAACGAGTTGCCCAACGTGCGGGGCATGCGCGGATTGATTTCCGCGATAATGAAATCCGCAGCGTCCACCGCAGCGCGAACGATGTCCACAGAAACGCCCAAGCTCACATAGCCATGAGCGTCCGGCGGCGAGACTTGGATCAAGACACCGTCGATGTGCACTCGGCGAGAGCGGATCAGCTCGGGGATCTCCGACAAGAACACCGGCATGAAGTCCGCGCGCCCCTCTTGCACGGCTTGGCGCACGTTCGCACCGATGAAGAACGCGACATGTCGGAAGCGCCGCTCCAGCCCCGGCGCGACGTAAGGCGCCGGCCCGAGCGTCAGCAAATGCACGATCTCGTTGTCGGCCAGGTGATCTCCGTGGTCGACCAGCGCTTGCACAAGGGTGGCGGGTTCTGCGGCGCCAGAGCCGACTAGAATGCGTCTGCCACGGGGGATCATGCGCACGGCGTCCCGTGCAGAGCGGATCTTGTCGGTGTATTGTTGTGTTGGGTCCTTCACTTCGCGGTGACTAGCAAAGCACCTAGGCTTGCGCAAACCGATCAGTGGCAAGTATCAGTTCGTGGGTGATGCCTGGCTCCAAAGCGGAGTGGCCGGCGTCCGGGACCACCGTGAGGGTCGCCTCGGGCCATGCCCGGTGCAGATCCCACGCGCTTGTCATAGGGCAGACCACGTCGTAGCGCCCCTGCACGATGACCGCGGGGATGTGACGGATCTTGTCAACGTCCCGCAGCAACTGGTCTTCTTGCTCGAAGAAACCACCGTTCATGAAGTAGTGGCATTCGATACGGGCAAACGCGATGCTGAAATCATCGGCAGCGGCATGCGCGATGTGGTTTTCATCCACGTGCAAGAAACTCGTGCTGCCTTCCCACACGCTCCAGGCTCTTGCAGCAGCCTGACGCACCTTCGGGTCTCTGTGGGTCAGACGGGCGTGATAGGCGGACATCAAGTCACCACGCTCTGCTTCTGGGATCGGGCGCAGGTATTCCTCCCAGGCGTCCGGGAACAGCTGGCTCGCACCGTGCTGGTAGAACCACGACAGCTCAGACTTACGCAGCATGAAGATCCCCCGCAGCACGAGTTCGCTGACACAGGTCGGGTGTTTCTGTGCGTACGCCAGTGCGAGGGTGCTGCCCCAAGAGCCTCCGAAGACGAGGAACTTTTCAATCTCTAGGTGCCGCCGCAGCTTTTCAATGTCGTCGATCAAGTGCCATGTAGTGTTGGCCTCTAGGCATGCGTGCGGGGTGCTCTTGCCGGATCCACGTTGATCGAAAAGCACGACGCGGTAGCGCTGCGGATCAAAGAAACGACGGTAGCGCGGGTCGAGTCCGCCTCCGGGCCCACCGTGCAGGAACAAGGCGGGCTTGCCCACAGGGTTACCGCACTCTTCGAAGTACACCTCGTGACCGTCGCCCACGGGGAGCATCCCGCTGTTGTAGGGCTCAACTTCGGGGAACAGGCCGCGTCGCTCATTGCTCATGCTTTTACGCTCGCAGAACCGCGTGCGGCTGTCGATAGCGTGGCCTGGCTTCTCGACGGCGGGGGCGATCGCGTGCTACGCCGCACGGCCTCATGAACGACCATGGTGGAAACGGCAGCTCCGACCCTAGCGACCTGACCGTGGCTGTGCGCACGGCTCGGCGCGGATTTCGACGGGATGTCGAGCTACTCGTGAAGCTGCTCGATCAAGGACGCGTCTACGTGCCATTGGCCAAGGCCATGGAGGGCGTCACCCCGGGGCAAGACGTCGAAGCCACGGACGGCATGGAGATCTCGCCGCATATGCTCGTGGACGAGGACGGCAACGTCTACGCCACGCTGTTCACCAAGCCGGAGTTTTTGGAGCGCCTGGTCGAGGAGCTGGAGTGGACCACTGACGATGGCCCTTTGGAGTTCGCGGCTATTCCGGCGCGCGCAGCTCTTGAGATGGCGGGAGGCGTAGTCGACGAGGAGGAGGTCGTTGCGTTGGTGATCAATCCCATGCACGAGTCCGAGCTGATGCTGCGGAAGGACGAGCTCCGCAACATCGCGGCCGGCAAAGCCATCCCTTTGGTTGGCTATGTGAACGAGATACCCGAGCAAGACTTTGAAGAAACGCTGCAAGCCGAGCGCGAGCTGCCGGAAGAATTGCAGAATGCTGTGAAGAACTGTCTCGACGGACTAGATGGCGTGCTGGGCTACGAGCTAGTTTCGACCTTCAACGCCGAGCGCGACATGGAACCCCACCCCACTTTGAAGGTTCAGACCAGCCGCCCGGCCGAAGAACTGAGCGAACTCGCACACCTCATCGTGGACAGCGTCAAAGACCATGTGCCCGCACCGGGCTACATCGACGTGTTGTTTGAACGCACCGATCTGCAATGACGGACCCTCGCCCGGACTTGGCGGAAGCGGGGCGGGACAAACTCAGCCCCATGGAGCGGGCGCAGATCCGCTGGATCGGCGGGACCTTCGAGCCTGGGCGTCGAGATCGCGTGATTCGGGCCTGCCAAAGGCTCGTTGGCTCGAGCTGGATCCACCACTGTACGAAGCATTTGCGGCATATGCACGGGCTCGAACGCATGCCGCAGTTCGACCCCGGCAAGAGCTACATCGTCGTCTCCAACCACCGCAGCTTCTTCGACCTGTACGTAATCACCGGCGACTTGGTGCACCGCGGGTTGAAACACCGCATCGTGTTTCCAGTGCGCTCGGACTTCTTCTACGACCGCGCGCTGGGGTTTTTCGTGAACGGCGTCATGAGCTTCTTCGCCATGTACCCGCCGGTGTTTCGTGATCGCAAGCGCGCGGCGCTGAACCTGATTGGTCTGGACGAACTTGCGTGGCTCCTGCGGCGCGGTGGCGTTGTGGTTGGATTGCACCCCGAGGGCATGCGCAACCTCGGAGACGACCCGTACAGTTTTCTACCCGCACAAAGCGGCGTCGGACGCCTGATTCACAAGAGCCGGGCGACGGTGATTCCGGTCTTTATCAACGGCCTGGTCAACGATCTCAAGAAGCAAGTCTGGAGTAACTTCGACGGTTCGGGCCGCCCCATTCACGTGGTCTTTGGCGAACCGGTCGAATTCGGCGATCTGATGGACAAACCCGGCAGCCCTCGAACCTACAAGGCGGTGGCCGAACGCTGCATGCAAGTCGTTGGCGAACTAGGACAAGAAGAGAAGCGGCACCGCGCGGGTGGCGCAGCGGATGATTCCACCCACGCGGCGGCCGCTTCGAGGTCTGGCTGAGTTCCCTAGTGCCTCGTTTTCCAAGCATAGAAAACGCGGCAGGGGCTCATTCGGTCATTGACTCAGTCGTCGTCAAAAAACATCGGCTCGCGGTGGGAGAGAAACTCCGTGATCGTGGCCAAGTCTTCGGTGGAGATTTGAACGAAGCGCAGACCCAGGCCGGGAGGCACGTTGCTGCGCTCGTTGTATTCGCGCACCCAGCGTACTTCGCCGCGCGCGCGTACGGGTTCGTCACGGTTTGGCAAGTTCAACGTGACGTCCATGAACTCACCGCAGGGGCGTAGCATATGTGTCGCGATGAAGATGCCGCCCACGCTCATGTTCTCGACGAAGCCCGCGTAGAAGTTGTGTTCACTCTCGAAGGAAACGTCCATCTCCACCGCGTAGCGCGAAGCCTGCCGGCGATTGGGACCGTCAGCCGGCACCATGCTGGGTAGGCGCTGGATCTTCGCTTCCGGATGGTGGCTTGGTGTTTCTACTTCTTGTTGTTCCGCTGCTGCTGCTGCCATTTGCTGCTCCTTGCTTTTTGCTGCGCTGCCGCCACAGAAAGTGGAGCAACTTCGAACTCTCTGCCTGACTCCCCCGTGTCCGTCGCGCGCATCGCGACTCGCTCGCCCACCTCGGGCGTCGCCACATGGCCCACGATCTGGGCGATCTCTCCCACAGACCCGCCGTACGCTCTGATGCTCGTTGGTACGTCGCTGCACTCGCCGACGCACTCTTCGTTCGCAAGTCCGAGCTCCGAGACGACAATGCCGCCCTCGAAGTGGGACGACACGCTCGTGATGCGAAGCTGTGCTTCAAATGCCACTCCGACGCTCCTGATGGGCGCGTCCGCCAAACTGGGCAGCGCCAAAAGCAGCACGCTCCCCGCGAGTGCCGCCGAGGTGCCGACACGCTTGCGCCGGCGCGCCGCCGCGAAGAAGCCGAACATGCCGAGCCCGAGAAGCACAAAACCCGTACCGGAACTGTTGCCCACGGCAATCGCGCAGCCCGTGGCCCCTGCGTCAGCGTCTTCGCCCTCCGCGTCGTAAAGCGACAGCAACTGGTTCAAGTCCTCTGGACTGGGAACGCGTTTTTTGACTTCACCGGGCTCCGTGTACGCATACATCGTCGCGTGCTCATGGTCGAAGTCCTCGCCAAGACCGAGGAAGTGACCGAGCTCGTGGGTCATAGTGTTCTGCAGATCGTAGGCGTTGGGTGCATTCTTCTTCTGGGGCGCTTCGCCCTGAAGCTTGCGGAATTTGTGCTCGCCATTGATGACGATGTCCGCGTCGAGCATCGCGCCGTTCTTCTTGTTGTAGGTGCGCACTGTCACAGCGAGGGCACCCTTCGCCACGGGTGTTCCCTGGGGTGCGAAGCGAATTGAGTTTTCGTTCTTGGCGCCGGGCGTGTAGCCGATGTCGCCAGCGCTGCCCGTCGTGAGCACGAGGTCTGGGATGCCCTGGGAAGCAGCCGCCCACGCCATTCCGGCCGAAAGCGCCACCGGCGTGCCATGCAGGCCCGCCGCCTCGAGGGACGCGTCCACGACCACGTCGACACGTTGTTGTTGCCAGCGCACCGGTGCGGCATCCGCGCTACTGGCCACGCACAGGGTGGTCAGGGTACTGAGGAACAAGACGCTGCGACGGGTCACGATCCTGGTGAACGACTGCACCCGGCGCTGCTTGAGGGAAAACCCTCACAGAGGCTCAAAAACTAGCTAAAATGTGTGGTCATGCGCGGCGATGTAGGTGCCTGCACCACCTCGAGCAAACCCGGCGGATTCAGTTTGTCCGCGTGATCCAGGCTGCTGGCATCGACGCGAAGGAGCCAGACGCGCGGCGCGAAACCGAGCAGCACGATCAGGGCGCTGAGTCCCAATACTGCGATGCGCTGGGGCTCGTCCAGCTGAGGCGTGGCGCGCTCAGAGTCCGATGGGCGACGAGCCGCAACGAGGGCGCGTGCGATGGACGCGAATCCAGCACCAGCGCCCACGACCATCGCGCCGGCTACGAGCGGTACCACCCACGGCCGCAGGGGGATGCTCGCGATGAGGGTCTCGGAGAGCGCGATAAAACCCACCGTTGCGGGTGCACCGCAGGCGCCGGCGAGGCCGATCAGCGTGCCAGCGAGTAGCAATGGGTGCTGCGTCGGGGCGTCATCTCGTGCACTGCCGTCCGCGGCTCCGGGACAGCCAAGCACGAGGGCCACGGACAGCGCGCGGGCAACGATCAGTAGCAGAGCAGCCTGCACGGCTGCCCCGGTGAGTGCGCTCAGGGCAACCAAGATCAGACTTGCCGCGATGCCGCCCAACGACAGAACGAGGGGCGCTGGATCCTTGTGGGCCAAAGCAGACAGCGCCGCCACGCCGGCGCCCAGCACGCCGATGATCGCGAGCGTGGTCGACGACCAAAGCAGTCCCGCGGGCATGACGCCCACGAGCAGCCGAATCAGCAGGTAGCCGGCGGTCGCGCTGACTGCAGCGAGTAGAACCATTTGCACCGGCAGACTGCTGCGCGTCGCAATGGCGCGGGCGTAGCCGCCCACCAGGGGCACACCGAGTAGGGGCAGTAGTCCGAGCAACAACAAAGGCAGGCAAATTCGCGCGGGATGTCCCCCCGCCAAGAGCCCGTGGTCAACGACCTGAGACAATTCGATGAACGACGTCACCCGGCTCGCCTGGGTCCCGTCGAGTAACAGGCCCGAACTCGACACCGCGAGTAGCCAAAGTGCGGCGGCAGAAACCAGCGCGGCGCCCGCGGCGAAGTAGCCTGCACGTCGAGTTTCTCGGGAGCGGGTGAGCATGAGGCACGCAACGGCAAGCAGAAGTAATCCCGCACTCACCGTCGCTACGTCCTGGCCGACCACACACAACGCAAGTGCTGCTTGCACCAGAGAGAGCGCGCCCCATATCAGTGGCCGCTGCTCGTTTCGGCCCAGAGCGGCTGCCGCCAGCACGAGCAGGGGGACCAGCACTGCAAAGCTGATGGCGAGCCCGTCGAGGCCGTACGCGATCTCGATGCCCGCCCCGACAACGCGCCGCGATAGCCAATGGAAGCCCTGACCACCGTCGTAGCGGGTCAACGCGGGATCCATGCGCGCAAAGCACGCAATCGAAAGGCCCAGGGCCGCGAGGGCTCCGCCGCCGGCCAGCTTGCGCGCTGCGCCCGTCGGCAGCCGCGTACCACCAAGGAGCAGGCCAAGCGCAACAAGGAGCGGCACGAGAATCAACCCGAGGGGTGCATGCTTGAGGGGGTCCCCACCGAGGCGATCCGTGTCGAACTGAAATCCCAGCGCGGTGGGCTCGGGAGAATTCGAGACGCTGGCCAGCACATGACCGTGGAAACGCCGCACGCGGGTGTCACGCTTAGGCGCGTAGCGCACCACGCCTTCCAGCTTGGCGCCCGGGGCTAGGTTCGCGCTCATTGCGCCATCCTTGAACTGCACTTGCACTTCCCGAGGCACATAGGGCGCAAGCTCCCCGCCGCTGCGAACGCTGAGCGACACCGCCTCTAGGGGCTCCGACCCCACATTCTGCACGGTGAACCGCCCCAAATACTCCCCGCCTGCCCCCAACAACTCGACGGGCCCGTCGCCGGCCGGTGCGAGACGTAGTTCAGGCGCCGCGGCGGAAAGTCGCGCACACAGCGTCAGCGCGAACAGGACGAGCAGGGCGAGCGCGCGTCTCATGACTGCTTCTTTCGGGGCTTACGCGCCTTCACGCGCTTCTTGGACTCCGCGGGCGGCAGCTCTGGCTCCGAGTCCACGCTGGCGTCTGATGATGCTGGGCTTTTGCTGTCGACAGCAAGCGCCGGGACGAACCAAGCACCCTCCATGCGAACGATGCTCGCGCCAAGCAAGGCGAGCACGGACTCCTTCCGGGAATGCGCTTCCTTTTCAGCGAACAGCGCCCGAAGGGGTCGGGTCTTTTCAGTTTCGATGAAGTCGGCGCGCGAATAGCGCCGCTTCGCGAACAGGAATCCAAAGAACGCCGGTACGAAGGCCACGGCACTCCACACCAACTGAACATCGCCAGACAACCGTGCCCCAGCTGCCTCTACGGCCGCTGGCCGGAAGAGCCCGGAGATGGCGCTCGCTGCATCTCCGATGATGGGTCCACCGACGGCGAGTATTCCGAGCACGAGCCCCGTCGCGCACAGGCCGAGGCTCCAGCTACCGCGTGCCGCGGAGGCTGGCGTGGCTTCCTCGGACTTGCTGGCGAGATAGGCGAAGCGCCAGATCGAGAATGAAAGAACGCCCAGCGCGAGGGCCGTGAGTCCGGCCACCAACCACGCAGGCGCGGATCCTGCGGAGAAGCCGGCACCGGCGCGGAGCAGTGCGTCTCGGGGAAAGAATGCGCCAAGCAGCGGCACCGGCGCGCCGGCTGCGATCGCCGCCGCGGCGTAGGCGGCGCGACGATCTACCGGCTTTTCCTGGCCACCAAGACTCCATGCTCCCGTCGCGAACGCAAGAGCGCAGAGGCCCAGATTAGTCACGATGGCAAAGAGCGCCGCACGAGCGCCGGCACCCGCTGCCACTCCAACAAGGGTCGCGGCGAGGGCAGCTGCCGAGGCGTCGACCATGAGGGAGCGCACCCCCGTGGCAAAACTGGCTCGCAGCGCGAACAGCGCACACAAGCCTGCGGCAGCTAGCGCTATCCAAGCCGCAGCGCGCTCGTTCATCGCAAAGACGTAATCGAACCGATGTAGGAATACGGCGACGGCTGTCGTTGACAGCACGCTGAGGCCCGCGGCCGAGGTCTCGCCCGCTTCCTCTTCACGAGAGCCAGACAGCGCCGCCCCGAGCACCGACGCGAACAACAACATCGCAACCCAGGTGGTGGCGTAGAGCCCTCCCAGACGGCGAGACGAAAGCCCTGCGCGATGCACATACGCGCCACTCGCGTCTTTTAGGCGCAGCTGATCCGCGACGGCCTTTGCAGAAAGCGTGGGGCCAGTGCTAGCGATCACCGTTCGGGTCTCGGAATAGACCCGGACCTTCTCCGCTCGTGAATCGTAGGTTCCAGGACCCGAGCTCACTGTGAGATCGTGCAATGCAGCGGGGAAGCTCAGGTTCGCAAAGGGCGCGCGGGCCTCGCGCTTGCACGGTCTCGATGGCAGCCCCACACCACCGGGACGACCGTCGGCGTCGATTTCACATAACCTCGCCGTGCCCACATGCACCGCAGATCCACCGCGCGACGTCATTTCGATCGTGCCGTTGGCATCCCGGACCTGCGTGCGCTTCGCCGGCAGGTTCGCGCCGGCGGGATCTTGTACCCCGACGATGCGTGCTCGGAAATCCACGGTGAAATCCCCACCTGGCGCCCAAGAGCCGGCAAGGCCCCAAAAGACGACGCCGGACGCGGCCAGAGTGGCGACTTCCAACACCCGAGCGGGCACAAAGCCAGCCCGTAGCGCGCCTCGACCCTGACGCGAGAACACCACCGCGAACGCCAAGGCCGAGTGTGTCAGTGCGAAGCCGGTGACGGCCATCACCACGTCGTCGGAAAGAATCGCGAGCGCCGCGGCGCCGAGGGCGCCAAGCCCCGCACTGAGAACGCGTAGGTCGGCGTTTTTGCGATGCAAGACGACGAAAACCAGTCCCATCAACGTCACAGCGCACAAGGCGGCGCCGGACACGACGTCCAACAACAACGTGAGTTCGATGTTCAGCGAGCTGATGCGCACGAGCGTCCACAAGTGGCACAAGAGCAACGCCGGCTGTTCCTCAGCGAGGATCAGGCGACCGCATGCGTACGCCGCAACACCTAGGGCGACCGCAGCACTCGCGAGTGCCACGGTGCGCGCCAGGGCTTCCGCGGGCTTGCGCGCCTCACCATCGGACAAGACCGCCCGCCAACACGCCAACATGCCGAGCCAAGGCGCCACCACAACGGCCCACAGGGTGAAGTCCAACTCCACGTGGTCGAGAGCTCCAACCAGCTCAAACATGCGAAAGGCTCATGCGGCGCGGACGGTAGCGCGGCCAGGACAGCGCCTTCAAGTCCTGCCGTGATAGACTCGAAGAGAACTTGGGGCAACACATGCAAACGACACTTCGAGCGGGGTTTCTGGTGTTCGCCGCGTGCGCGTCGAGCGCCTGCGGGTCAGACGACAGCGGCAGCGGCGGCACAGGCGGAAGCAGCGCCGCCTCTTCCGGAGGCAACAGCGGCGCGGCGGGCGCAGCGACCGGGGGCAACGCGGGTTCCAACACGGGCGGCAACGCGGGTTCCAACACGGGCGGCAGCGGTGGCACGGGCGGTTCAAGCACCGGCGGCGCAAGCGGCAGCGGCGGCACGCCCGGCGTGTGTGGCGAAATCACGACCTTCGAAAGCGGAAAGACGCCGAGCCAGGAAGTGCATGTCAGCCCCAGCGGTAGCGACTCAGCCAGTGGTGCGGCTGGCAGCCCCGTCAAGACTCTGGCCAAGGCCGCGCAGCTCGCAACCCCGGGCACGGCGATCCGCGTCCACGCGGGCACCTACCCGGGCGGAGAGTTTATCTCCGGTCTTGCCGGCACCGCCGCAGCGCCCATTTGGCTCGGTGGCGCGCCGGGCGAAGCGCGGCCCGTGTTCGACGGCGGCGCGCAGGCGATGCAGCTTTCCAAAGTGCGCTACCTGATCGTGCACGACATGGAGGTCAAGAACTCGTCAGCGAATGGGATCAACTGCGACGACGGGGGAGAGTTTGCCAACCCCGACGCAACACGGTTCATCGTGTTCCGGAACCTCGATATCCACGACATCGGCAGCAGCGGCAATCAAGACTGCCTCAAGCTGTCTGGCCTGGACGACTATTTCGTCCTCGACAGCAAATTCGCTCGTTGCGGGGGCGGCATGTCCGGCAGCGGCATCGACCACGTGGGCTGCCACAAGGGACTCATCGCCCGCAACACGTTCAATGAAATGAGCGGCAACGCGGTTCAGTGCAAGGGCGGGAGTGAAGACATTGAAGTGCGTGCCAACCGCATCACCGACGGCGGACAGCGCGGTGTGAATATGGGGGGCTCGACGGGAGACCAGTTCTTCCGACCGCCGCTCTCGACGTCGGGGCAGAACTTTGAAGCCAAGAACATCCGTGTGCTGGCGAACGTCTTCGAAGGTGGGGTCACACCCGTCGCTTACGTGGGTTGCGTCGACTGCTTGGCGGCCAACAATACGATCGTGAACCCGACCAACTGGCTGCTGCGGATCTTGCAGGAAAAGACCAGCGGCGGTGGCTACACGTTTCAGGAAGCGCAGAACGGTCGCTTCGTGAACAACCTGCTGTACTTCGACCGGGGTGGCATTTCCACGTATGTGAACGTCGGCTCGAATACCCAAGCGGCAAGCTTCAAGTTCGAGAATAATCTCTGGTACGCCCACGACAATCCCGGGCAGTCCGCGCCGACCAACCTACCCGCGACGGAGACGGCCGGTATCACCGGTCAGGATCCGCAACTCGCCAACGTCAGCAGCAGCGACTATTCGATTGCATCGTCGAGCCCCGCCGCTGCCAAAGGCACTGCAGTGGCAGGCCTGGCCGGCGACATCACCGGCAAGTGTTACGCCTCGCCACCAAGCATCGGCGCGTACGAACCGAACTGAAACCGTTCAGAGCCACGGGTTGACATGCAGCGCCGTCGAGCCGCGGCTGAGCCGACGCACTCGAATCGCGAACACGACGCACAGCGCCGTTGCCGTGGCGAAGGACGCAACGCCAATGAGCGGTGAAAGCGCCGAAAGCGTCAGCGCCCGGGTCCCCCATGCTCCCGCCAGGCATGCCACCAGCACCGAAACCGGCACCACCACTCGCGTCCAGATCCCGGCCACCACGGTTGCCGAGAGTTGGGGCACCGCCCAGCGCACGGAGAGCACAACGGCCGCGACCAGCCAGGCTTTGAGCTGCACCAGGAACGCGCCAGCTGCGACCATGCCAAGTGCGCCGCTCACCGGCAGTCGCCAGCCTCCCAAGAAGAGGACCGCGCCCAGGTGAGCGACGACCATGATGTGGAAGGCATCCAGCGCCATCGCGAGTCGCGCTCCGCGCGCGGACGCCGCGGGACGCAACAGCGGTTGGTCGGGTTCCAGGCGAATGGTCCCCACCGCCAGCAGCAGGATCGCGGCGATGGACAGCACGGGATTGGTAAACACCGCCCACTCCCAAGGCGCCACGCCCTGACTTCCGACCAGATCCTGCACGCGCATGTTGCCGCCAGCGACGACGGCGGTGACCAGAGAAAGCGGCACGGGCGCTCGAAGCCAAACCGCTCGCAATGCACCGCGGAGTCCCTTGAAGAGCGACCAACCGCGGGCAACGCTGCCGCCGAAAATGAGCCCGCCCACAGCGGAAACCAACATATAGCTCGCCGCCACCACGGCCAGGTCAAGCTCGTGCGCGATGAGCGGCTGCCCAAAGGCCAGCGTCGCACTCGCGGCGCTGGCGAGCACGATCAGCATGTAGCTCATGACACGGCCGATCGCCGGCTCCGGCGTGGACGGTTCGGGGTTTCGCTTGCTCCCTCGCACGCCGCTGCGCTCTCGCTCACGTGCTCGGCGACGCCGCAATCGATCCGCCAATACTCGAGAGAGCCATGAAAAGAGCCTTGCTCCCGGGAATACGAATACAACCAGTAGCAGGGCCGCGGACGCAACGACGAGCCCCGGAATTGCCAAGTCCCGGGGCATGCCACGACGGACCGCGGTCACATCCAACACGCGTTCGACGGGTTCGGAGTGCGCGGCGCGCATGATCTTGATGCGCGCGCTCACTTCGCCGGCCGCAACAGCGAGGTCCCCGGGCTCACGAAGCTGCAAGCCTTCGTACTCGGTCAGTTCGTCCTGCACGAGGATGCCAGCGGCTTCCGCGCGTCCGCCGGCAACGAGCTCGGTCACCTTCAAACCGCGCGGAGTCTGCTCAATGACAATACCTAGGGCTTTCGCTACGCGCTCCCCCTCTGCTGCGCGAGCATCGCGCACCGCCTGACTGACGGTTGGACCGGGGAGGTCCAACACAACGTCCGAAAGCCGACCGGCAACCGGTGGCGCTCCGGCCTTGCGTGGAGCAAAAGCCGCCACCACCTCACCTCGGAAAGTCGTGTGTAGCGCAGCGTCCCCACTGCCGCAGAACTGCATTTCGATGCTGTCCGTCAGCGCAAAGCCCAAACGCGTCGCTGAGGTGCTCGTCGCCGGTACGACGATGCGGACTCCGCGTTCCGGAGGCAGGCCAGGCCTGAGTAGCTCACCGCTGAAGGTCACGGTGGCCTTCCGGCCCTCCGGCAAACCCACGCCGCTGACCTCCACACGGTCGCCTACCTCGGCGCGTCCGGGCGTGAGTTCAATCAACTGCAGCAGTGCGGGGCCGGCCGGGTCTTGGCTGCAGCCAAAAAGCCCGCACAGCACGGCCATTAGGACGAAGAGTCGGCGCACCTGCCGACCTTAACTTGCAGCCGGAAAAAGGCGAAAAACTCTGCGTATTGGGATTCACGCCCCGGGCAGGAAGTACTGCAGGCCCGTCGATTCGTCTCGGCCGACCCTGACCGAAACGCCGAAAACCCGCTGGAGCACGCTGGCGGTCATGGCCTCCTCGATACTGCCTTGAGCTGCAATCTTCCCGTCCGCGAGCAGCACGACGCGATCTGCGAAGCGCGCTGCTTGGGAAAGGTCGTGGACCACTGCCAGGCAGGCGAGGTTCCGCTCGGATATTTCGCGGCGGACGATCTCGAACAGAGTCAATGCGTGCCGTACGTCGAGAAACGCCGCGGGCTCGTCTAGCAGCAGAATGGCTGTGTCTTGGGCGAGCGCGCGCGCGATGGTCACGCGGCGGCGTTCTCCGCCCGACAGATCGGAAACCCGTCGCTCCGCGAGTTCACCCAAATCGCAGGCATCCAAGGCCTTCGCGATCAGAGCTTCGTCCCGGGGGGCCGTCAGCATTAGCCCGCTCTGGTGGGGCGCGCGTCCCATCGCGACAACTTCGCGCACGGTGAAACCAAAGGCCACTTCGCTTTCCTGCGGTACAACGCCAACACGCTGTGCCACTTCGCGCCGCGACAGGCTCCCCAGCGGCTGCCCCTGCACCAGGACCTCCCCCGCGAGGAGCTCAAGGGTGCCCGCAAGGGCGCGGAGCAGCGTGGATTTTCCCGTTCCGTTGGCCCCAAGCACCGCGACGAGTTCCCCGGGATGCAGGTCGAGGTCGATTCCCGCGAGCACAATGTGACCGTCGTACCCCGCGCTGAGGTCACGGGCTGCAAGTGCTGCGGCGTCGCTCACTCCCCCACGATACCTGCCGCGGGGCCACGTCGGGCCTCCGTTTTTTGGGCCATTGTCCCGGAGAGGCATAGGTTCCGTGGCAGGAGAGCCATCCATGAGCGTCGCCGCATTGCTGAACCAGATCCGTCATGCCCAGGTCGAAATCCTCCAAAGCATGCCCTACCGAGACTTCGGAGTAGACGGGAACAAGGGAGCTTCGGACACCGCGGTGCGCGTCGCGGAGCAGCGTCTGGGACGTCCGCTTCCGCCCAGCTACCGTGAATTCCTGCGCATCTTCGACGGCTGGCCCCGGTTCTACGATGGCGCCACCCTGCTCGGTACCGCGAGCCTGGGGCGCCGCATGTACGACGACCTGGCGCGCGCCGCTTTCGAGGCGGCTGAAACACCGGAACCTGAACTGGGACCGCCTTCGCGATTCAAGCCCAAAGTGCTGATCCCCTTCGGGATCGACATGCAAGCCACGACGCTATTCGTGTTCAATCCGACGTGCGTGAGCGAAAGCGGCGAATACGAAGTCATCGCCTGGATGAATGAAATCGGAGTGCGGCGTTCGTCCTTCGAGAGCTTCCTTGAGATGATTCTGGAGCTCTGCCAGTCGGAACTACAGGCCGCGGCCGCCCTGGGCTTCTCCTTCTGAAGCGACGTCCGACAGACCGCCGCACACATGGCCAGGCTTGACGCTGTGCGGCATTCCTGATGAGATGCGGAAAGTGGCCCGTCGGCCGGGCGATATCGAGGGCTGAATGTCCGAAACGGAGGAGCGAGAGCAAGTGAGCGCAGCGGAGCGGCGCGTCATCAAGCGCTACTCCAATCGCAAGCTTTACGACACGAAGGACAGCCGCTACGTGACCCTGCTGCAGATCGCAGACATGGTGCGGGCAGGCGAAGACGTCCAGATCATCGACAACGCGAGCAAAGAGGACAAGACGGACGTCACTCTCGCGCTGATCATCTCTGAGGAGTTGAAGGCGAAACCCAGGGGGATCCCCCTACCCACCCTGAAGGCGCTGATCCGCCATCGGGGCGAAAAGTTGCTGTCTTCGCTGCGAGAAACGCCCATCGGGCGACTCATGAACAAAGAAGCAGCAGAAGACGAAGTCATGGAATTTCCGCCACCGCTGGAGGAAGCGTTGTCCCAGAGCAAAGACGGCAGTCAGAAGGGGTTGCGGGCAACCTTCGAAGCCTGGCAGCACACCATCGACGAGCGTATCCGCGCGGTATTGCCCAACTTTTCCGTCTTTCGGGAGCTGAAAGACGAAGTGAAGCGGGTGTCCGAGCGCCTCGACGAGATCGAAAAACGGCTGGATAAACCCGGACAGCCGAAGGAATAGGCCTTAGCTTTCAAGGGTTGTGGGGGACAGAAGGTCCTTGAATCCGTGAAAGCAAAAAAGCCGATTGTTGACGACTTCGAGCGGGAGTCCCTGCAGCACCTCGGGGCACTCTTAGCGGTTGCGACTCGCCTGACTCGGAACCCCGTCGAAGCCGAAGATTTGGTGCAAGACGCGCTCGTCAAAGCTTTCCGAGCGCGGGAGCAGTTCGCGCCGGGCACGAATATGCGGGCCTGGCTGCTTCGCATCGTGACGAATACATTCATCAACAAGTACCGCCGGGGTGGCTTGGAACGCGCCGTGCTGGAGGGCCCCGACGCCGACCCCTTGGCGGACGGCTGGGTCAGCACTTCGAGCATGGAGGCCCTGCGGGACCCCGAAGGGCAGGCGCTGCGCCCGGTACTGGAGAAAGAAATCAAGGCAGCCCTGGACGAACTGCCCGAGGAGTTCCGCCTGGCCGTCGTGCTCGCTGATGTCGAAGAGCTGTCGTATAAAGAAATCAGCGACATCATGGGTTGCCCTATTGGAACCGTCATGTCGCGTCTGCACCGCGGACGACGACTACTCAAAGCACGTTTGTACGACCAAGCGCGTGAGCTTGGCATCGTGGGTCCCGAAGTCGCCGTCGGCGCCCACAAGACGGTCGACCTCGCAGAGTATCGAGCCAAGAAAGCGAGCGTCGGATGAGCTGTCGACGCATTCTTCCGCTCTTCGACGCATTTGCGGATGGCGAGCTCGCGCCGGACCAAGTGCTCTCGGTCGAGCAACACATCATTGACTGCCCACGCTGTGCCGAGCAGGTCCGCCTCGACCACGCGGTGCGTACGAGCACGCGCCGTGCGGTGCTCGCCGATGTTGGAGTCTCCAGCGCCTTCAAGACACGCATCGCCGATGCACTCGCTGCAGAGCGTGCCCGGGAAGAGTCGCAGGCGGCGCCACCGCCCATGACCCCGCTGTCTTGGCGCAGCATCGCGCCCTTGGCCATCGCTGCGACGGTCGCGCTCTACTTCGCGGCTGCGCGTTCCAAATCCGACGGCCCAACCGTTGCCGGAGCAAACCACAGCCAGGCCAGTTTGGCCGCCGGCGCTGGTTCCGTCACTGCAAGCGTCGAGCAGCTCATCGACCAGCTGGTCACCCACCATATGCGCGCAGAACAGCCCAGCGTGACCGAGCCCGCACTGCTGCAACGCTTCGAACCCGAAGTCGGCGTCCCGGTGCGTGCTCCCAGCCTGTACGGCGCGCGCTGGGAAGGCGCGAGCGTCGTTCCGGTCAGCGCCGCGAAAGACCAACGTGCTGCGTCGCTGCGCTACAACCTCGGCGGTCGTCGCGTCACGCTCTACGTCTACAACTCGGCCCGCGTCCCCCTTCGCGCCACCCTAGAGCCCCGGGTTGTCTACGACACGCCCGTGTACGTTGGCTCTCGGCGCGGCTACTCCATCGCCGCAGTGGAACGCCGCGGCGTCGGTTATGCCGTCGCAACAGACTTGAACGACCGCGAGAGCGCGGAGTTGGTCGTCGCTTCGCTGCAGTGAAGCCGCGAATCGCGTCAGCGCAGCACCGCTGCGCCATGTTTGCGCGGGTCCGACGCAGCTTCTGTTTGACCGTTCCGCAGTGAAATCATCTGTACCGCGCTCTGCGTGAAGCGGACCGTGCCGACGATTTCCCCGCGGAATGCCAAGTCATCACGCAACGCCTGGCTTGCGCCGGCCTCAAGCAAGATGGTCGCGCCACCCGTCGGTATTTGGAAGCGCGGGAGCTTCACAGCGGTTTGTGGCTTCAGATCGAATACCAGACTCGATACCAAGAGCTGCGTGACGTTCGTCGCTATCGTCATGCCACCGGAACCACCCAAGGCCAATACTGCTTTGGCGTCCTTAACCACGATCGTCGGCGTCATACTTGAGACCGGGCGTGCGCCGGGACGTGGACGGTTCGGACTCTGCTGCAAGTTGAAGACGCCGACGTCTTTGGCCGCTGTGAAATCATCCAACTCGTCGTTCAGCACCACGCCGCTAGCGTCGGCCACCACCTTGGCGCCGAAAGTGCGATTCACCGTCGTTGTGAGAGCGACCACGTTGCCCTCGCTATCGGACGTCGTCAGGTGGTGGGTTCCGTGTTCTTCGAGGCCGAAGCGCGGCAACGTATGCGTGCGATCCACGGCGATGCGCGCGCGGCGACGCGCCAGGCGCTTGGCGGAATTGAGCTTACTTAGATCGAAAGCCGCGTGATCTGGATCGCCGATATGGCGCATCCGATCCGCGATCGCCCCGCGCATCGCCTCCGCCAACAAGTGTTGGTACGCGCCACTTTCACGGCCGAGACGCGCGAGTTCAGCCTTCTTGTAGAGCCCCAAGGTCTGAACGACCATGAGCCCGCCCGCCGAAGGCGGCGGCATGCTGTACACGTCATGCCCCTCCCACTTGGCATGCAGCGCCGCGCGCTCCACGGGGCGATAAGCGGCAAGGTCCGCCATGCTGAGCGCGCCACCGGCGCTACGGTTGGTCGCCACGATATCCCGCGCGACCGCACCCTCGTAGAAAGCTGCAGGACCGCTAACCGCGATCTGCTCGAGGGTCTTTGCCAAGTTCGGCCGCGTCACCCGCGAGCCCGCTGCCGCGGGCTTGCCATTGGCGTAGAACACACGAGACAGCGCCGGCTCGGTGCTCAGGCGTTTGGCGTACGCCGCAAGGGAGCCCGCTAGGAAGCGCCCCACGGCAAAACCCTGCTTCGCCGTTTGCGCTGCGGGTCCGACCACGTCTTTCCAAGGCTTCTTCCCGAACTTGGAATGCAGGGTGTGTAGCCCGCGGACTTCTCCGGGCACGCCGGTATACTTGCCGCGTTCGGCGTCTGAGAACGGACGCTTTTCAAACGCCGCCACGTCGATCCCCGCGGGCGCCGTTTCACGAAAGTCTAAGACGAAGGCGCGCTTCTCTTTTGCGAGCCAAACGACGGCAAATCCACCGCCACCGATCCCGCTCGACGTCGGACTGACCACGCCGCCCATGAACGCGGCCGTAACAGCAGCGTCGATGGCGTTGCCGCCGGATTGCATGACCTGGACGGCAGCGCGGCTCGCCAGCTCGTTCTCCGTCGCCGCGGCCTTGCGCAAGCCCGCGGCCTGGGCCGACGGCATCAGTGCAGCCAAAATCAGCGCGGCCGCCGCCACCAATACGCTTGCGCCCCCCGATGCTCGCTTTATGTGTTGAGCCACTAAACCCTGATACGATGCGTGCCCCCGTTTGGAAAGAGACCAACCAACGTGCGTTTTCTATTCGTGATGGATCCGGCGGAATCCATGCTGCCGGACAAGGATACGAGTTTCGCGCTCATGCGGGCAGCCATCGCCCGGGGGCACGAGACCCTGCACTGTCTGCCGCGTCAGGTGATGAACTACGGCCGCGACGTGCGTGCCTTGGCGCGACCCATCCGCGTAGCCAATGCCCCGCCCCACGTCGTGATGGGGGAGCCCATCGAAGTCGAGATCGCCGCGCTCGACGCCGTGTTGATCCGCAAGGATCCGCCCTTTGACACTCCCTATGCGTACCTGACCCAACAGCTCGATTTGGTGGCTTCGAAAACCCTCGTCGTCAATTCGCCCCGGGGCTTGCGCGACGCCAACGAGAAGCTCTTCACTTTCCATTTCGCCGAGCACATGCCGCGCAGTCTGGTGACGGCCGAACCGAAGCGCATTCTGGACTTCGTGGCGGAGGTCGGTCACGCCGTGCTGAAGCCCCTCGACGGCGCGGGGGGCAGCGGCGTGGTCGCGCTCAGCACCGAAGACAGGAACACTCGCGCGCTGGTTGACCTACTGACCAAAGAAGGACGTGAGCTCGCCCTGGTGCAGGAGTTCTTGCCCGGCATTCGCGAAGGCGACAAGCGCGTCATTGTTCTAGACGGCGAGCCCCTCGGGGCGATCTTGCGCGTGCCGCGGGCAGACGACATCCGCGCGAACATTCACGTCGGCGGCAGCGTCGAAAAGACGCTGCTAACACCCGAAGAGGACGCCATCGTCCGCGACGTAGGCAAGACGCTGCGCAAGCATGGCTTGTTCTTCGTGGGCCTCGACTTGATCGGCGGCCGCCTGATTGAAGTCAATGTGACGAGCCCAACCGGCATCCAGGAACTGGGGCGCACCACAGGCACCACGCCCGAACAGGACGTGATCATCTGGATCGAGCAAAACTCCAAGTCGCCCCCGGCACTTCAATAAGCGGCCGCAAACTTGGCCCGTTCCGGCTACGCACCGCAACGTCGACGGCATGAGCCGCATGTGTGAAGTCTGTATCACGCTTGGATCCAGCGCTAAGTCGAAGGTTCGCCGGATCTTGATCGCCGAGCGCATCGTCGCGCTGTGTCAGGACCACGCAAAGACCGCCCAGGACGCAGACCCAAGCAGCGTTCCAGAGCTGCGCGGGCTGTACGCGGAGCCGAGTGGACGCCGGTCGCTCTTGTCGCGACGCTCGCCCCTGGATCGACGCGTGTTCCCCGCCCGTCCGGAAGGTCGACGGGGCAGCGACGGACGTCGCGCCGACGACTGCTAACGCGGCGATTCAGCGGACCACGGGTGAAGCCCGGCCCGGCTTGTCCTAGAGTGTCCGCGCCCATGACCCGTGAGCGTCGCGCCGAGACCTTCCTGCTGCTGCTGTGTACGGCAGCCCTGGGCGTGCTGTTATGGCGAAGTCGCGGCGCGGCGCCGCCGGATCCGGTGCGCCTCACCGCACTCGGCGCAGTGCCCCAGGACATCGTGCTCTTGATCACCGTCGACGCGGACGCATTGCGCCGTAGCGAATGGGGCGCGAGTCTCTTGGCAAGCGGGCAGAGCCTGCAGGGGCTTGGCGCCATCGACGAGCTTTGCCAAGACAGTCCACTCACGCACCTCAAAGAGCTCGCGCTGTTTGTGCCGAAGGTGCTGCCCGAGCAACCCCTCGACGTGGGCGTCGTCGCTCAAGGCGGCTTTGACAGCGCACAGACTTTGACCTGCATTGAGCGCGTGGTGAGCGCTCGCGGAGGTGCGCCTATCCGCAGCGCATTGGGCTCCTTTGAAAGCGTCCGGGATCGGGGCTCCACCCAAGGCGAAATTGCGACGCGCAGTGGCGGCCCACTGATCCTTGGCGAAGGCCGAACGCTACGTGCGGCGGTGGACACCGCGGAGGGCCGCAATCCAAACGTACGCAGCAACGAAGCGCACTCCGGGCTGCGGCATGAAGTGGGGGAACACGCAGTCGTTGTGAGCTTGCTGCTGCCGCCAGGTTGGCTGACGCGCATGACGCGGCTCGACGCCGCTGGCGTCAGCCCCCTCTCCCGAGTGCGCGCCGCGGCCATCGGCATCGACCTCGCACCGGTGCGCGTGGAAGTTGTGTTGGGCCTCGAGGCAGAAGCGCTGGCCCAGGAAGTCGCCCGGATCTTGACGGGCTTCTCTCGGGACTCTGCCGGCCTGATGCAACTCGAGCTAGGCGTGAACCCGCTTGCAAACGCCAAGATCCAAGCGCAAGGACGTACCGTTCGGCTATCTCTTTCTCTTGACGAAGCACAGTTGAAGACTCTGTCGAGGACCCTGCTCGGACAACTACCCGCGCCTGCGCTGCGCAGGAACGAGGTCATCGCGGATGACCTCAACTTGCGTGACGCCGCAGCGGACTGAGTTACTCAGGAAAGCTTGGCGCTGAGCACCACGCGCTGCACGTCGTCCAATCGGAAGGGCTTGTCCAAGCGCTTCGCGCCAGTGCGTTGAAAGAACTCTGCCACCTTCGGGTGTGCGCCGGCCGCCGTCATAAACACGAATCGAGCGGCCTGTTCGGGTCGCACGCGGTGTAGCACCTCCCACAATGCCGCGCCGTCGAGGTCCGGCATCATCATGTCGCAAAACACTACGTCATAGCGGTCGCCGGAAATCAGGCGGTCGCGAGCTTCCAGCGCGCTCGCAAGGAACGTGACTTCGCAACTATCTTCCAAAGCAACGCTTAGGGCGCCTCCGATGCCCGGGTCGTCGTCGACAACAAGAACCGTCGGCCGCTCACTGCGAGGCCCCGGTCGGATCGAGGCCGTTTCCGACGGAGGCGGTTCCGACTCAAGCACGCCGACGGGCAACATCACGCGGAACGTCGTGCCCGTGGTGGCGTCACTTTCGGCCACCAGCTCGCCCCCCATGGCGCTCACTACGGCGCGGCAAAACGGAAGGCCGACGCGCGTGTCTCCGGTCTCGTCTTGAGCCGAAAAGAACGGCTCGAAGACATTCGAAAGCACCGCCGGCGCGAGAGCGCGGCCCACTATAGTCACCGCGACCATCACCTCGGCTGGCTCCAACGGCATGAGTTCGATGCGCACTTCCGCGCTGTCATCCTCGGGCAGCGACTGCGCCGCGTGCACAAGTAAATGCAGAAACACCTGCTCAAGGTGCGCCGCACTGGCGTTGATTGGCGGCACGTCGGCATAGTTCGTCGTCAAACGCCCACGGTGGCGAAGCTCGTGGCCCACAAGCTCCATGGCGCCCTCCAATACCGTCCGCACATTCACGGTGCTGCGCGTGCGCTCTTCCACGCGAGAAAAGGCGCGCATGCGTTTGACAACCTGGGCGATGCGCTCGATGCCTTGATAGGCCTCTGTAAGCCGCGCAATAGTGCCCACGCCTGCATCGGCTTCAACATGAAGCTCCGGTAGCGACGTCTTCACGTGTTCTAGATTCAAGAGCACGTAGGTGAGCGGATTGTTGATCGCGTGAGCCATGCCTCCCGCCAAGAGACCCAGCGCCGCAAGACGGTCCGCCTGCAACCACCGCGCTTCGACTTGGCGCCGCTCTGTCACATTGCGACCGAAGGACAAAACCGCGGGCATGCCGTCCCATTCGATAGAAATCGAACTCACCTCAACCAGGATGATGCTGCCGTCAACGCGACGGATGCGATACTCCTGGGGCGGCAACTTGCGACGCTGCACCAGCATAGCCGCAAGGCGTTGCTCCAACTGCGAGATCTCGCTCGTCGCCAAGAACTCCTTGGGGTCATGACCCAGTGCGTCCTCGACACTCGAGAACCCGAACAGACCGACGGCGGCGGCGTTGGCATAAAATATCTGTCGTTCGTCCAGGATCCACACGGCGACGGGAGCCGATTCGATCACCTGCCGGAGCCGCTGCTCGGAGCGCTCCAGCTCAGAAATCGCACGACGCCGCTCCGTGATGTCAACCAAGAGCGCGACGGTGATGATGCGCTCTTCTTCATCAATCAGTCCGAGCGCCACTTCGAGGGGAACCCGGGTGCCGTCTTCCCGGCGCGCTGCACTCTCGAAATGAAATGGAGTCGACTCACGGCGGGATGCAGCGCCCGCCATGTCCGCAATGCGAGTGACCTCGTCGGGCGCAACCACATCGAGCGCATCCCGCCCGACCAGTGTCGCGGGAGATTCGTGCATGATCTCGGCCGTGCGCTCACTGGCGAATACGATCTTTGGTTGATCACCCGTCGCGGAAGTTATCAAGACGCCGATGCCCGAATCCGCAGCCGCCTGGATGAAAGCTCGGGCTAGTTCATCGATTTCAATTGCGTCACCCATCCCCAAGCGCGAGTTTCCTCGGCGGGCTGGTGCTGTCAACTCGCTGGGCCCTCCTGCCGCTTCTGCCGGTGGGGGCTCCCTTTTCTGAACGAATCCCGGTCAGGGTGCGGCGGTGGATCCGACGGTCACGAAGTTTGTCGGCTCGGGAATGACCGGGTCATTGGCGTCCCGTTCGATCACGCGGCCGCTGCCCAAGTCGACGACCTCCACGAGGATCTCGAGGGCGATGTTCGCGGGAGTCCGCGTGCGCAGACCGGCGTCCACGCCGATCAGCGCGGGCACGACTCCTGGAATGTAGGGCTTCACCAGCAGGTCTTTGTAGGACTTGTTCTCGATGGCAAATGCGTGGTTCGCCAGAGTCACGGTCTGATCGTACTCGGCCGTGGGGTCCGGTGGCGGCGCCGTCGCGATGATGTTCATCACCGTCGCGAAGTCGATGGCCAGCTCGTTCATGTCTTGGAATGTGAAGGTGCCGTGCCGGCGCGACGGACGGCCCGACGCGGTGCCGGGCAGCTCCATCAAGATGTCGATGCCACTTAAATTTGGCTGGAATTCACCATCGTCCGCATCCACCAGCGCCAGACCGGGCCAGTAGCGGCCGAATTCGTTCCAGGGATCGATAAGCAGCTCCACGCTGTAGTCATCGGGGTCCAAATTGGTCAGCGTCCAACTGATCTGGATCTTGATGTCGTCCGTCGTGACCCAGGGTTTGGCCGGGTAGGGCGCGACCGGCGAGCCGTTCAACGCGTTTTGCTCGGCCTGAGTCGGTGCCTTGATGGGGAACGCCACGGGCAGCTTGACCTCGTACAAGGTCATTTCGCCGTCGTCGTAGATGGCCCCCATCTGGTTCGTCATGCCGACGATCTGCGGCCGCAGCGTGCGGGTCTCTTCTTCCTCACCGCATCCGACCAGAGCCACGCCGAGGGCAAACACACCAAGCATCCGAACGGGGGCCATTCCCCCCAGTGCGGGGGCGCTATCCCCCACCCCGGAGCGTAAGAATCCTGGAAAAAGTCGCATGAATACCGTCCTCGGATAAGAGCCCACAGAAGACTATGCCATGAACGTGCCGGCCGCGCCGCGGCGCGGCCTCACTTCTTGCTCGGGCGGAAGCTGAAGGTCCAGCCGGCGTTCGTCGGCTTGTCCGCGGAGGGGAACGAGAGCCGCGTGAACTGCCGCTTGATGCAGCCTTCGACGCGCGGATTGCTCAGGGACGAGCCTCCAATATTTGCACCCGACACCGAGCCACCAGGCGTGATCGCAAAGCTCACACTCACGCTACCGGCGAGCTTCGGATCCCGCGCCGCTGCCGCTTCGTAGCAGGCGCGGAATGCGCCGTAGCGCGACATCACCACGCGCGAGATCTGCGACGGTGACAGCCCCTGCCCGGCCTTCGGCGAGTCTTTGCCGACGACCTTGCGTTCGCCGGTGCCGCTGCCGTCCCCTTTGCCGGTGCCGCTGCCGTCGCCGCCGCCCTTGCCGCCCTTGCCGTGGCCGCCAGTGCCCTTGCCGCCGGGTCCGCCACTGCCGGATCCGAATCCACCACCACGTCCAGGACCCCATCCGGTGTCGAGAGTGCCCGATCCGAAAGGCACGCCCTCGCCAGTGCCCCCGCCGCCGGGTCCACTGCCCTTGAGTCCCGTTCCGGAGCCTTGGCCCAATACGATGTTGTCCGAACGCAGGCCACCAAGGGCGTCCGCGACGGAGCTGATGGTGCCGAGGGTCTTGCGCACTTCCTCGCCCACGTCGCTGGAAAGCGCTTCAGCCATGCCGCCGAGCCCGCTGCGGATTTCCCCAGGTTGCTCGGTCTTTTCGGCCTTGGCATTGCGTCCTAGCGCACCTTCGGCGCCTTTGATCTTCTTTCCGCCGCCCTGTTCCTTCTTGTCCTTGGCGCCGGGATCTTTGACGCCCTTGCCCTTGTCGCCGTCTTCGTTACTGGTCTCTTTCGGCGGCTCGGTCTCTTCCTCTTTCAGGTTGAACTGCAGTGCTAGTTCTCGCTGGCTCGTCAGCTCAAGCGGCTTCGGAATTCCAATCGGCGTCGTAATGGCCCAGATCAACGCCAAGCCACCAATGACCGCCACGAAGGAAAAGATGAACGCCAACAGCAGCGCCCAATCAAACTTCAGTCGTTGCGTCAGCGCCGGTGGGGCGTGCGCAAACTGGAAGAAGACGCTGAAGTTCGGACCGTACTGGATCAGCCCATAGTCCCCCGCCACGATAGCAATGGGTGCACCCGTTGCCGCGAGCTGCGCCGGATCTTCTTGACGACCACGGAGCGTCAGCACGCCACCGGTGGCGCCGCGCACGTGCAGCTCCCAACCGGAACCGACAGCGCGAATCGGTGAATCGGAGATCGGCGCACCGTCGGGCTTCTGGGTAACGGCATCCGGTCCGTCACCCAGACTGAACGACTTGCCAGAGTCGAGGTGGCGCACGCCGAGCACCGTCGTGCCCCAAACGGCAGCAGCACGAAGAATGACAGTGGGTTGTGCGGGTTGTGCGGCGGCCATAGGAAATGGAATTTTGACGGCAAAAAGCGCCAATGTTCAAGGGAAGTTGTGTGCCCGGGCTAGTTCAGACGTTTCTAGGCCCGAAATGATTTGATTTCGCCGGGTGCGAGCCACACGCACATGAACGCATCGCCAAGCTACGCTGGTCAGAATGAGCTCGCCCTATCGCAGCCGAGCGCCGGTCAACGCCGCAGATGCGCGCGTCGCAGTTTACGGACCATTTCCGGTCCGTTGGGCCCCAATCATCGCCGCGTGCGTCTGCGTACTGCTCGGGGGGATCTCGAGTCTAGTCGGCTGGGACAGAGGCGTGCTGCGCTGCGATCGCGCCCAGGATAGCTGCACGTACTTTCGCACGACATTGGTGAACACCCGACCGCGCTCCTTTGCGCTCAGCGACCTGAAGGGCGTCGAGGTCAAACAAGTTCAGTCGAATCGGAGCACTCTCGGCCAAGTCGAACTGGACCTCGGCACGCGGCGCATGTTGTTTAGCCGCACCAGCGTTGCCGCGGCGGAAGCAACCGCGTCGCAGCTCCGCGAAGCGCTGCGTCAGGACGTGCCGAGTTTCGAGGTGTGGCAACACGGGCAACGCTTGCTGGGCGTCTTCGGCCTGGTGTTCCTCGGCTTTGCAGGCTTGCTCTTCTTCATGGGCGGACGCGAGTCCGGACGCATCCACTTCACGATCCGCGGCAGCCGCATCACCTGGAAGCGCACGCTGCTCGGAGTGCCACTGTCCCGAGGAGAGCTCGACGCCCACGGCGCCCGAGACGTACACGTCGAGTGGTCGAAGCGCAGCCACTTCTTCCAGCATCGCCACGCGGCGCCTGAGACTTTCGGGCGGCTCCGGATCGTGTTGGCCGACGGCAAGTCGCGCCCAATTGTGCCGACCGCCTTCCGCGGCCACGAGGTTCACCTCCAAGCTGCCGCGGCACTGCGAAAGTCCCTGGACCTCGCGCCTCGTTCCGAAAGCAGTGAGCGCGAGCAAGCGCACCTGGCGGACGCAGCGCGCCCACCGGAAGTTCCGAAGTCCTGGTCCGGACCCGGGGGTCGCTTTGCAGCGGCCTGGACCGGCATGTGCGTTGGCTCGCTGGGCGGCCTGTTGCTACTCGGCGTCGTCAAGATCGGCGTCGGGCTAGCGCGCATCGACGATTCCTTCACGGATTGGGACACACTGATCGGCGGCGGCGGCGGCGCCGTGGTCGGCGCGCTGCTTGCGCTGCGCTGGACGCGGGAGCGCTGAGGTCCATGCGGGCGCACGCGGCGCGACGGCGGAAGATGCTGCGCCGTTAGCCCGCAAGAAGCCGCTTGCTGCCGCCGGCTCGCGGGCAGCTCGAGGTTTCCCTGCGCCACGAGTGGGCCGCCCTGGCAGCGACAGCGCCGGCGCGTTACTTGCGCCGGGAGCGACCTCGCTGCTTCCCCGAACGCGCGCCACTTTCGGCGCGGTAATAGTCGATGAAGGCGACCGCATCCCGCGTTGGCACGAAGTACACGCGGCGCGGCTGACTGCCATCGAGGATGTCTACGTAGTGCAGCGCATTGCGCCAGCGGTAGTCCCAGGCTGCCGGGCGCAGTTCTCCAACATCGACCCACGCCACCTCCCACCACTGTCCGCGGTGCTCGAACTGGAGTCCGCCATCCGCCGCGAAAACCGTCTTGCGCAGCCATCCGGACACGATCACCGGACCGAGAATTCCAACGCCCAATAGAGGCATCACCCCATAGACGGCGTCCTCCCACGCCAGCGGTCGGGTCTGCGCAACCTCCACCGAACCCATCAGGCCCGTGCCAAGCGTCGCGATGAACAGGATCACGGCCAAGGCCCACGGGTCGCTCAAAGCCTTGCTCAGGTTCGTCGGTTCGTCGTCCCTTTCCACCTGCAGCTCACGCCTTGGGAATAGTCCGTCCGTGCTGTTGTGATGTGTCGTCATGGCGTCACCGTCCGCTACTTCCGCCCGACCCGAATCTCGAGAATCCTTGGTCGAACGAAGCGTCTTCTGAGTAGCTACGACTTGCGCGTGTGGCACCGTCAATGCGTCCGGTCATGATGGATTCTCCTGCTGAATGCGGCCATGTCGGCTGCTCATCCGCGGGAGTTGCGGACAATCGACCTCGAGGCGAAATCGTCTGCATTCTTTTGGGTCGAGACCCGGTTCATCGCGGGCGCGCTCATCTCGCGCGAGAGCACGCGGGGCATGCGGCGCCTGGTGGGCAACGGCGGGGGCCGCTACACTCCGTCAACGATGAAACGGTCCGCTCCCATAATGCTCCTCCCTGTGTGCGCATCGGCGCTCGTGCTCGCCGTGGCATGCGGCAGCGACGACAGCGCCGGAGGGCCTGCGGGGACTGGCGGGGCAGCGGGCGGCAACGCGGGCACCGGAGGCGCGCCAACGGGCGGCAGCGCGGGATCCGGGGGCGGGGGCGCAGTTGGCGGCGGAGCGGGGGCCGGTAGCGGCGGTGCGAGCAGCGGTGGCGCGAGTAGCGGCGGCGCCAGCAGCGGCGGAACCTCAGGCGTGGATCTCGGCTGCGGCAACGACCCAGCGGTACCTTTCAAGAAGGAGCAGGACGTCAGCGTCGGGAAGATCACAGGGCTATCCGCCCTGGACATCGCCGACGTCAACGGCGACGGCCGCTTGGACATCGGCGTGTTCGAAGGCGGCAAACACGGCAAGGGCGGAGTGAACTTCGCGTGGCTCGAGGCGCCAGCGGGCGCGGGCGCCTGGACCCAGCACAACTTGCCCAAGCCCTCCCCTTTCAAGCCCTTCATTGGCGCCGCAAAGTTTGGCGACGTGAACAAGGACGGCAAACCCGACGTGGTCGTGTCCATGGATGAACACAGCGGCGCGCCGCCTTCGGCCTACATCTATTGGCTGCAGAATCCCGGCGCGTCCGGCACGTGGACCATCCACAAGATCGTGAGCAACCTGGCCGTCGAGCACATCAACGACATGGAGCTGGCGGACATGGACGGCGATGGAAAGCTCGACGTCGTCGTGCGCTCCCTGAGCCCAAACCAACTGATCTTCTTCTTTCAAGACGGCGCGGACGCTTGGCAGCAGCGTGTGATCGACGCCAAACCCTACGGCGCCACAGGGGAAGGCTTTGCGGTCGGCGACATCGACCGCAAGGGCGAGCTCGACGTGACCATCTGTGGTCACTGGCTGGCGGCACCCGCAAACCCACGCAGCGGGGCGTACGCGGCGCACACCATCGACGCCGGCTACAAGGCTGTGAATGCAAACGTCAAAGAGGCCATCGGAGACCTCAACGGCGATGGCCGCAACGACGTGATCCTCTCGCCCGCCGAAGGCTACCGCAACGGCAAGAACCACGTGCTCGCCTGGTACGAAGCACCCGCAGACCCAACGGCGGCGTGGACGCAACACGTGCTGGCGAAGAACTTCAACGGCGGGCACACCGTGCGCTTGGCAGACATCGATGGCGACGCTGATCTAGACGTCATCAGTGGAGTGGCCTGGAGCATGTGGGGCCAAACCGCGAACGTGACCGTGTACCGCAACTGCGGCGGGGTCTTCGGCAAAGCCGAAGTCGTCGTCAGCGGCAAGGGCCTGTACACCGGCGTCGTGGGCGACATCGGCGCGGACGGCGACATGGACATCGTCGGACAGAATACGTACTCCGCAAGCTCGCACCCGTATCTGTACGAGTCGACGGCATCGGGAAAGTAGCCGCAGAGCCCCGGGGGCTCGCGTGCGACCGGAAGGTATCCGGTCCAGCAACGCGAGCGCTCTCTTTGCCCCGCAGTAGCGCCGCGACGGATTCTAGCGCAGCGCGGGGTTGCGGCGGGTGTCGCTCATTTCGCGCATGAAGGAGCGGTGACCCAGATCGCCGGCCGCAAACTCGGCGCGCACGCGGCGCAGGAAGTAGATGACCTGCGGCGACTTGAGTCGCCCTTCGACTTCGACGGGACCGAAGGTGTACGTCTTGACGCCGCCATC
>CBDUPW010000048.1:0-34471 GCA_965369205.1 uncultured Polyangiaceae bacterium | reverse complement strand
GGCGTCGGCGCCGCGCGAACTCGCGCCACCAAGGAGCCGTGAAACGTTCGAAGGCCGCCTGCGGTGCCCTTCTTTCTTGGCAATGTCGTTCCGTCATGAGATGACGGAGGTTGGACTCACTTGAGGAGGGATCATGAATAAGCTCGCGTTCGTTGCTGGACTGTCCACCGTTCTTGTGACTCTGGGCGCCGCTGCCCAGCAGCCACCGCCCCCTCCCGCTGCGGAGCCCGCGCCGGCCCCCGCTGGAGGCGCGCGTACCCACGACGGCTTCTACTTCCGCATTGGCCCCAACTTCGGGGCGCTGATTGGCACCGCGAAACCCGATGTCGGCGTCGGAGAAGTGGACTACAGCGGCTTCACCTACGGCGGCGATCTGATGTTCGGCGGCACACCCGCGCCCGGCCTGGTGATCGGCGGCACGCTGCTCTGGGGTTCCACCAAAGATCCCACGGTGAAGAGCGGGAGTTTCGAGGGCACCGCCGACGGCACGCTGATCATGGCCGCGACGGCCTTGTTCGCAAACTACTACTTGGACCCCACCGAGGGGCTGTTCTTTCAGGGCCTCCTCGGCTTTGCCGTGGTCGATTTCGTGACTGCCGGCGGCCAGAGCGGTGGCAACGATCCGACGGGCTTCCTGCTCGGCGCGGGTGCGGGCTACGATTTCTGGATCGGCGACGAGTGGAGCGTGGGGCCGCTGGCCCGCGTCATATACGCTCCGACCAGCAACGACGGCGGCAAGTTCAACTATCTTTTCCCAAGCATCGGCGTCGGCTTCACGCTGCACTGACGAACGTCCCGCGCCCTGTCACGCGCGCCGGCTGGATGCCTTTTCAGTCGCCGCGCTGGCCGGGTCCGCCGCCGGCCCGACCGAGTGCGGCCCACGGAGTCCGCGTTTCGTCGCAGCGGCTCTCGCAACCAGGTGCGCCCCTGGCCACTTCCGCAAAAGCGCGTTAAACCGCCAATGCGGCGGCCCGGTGCTGCTGGAAGTGAGGAGAGTCCCATGACGCATCATGTAAACGAGGTCTTCGTTGTCAGTGCCGCGCGCACGCCCATTGGTTCGTATCTGGGTGCGCTGTCCAGCCTGTCGGCGCCGCGGTTGGGCGAAGTTGCTATCCGGGCCGCGGTGGAGCGCGCCAAGCTGAAGCCCGAACAGATCCAAGAGGTCTTCATGGGCAACGTGCTTTCGGCCGGCATCGGCCAAGCGCCGGCGCGTCAAGCGTCGCTGTACGCAGAGATCCCGGACAGCGTGCCCTGCACCACGGTCAGCAAAGTATGCGGGTCCGGGCTGCAGTCTGTCGTGCTGGCGAGTCGCGCCCTGATGCTGGGCGACATCGAGATCGCTATCGCGGGCGGCATGGAGTCCATGTCCAACGTGCCCTATTACTTGGACAAGGCGCGTACGGGTTACCGCATGGGTGACGGCAAGTTGGTCGACGGCATGATCTTCGATGGGCTGTGGGATCCCTACAGCGACTTCCACATGGGCAACGCGGGCGAGTTGTGTGCCAAGGAGTACAAGTACACGCGTGAAGCCCAGGACGCATTCGCTCGGGAGAGCTACCGGCGCGCCCTCGGTGCAATCAAAGAGGGTCTGTTCAAGAACGAGATCGCCCAGGTCGCTGTGCCCCAGCGCAAAGGCGATCCGATCGTGGTCACGGACGACGAAGAGCCCGGACGAGGCGATCCGAGCAAGTTCGATAAGTTGCGCCCGGCTTTCGCTAAAGACGGCACCATCACCGCGGCGAATGCTTCGAGCATCAACGACGGCGCGTCGGCATTGGTCTTGGCCACGGAGAAGATGGTCAAGGAGCACAAACTCGAACCCCTGGCCCGCATCGTGGGCTACGGCGGCGCGGCCCAGGCACCGGATTGGTTCACCACGGCGCCTGCAAAAGCCATCGACGTGACGCTGCAGAAGCTGCAGCTCAAGGTGGCCGATATCGACCTATTCGAGATCAACGAGGCGTTTTCGTGTGTCACGATGGTGTGCAATCAGCTTGCCGGCATTGATCCGGAGAAAGTGAATGTGCGCGGCGGTGCCGTCGCCTTGGGCCACCCCATCGGCGCCACGGGCGCCCGCATCTTGACGACGCTGCTCTTCGCCATGCGCGATAAGAAGGCAAAGCGTGGCCTTGCGACGCTTTGCATCGGTGGCGGCGAAGCTGTTGCCGTGGTCGTCGAAAACGTCTGAGCGGACACGGCCGCGAATTCGCGGCCGGTCTCGATACCGTCCATGTTGGGAACGCAGATCGCCGACGGCGTAGAGGCCTTTGCGGCGCGCACGCCCACCCTACTTCCGGCGACGCACACCAACTCCTATGCCTTGGGCGCGCGGGAGGTGCTGCTCGTGGAGCCCGCCACGCCCTACGATGACGAGCGGCGTCGCTGGCTGGAGTGGGCCCGGGGGCTGATTGGCCGCGGTCGTCGCCCGGTAGCGCTGTTTGTCACCCACCACCACGCGGACCACGTCGGCGGTACCGAATTCTTGGCGCGGGAGTTGGGTCTGCCGGTGTGGGCGCACGATCTCACCGCGCAGCGCTTGCCCGACGTGGTCGTGTCGCGGCGACTTGCGGACGGCGACTGCATCGACCTGGCGGGACCGGAAACGCAGCGTTGGAAAGTGCTGCACACCCCTGGGCACGCGCCGGGGCATGTGTGTTTGCTGGAGCAGCGGTTGGGCGCGGTAGTGGTCGGTGACATGGTGGCGAGCGTCGGTACCATCCTGATCGAACCCGGCGACGGGGACATGCGCGTCTACTTGGACCAACTGCGTCGTTTGGCAGGACTGCACGCGCAGGTGGCGCTGCCCGCCCACGGCGATCCAATCACCGAACCGACGGCACACTTCGAGCACTACGTGCGACATCGCTTGAAGCGCGAGGCCAAGGTGCTCGATGCGCTGGCTGCGGGCGCGGCGGATTTGGAGCAGCTGCTCGCGAAGGTTTACGACGACACGCCCAAAGCGGTGTGGCCGATTGCGCGGCTCAGCTTGCGCGCGCACCTCGACAAGCTACTTGCCGAGGGTAGAGTGTTGTCCCATGATGCCGGGTACTCGCTAAATGAGCAATGAATCCGAGCGTTTCGCCGCGGCGTACGTGGCAACTAGCTACCTGCTTGGGTGTCGGGGCGAAGGCCTGATCGGCGGCCTGGTCGCCACGCCCCGCACGTCGGCGTTAGTTGCAGAGCTATCCGGGGAAGACAAGAGCACCCGCGCCAAGGTACTTGCCGGAGAGCTCGCGCGCATCGTGCGCGCTCTGGAGCAAAGGCGGCTCACGTGAGCATCGCGAAGGGGCGCGTGCTCCGCGCGGAGGGCGACATTTGGAAGCCCGTGGCCTTGCCGCAGCGCGCGCCCGTGCCTTCGGGGCGGCGGATCCCCCGGGAGATCGTGGCGGCGGAAGAGCGGGCGCAACAGATCGTCCAGAGCGCGGAGCAGCGATCTCGGGAGCTCGTCGAAAGTGCGTTCAAGGAAGTGGCCGGCGTCAAACTGCGCGCCCAAACGGAAGGGCGTGCCGAGGCAGCGGCCACACTCGCGGCGCGCGCCATCGAGCTCAAAGCGCTGGAGACCCGTGCGGATGAACGTGCCCTGGACCGCGTTGTCGAAGTCGCGGTGGTGCTTGCGGAACGTTTGCTCGGTGAGTCTCTCGCTGCGGATCCGACGCGGGTGCGGAGCTTGGCGCGCCAAGCGCTGTCCGAAGCGCGGGGCGCCCGCTCGGTGAAGATCCACGCCCACCCCGCGGATATCGCTCAGCTAAAGGGCGACATCGCTGGATTGGGGCTCGAAGCGGGCACGCTCACTTTCGTCGAAGCGCCCGAGCGCGCACGGGGACATTTATTGCTTGAGACGGACATTGGCGTGCTCGACGCGGAACTCGGCCCGCAACTCCAGCGGCTTGGCGCGCGCATTCGGGGATCCTTGGGCTCATGAGCGCAGAACCCGTGCCGCCGAGCTTTCCGACCGTGGATGCAAGCGCACCAGAGTCGGTGCCCCTCGGCGCGCAGGCCGTGCAAGCCGAAGTCGAACCACGCGAATCGCAGATCCCGGTGCCAGTGTTCAATCCGCGCACGAACGCGATCTTGTTTGTCGCGACGGTGATCAGTGTTTTTTACGTTGGCCAGGGCTGGACGGCGCGCCCGAATATGGGCACGTGGGAAGCGCTGCGGGGCGCGTGGGTGTTTGCGGTTCCGCTGCTGGGCATCCTGGTGGCGCACGAGTTTGGCCACTACATAGCGGCGCGCATCCATCGCGTTCCGGCTTCGCTGCCGTACTTTATTCCCTTTCCGATCCTGAATCCCTTCGGGACTATGGGCGCGGTGATCGTGATGCCGCGGCGCATTCGTTCGGCGAACGCCCTGCTCGACATCGGCGCCGCGGGCCCCATCGCCGGCATGGTGGTGGCGGTCCCGGTGATGCTCTTTGGCCTGTCACTCTCGGAGTTGGGTCCCCGGTCCGCTACTGGCTACATACAAGAGGGCCAGAGCATTCTGTACTGGGCATTGAAGGCGCTCGTTTTTGGCAACATCGCGCCGGATCAAGACGTGCATCTGCATCCGACGGCTCTCGCCGCCTGGGCCGGATTCTTGGTTACGTTTCTGAACATGATCCCTGTCGGGCAGCTCGACGGTGGTCATGTTGCCTACGCGCTTTTTGGCCGAAAGCAGAACAAGATCGCAGGGCTCTTCCTGTATACGCCGGTGGTGATGTTTTTGTACAACGGCTACGTGCACGTGCTGCCGATCCTGCGGCGTGGCATGGCCGAGGGCTTTTCCAGTCTCGGTTGGCAGGCATGGATGCCAGTCAGTGCGTGCACGGTTTGGATCACGATCTTCATCTTGCTGATCGTGATGCGTCGCGCATCTGGCGTTGGGCACCCACCCGTCGACGACGAAAAGCTGTCTCCTGTTCGGCGCGGCGTCGCGTGGGCCACGCTCGCGATGGGCGTCTCGATCCTGATGCCTTCGCCCTGGGTCGTTTACTAGGCCGTCCCCCAGCCCCGCCACCACGGGTTGAACTGGAGGAATGTCAAAGAGCGACACGCCCAGGGATCCCTAGCTCGCGGCGAACTTCTTCTTGAGGGCGGCGCAGACGTTGGGCGGCGCGTAGCGCTCGATATCCCCGCCGTGCATGGCGATTTCTCGCACCAAAGACGCGGAAATAAAGCCGTAGTTGGTGCGTGTGGGCAGAAACACCGTGTCGATCTCCGGGCGCAAATCTGCGTTGGCGTGGGCGATCTGCAGCTCGTATTCGAAGTCTGTGCCAGCCCGCAATCCGCGCACGATGACCCGAGCGTTCTGGCGCTTGACGTAGTCGATGAGAAGTCCGCGGAAAGAGTCCACGCGCACGTTGCCGAAGGGCTTGCAGATTTCGGTGAGTAGGCTCAGCCGGTCTTCGGTGGAGAAGAGCGCTGACTTGGTCGGGTGGATGCCGACGGCGACGATCACCTCGGGGAACAACTTGGAAGCGCGGTCGACCAAATCCAGGTGGCCGAAAGTCGGCGGGTCGAAGCTTCCCGCGTAGACCGCGAGGCGAGCGCTCACTTCTTCGCTCCACCGGCCTTGGGCGCGGGCGCCTTGGGTGCCGGCGCTTTGGGCGCCGCGCCTTCGGGCGGCGCAGCTGGCGTTGCTTCGGGGTCTTCGCCGTCGCCATCTTCGGGCGAGGGCGGCGGGGCTCGTAGCGGGCGCCTTTGGGCGGCGATGGCCTCGCGAGGAATGTCTTCGAGCCACATGGTGCGCCCACCATCGACCATGGTCACGCGGAAAGGCGCTAGCAGTCCCGACCCGACGAGGCCGTCGATGTCTACGTCGAGTCCCTTCTCCAGCTCCTCGACGGGTGCGCCGTAGACACCCGGAACGTCGGGTAGCTCGAAAGCGCCCAGGCGCAGCACCGGCAGCATGCCTGCGCGCATGTTGCCTAGGTTCGGCACCGTGCGCAGGCTCTCGAGGCTGACGCCGGCCTTTTTCCAGCCGCCGTCGTCAAGGGCTAGCGGGAACGTCATGCTCGTATCCACGAGCAAAGAAGCCGGTTTCGACGTCGGTTCGCTGCCGAAGGCGCCTCGCAGCAACATGCCGCCGCCGCGCAAATAGCTCACACGCAAGGTGGTGGCTTCAGGCGGGGGCGGCGGCTCGAAGGTGCGCACCACGAACTGACCGCCGGTGAAGTCGAAGGTCGGGTGCAAGTGCCGGAGCAGATTCACACCGATCAACATCTTGATAGGCGCGTTTAGCTGGCGCGAAATCCCGGACAGATCCTTGGCGAGGGCCGGAACGTCTTTGACCTCGACGCGTTCGCCAAAGCGTAGCGACAGCCAAGTGGGCTCGCCTCCGCTGCTTGAGTCCACGACGGCTTCGGCGGTGCCCGTCGCGATCAATCCCAGCGCCGGCTCACCGTTGACCTCCAGGGGAACTACGAGGGCAGTGGCAGCCACCCGCGGCATCTCCGAGACAGCGAGCAGTCCGCCGGACATGCGAAAGGGCGTGCGTCCGACGCCGCGGCGCGCGAGCTTCGCGACCTCCGTGGCCCACGGGTCGCGCACTTCCGGATTCAGGACCAGGCGCTCCAACTCGTCCGCGGCTTGCTCGAGCTTGCCGTCGTACCAGTAGGCCCGGCCACGCACGGCTCCTGCTTCGGGGGTCTCCACTCCGACCAGGAGTTGCACCGAACGATCGTAGTCCAGTCGGGCGAGGGCGATGCGGGAAGCGAGCAGTCGCACTTCCGGTTCGTCCGGCAGCATGCGCAGGGCGTTGTCCGCTGCGGTCTCCGCGTCTTCCATGTCGCCGGTGCGGTAGCTTTGCTCAGCGCGGTCGAACCAACGCTTGGCGGCGGGAGGCCAACTGGCTTCGGGCGGCAACGCTGGGCCGCAGCTGGCCATTGCGAAGGCTAGGCCGACGCCCAGCATCATTGCGTGCCTTTGGATCGTTTTGCGCATGACTCGGGCGTGGGGATAGCCCAAGACACCTGCGGGGTCGAGGGCCCCGGACAACTGAGTTGCCGTCCGCTGTCGCAGGAAATCCTGTGGATTCGGCCGGCACCGCGCTGCGTGCTAAGCTCGCGCGGTGCAGGGGAGCCCAAGGACCCACACCCCGGACATCCTTACGGTCCCGGTCTTATTGCTGAACGCCTATTTCGCGCCGGTCAGTCTGACTACGGCGCGGCGAGGCATCGTGCTGCTCTACGGTGGTGCCGCCAAGGCCCTCGACGAATCTGGCGAGACTCACGACTTCCCGCATTGGCGGGCTTTGCCGGTCCGCGACGCCGTGGATGACGCCATTCCCATTCTTGGTGGGGCCTTGCGCGTCCCCCGTGTGCTGCACCTGCAACGCTACGAGCGGGTTCCCAAGGCCGTCGTCCGGCTCACCCGGCGCAACGTAATGCTCCGGGATGAGCACACCTGCCAGTACTGCACCCGGCGCCTGCCCGTACGGGAACTCAACCTCGACCACGTCGTTCCCCGCTGTCGGGGTGGGCCCGACAGCTGGGAGAATCTCGTGACCTCGTGCCGCTCCTGCAATCTTCGAAAGGGCCGCCGAACGCCGGATGAGGCCGGAATGCATTTGCTGAAGCGGCCGCACAAGCCCCGCTGGAGCACGACGGCGCAGATCCTGTTGACGGAAAAGCGCCCATATTCCGAGTGGGAACCGTATCTGGCGGCCGGCTGACGCTTGTCAATTCACGAAAACCCGCACGGCGGCCCGCCTCAGCTATGATGCGCGGCCATGAAGGCCTGCGGAATCGCCCAAGGTGTGACGGGCGCGTTGCTGATCACGTTGTTTGCGTTCGCCGGTTGCGGGCAGAACCAACCCGCTGAAGCGCCAGCCGCTGGAACTGACGCGCCCAAAGCGGGCGGTGATACCGCAACGGCGACGGACCCGACGGCCCCGGCCGAACCCGCGGCTGGCTCGGACGGTTCGGAGGACCCGCCGGGCGGGGAGTCTGCCGGCGGTGGTGGCGAAGAAACAGAAACTCGCACCACGGACTTGATCCAAAAGACCATCGTGAACCAGCGCAAGCCGTTCCGCGCCTGCTACGAAAAGGCGAAGAAGGATCTGCCGACCTTGCAGGGCACCATGACGCTCACCTTCACCCTCGATCCCGAAGGCAAGGTGAAGTCTGCGGAGCTCAACCAGGATCGCAGCGATCTCAAGTCTCCCGTAGTCGTGGACTGCGCCGTGGCCGAACTGAAGAAGCTCAAATTTGCTCCTTCGTCGCGCGGCATGGAGACCACCGTGAACTACCCGTTCAACTTCAAGCCCTGAAGTCACAGCCCACAAACGAAATGGTGAGTTCGAGGGGTGAGTAAAAAGAACGAGCGACGCAGTCCGCGCGCCTCTCTGCCGGACCTGGCACAGGAGGTGCAGTCGAAGGCCGTGATGATGCGTCGACGGCCCCTTGAGCCGATCCTGAACTTCCTGGCGGACTGGCAAACCAAGCGCCCCTGGGCGGTGGTGGCGCTTGTGATTCTGAGCCTGCTTCCTGCGGGATTCGCCGCTTCGCGGCTGGAGCTTCGCACCGCTTTCAGCGAGCTTCTGCCCTCGGAAAAAGCCAGTGTGAAAGAGCTGCAACGCGTGAACGAGCGGGTCGCCGGTTCGTCCACACTCACCGTCGTTGCAGAAGGGGGCGACGTCGAGGGGCTCAAGAAGTTCGTCGACAAGGTCTCGCCGCGCATACGCAAGATCGGTCCAGACTACGTCGCGTCTGTCGACGACGGGACCCGCGAAGTTCAGAAGTTCTTCCAAGAGAATAAGCACCTATACGCTGAGCTGGATGACCTGAAGAAGCTCCATGCGGACGTCATCGCGCGCTACGACTACGAAGTAGGCAAAGAAGCCGGCTTCGACTTGGGCATCACGGACGACGAAGACGCGCCGCCCGAAGTCACCGCGGAGTCTTTGGAAAAACGCTTCCAAAAGAAAGTCGACGACGCAAAAAAGAAAAGCAAGGGCGTCGACGGCTACTACATCGGAGAAGACGGCAAACTCGCTGCCATTCTCGTGCGCACCCCGCTGGGCAGTGGCGACGACAAGGCCTTCGAGCTTCGCGCTACCATCGAGAAGATCCTCGAAGAAGAAGAGAAGGCGCTGGGGCTGGATCTTTCTTTCGGCTACACGGGCAATCTGATCACGAGCGCGGAGCAGCACCGCGCGGTCAAAAACGACCTGGCGCACGTCGGCGCGTGGGGCGTGGGTTTGATCTTGGCCGTGGTCCTGCTGTTTTTCCTTCGCTTCCGAACGCTGCTGGCGATGGGGTCGACCATTTTGGTCGGCTGCGTTTGGGCCTTCGGGATGGCCGAATTCACCGTCGGCTACCTCAACACGGCAACGGGCTTTTTGGTCAGCATCATTGCTGGCAACGGCATCAACTTCGGCATCATCTACATGGCCCGCTTCCTGGAAGCGCGACGGGACGAAGGCCTGGATCCGGGCGCAGCCGTGCGCGTGTCCCATCGCGACACCCACACGGCGACTCTCGCGGCGGCCGGCGCAGCAATGATCGCCTACGGCTCGCTGGCGGCCACTGACTTCAAGGGCTTCAAGCACTTCGGCATCATTGGCGGCGCCGGGATGATTCTGTGCTGGGTGGCGACATACACGTTTCTGCCGGCTATCTTGGTGCTCAGCGAGCGGTACTCGCCGATGTTCACGCGTAAGGAGCCAAGCTGGCGAAGCCGCATGAAGGGCTTCTACGGCTACCCCTTCGCCCTGGCTGCCCGCAAGTGGCCCCGGATCATCGCAGTGGGCGGCGCACTCTTGGGCATCGGCGCGGCAGTGCTGACGGTGCGCTATTTCGTCGAAGATCCGATGGAGTACGACCTGGCGAATGTGCGCAACGAGCGTCTTTCGCCCACGTCCGCTGGGCGCCTGTCGCTACGGGTGGACAAGATCGTCGGCCGCTTGGGTCAGGACGGCCGCGCGATCCTCACCGACCGACTCGATCAGGTGCAGCCTCTCGTCAGCGAGCTGGAAAAGCGCCGCGACGCGGCCCCCAAGGATCGCCGCCCTTTCGACCGAGTCGTCAGCATCTTCGACATTCTTCCCCAGGAGCAACCCGCGAAGCTGAAGCTGCTGAAAGAGATCGACGAGCGCCTGCAGAACGCAAAGAAGCGCGGCTTCATCAAGGCCGAGGATTGGAAGAAGCTAGAGCAGCATATCCCCTCGAAGCTGTCGACGGTTGGCATTGACGATCTGCCCGAGTTGGTCGCGCGTCCCTTCACCGAGAAGGACGGTCGGCGCGGCAACATCGTGTTCATCGTGCCCACGGAGGGGCGCAGCGTCTACGACGCGCACTATCTGCTCGCCTGGGCGGACAGCTTCCGCGAAGTGAAGTTGCCGAACGGCGATATCATCCGTGGCTCGGGGGACCCGGTGATCTTCGCCGACATGTTGATCAATATCGGCGAAGACGCGCCCAAAGCGATCTTGCTCAGCCTGATCGGGACGTTCTTGGTGATCGTCTTTGCGTTCCGCGGCAAGAGTGGCGGTTGGCTCGCACTACTGGCGCTGCTGCTTGGTGTTCTCTGGCTCGTGGCGTTTTTGTCCTTGCGCGACATCAAGTTGAACTTCCTGAACTTTGTCGCGCTGCCCATCAGTATTGGTGTCGGTGCTGACTACGCCATCAACGTGATGAAACGACGGCAGCTGGAGGGCGATGAAGTGCTGTACAGCGTGCTGGTGCAAACGGGCGGCGCCGTTGTGCTCTGCTCTCTGACCACAACCCTTGGCTATTTGGCGCTGCTCTTGAGCATCAACCGCGCGGTCCAGAGCTTTGGGCTGGCGGCCGCCGTCGGGGAAGTCACCACGCTCTTCGCGGCGGTGTTGATCCTGCCCGCCCTGCTATTCTGGCGGGCCAAACGCAAAGGGCTGACACTCTCACCGTCGTCGGTGGGGCGCAGGAGCATGGCCAGCATTTCGCAGGACAGTTGAAGCCGACTCGGTCGAGCTGCGATAGAGTAGCCGTCCGATGGCCGCGCCCTCGCTTCCGCCCCACCTGCTTGAACGGGCGGATCCATACAGCGAGCTGCTAGACAAGACCCGCGCGCTGGCCCAGGAGCAGCGCGCGGCGCGTGACGCTTGGTTTGCTCAGCTAGGACTGGAGAGCAAAGAAGAGATCCTGTTCGAGCTCGAGATCCTGCTCAAGGCCAGTGCGTGCTTTTCGAATCCACGCAACCACCCGGGTCCACCGCGCCGCGCACCCGTGGTCGCGGTCGATTTTCGCCAGGCGACCCTGCTCTACCGCGATGGATTGCAGCGCGGCCTGGCGCTGACGCGTCAGTTGCTTGGCAATCGCGACCGCAAGTTGGTTTTCCACCGCTACCTGGAAACGGTGCTGCCCGAAGACAACCTGCGCACGCGTCTGGCTCGGGAAGGTGGCGGACAAGAGGATCCTGAAGCGAGCTTGGTGGCGTTGCGCCAGGCGTTGTTCTCAAATGGCGAAGTCGTGGACGGCGTCGTGCGTAGCCCTCGCGTTCCGTTTCGGTTGTTCTACGCGCTGCTGGGCACGATGCAGCGCGAGGTCAGTCACAATACGTTCTTCAATCCACTGACGGCGCTGGAGTTCCGGCCGGAGTTCGATCGCATTCGCTCGAGTCAGGTACTCGACTTGATTCGCAGCGTGCCCGGCGACAGCGCGCACCGTTTGGTGGCACTGACTTTCTTGGCGCTGTTTCGCATGCTTCGCTATCTGCGCCTCTTGACGCGCATCAGCACGGATGTCGGTGCTCGGCGTCGGCGCGCCGCTGGCCGCGCCTATTTGGTGCTTTCTGTGCTGCGTTCGGACGCCCGGGCGTTGAGCGACTATTTGCGCCAATGGTCCGGCTCGCTGTTGGCGGACAGCTTCGAACGGGACTTGATGCTCGCGCCGGCCTCGATGCTGCGTGAACAAGCTCGCCAGTTTCGGGTATCTGGTCACCGCTTGCTGGGTATTAAGAGTGCGCTGGAGGGCATCGCGGGAAGTTTGCGGCTCGAGATACGACGAGTGTTCCAGCACGACCTGCCTGGACCCGCGGCCATGCCGTCGGAGCCTGAGCTCCGGGCCGCGCTGGTACAAGCCAACGCGAATCTGCGCCCGGCATTGCGCAACGCCATTCTGTTCCTCGGCAAAGCGTTGGGCGTGTCTCTAGAAGAAGACGGCGTCTTCGATGACAAGGCCGCGCTCCGCGAAACCAGTGAGCGACTGCGCCGCGACGTTTGGATGTTTGCCCAAATCGTGCGGGCGTTTGCCAGCAAGGCCCAGTACTCGCCGGCAGAGGATCGCTGGGCGCCGGTCTACAACTTCCAATACGTTCGCGAGTTCCTCTCGTACTTCCGAGCAATGGGTTACCCGCTGCTGCGCTCGACGGACTATCCCCGCTTCGACGCTTTCATCCGCGCCATGGCTCGGCTGGAGGACACGGATCTGGTGGACCCGCAGCGCCTCGAGGAAGCCATCGACGAGTGCGTGGCGTTCCACAGCTTCCTGATGCAGCTCTTCGACGACATTTCCAAGCGCGGCGTGCTTGCCGAAGTGCCCTTTGACCGCCACGCCGCCGCGTCGACCCTCAAGCTGTACATCAGCGATCGCGGCTAACCCCTCAGAACCACAACGCGGAGACTCCCTGCGGCGGCCCCGGGGCTCGGTTGCCTAGGATATTCGCTCGTGCTAGATCCATTTCACATTTGAAATGCGGTCGGTCGCGAACCGATCCTAACCTATTGATATCACGGTGCTTGTACACCGGTGACGCAGAGCGGGGACAACTCATGGCTACACGTGTCGCGCAGTCCAAGGCGTCGGACGAAATCCTATTCCAGAACGACGGGGTTTCCCTGTGTTTGATGGTGAATCGCCGCCAAAAAACCATGCGTGTCATCGACTTCCGCTCGGGTCCTCACCCGGCGAAGCGCGTGTTTGTGATGTCCCTGGCCCGACGCGAAGGCATGGACCGCGTGTTTACCCTCGTGGAGCGGGACGAATGCTCCACCTGGGCCCGCCTTGGATTCACCCGTGAAGGGAGCATTCCCGGGTTTTATAAGCGCAGCGACGCCTTCATTTTAGGCGCGGACGTTGGCAACGATACCAGCGCCGAGGAGTCCGGCCTGCGGCCGGCCTTCAACGCGTCCACCGACGGGCCCGACGCTGAGCGCCTGTACCAGCGCATCCGCAAGCACTGGAAGGAACAGGACACAGAGTCTTCGCCGGCAGTCCGAGTCCAAGTGGCGCGCCCGGCTGACGTGACCAAGGCGCTGGCGTCTGCGTCCCGACAGGGGCGTGCACTGACGAGTTTCGAGCCCTTCGGCCGGGATGTGCAGCGTCTGTACTTCGCCTGCACTGCGCGCGGCGGCTTTTCATTGATGGCGTCCGTTGAAAGCCAGCCCTGTTTCAACAATGCCTTCATCGAACTGCTGACGGGGCCGCGAACCGAGAAAGAAACGCGCCTGGTCATGTCCGCGGTCCGGAAACTCACCGACGAGCTCTTCGAGCGTGGGATCGTGGGTTGTTTCGCCCTGGCTCCCACCGATGACGTGGACCTGGGCACGATCTATTTGGCCAACGGCTTCCGCAAGACCGCGGTGCTGGCGAACCACTTGGTTCGCGGCAAAGAGCGCGTGGATGCGTTTCTGTGGTCGAGAAAGCTGGCGCTTCCGGCGGACGGCTGACAGCATCCCGGCGTGCGCCGGCTTCCATGGGCTCTGCCCGCTATCGCAGTGTTGCAAATGGCCCCCGCAGCTTTCGCGGAGGCGGCGCCCGTTTTCGCGGTCGCAGCGGCGGGTGCCGGACAGCGCGCCCTGGCCGTTGGCTTCGACGGTAACGGAGCACTACGCACGAACCTCTGTGGCGCGGGCAAGTGCACGCTCGCTTCTGGCACGGTGGTGGACGCGCCCACGGACTACCTGGCCCGCGCTGCCAAATCGAAGCTCACGGTGGTGCCCATTGGCTCCGGGCGACGCGCGATCCTGGTGACGCTGCCAGGCGCCACGCCGGACCGGGCGTGGCAGGCCGTTTACGCAGCACCGCTGGGCGCGGGCGGCGTGGTCACTGTCTTTGCCGGCGAGACGGGCTATGTGCGTGGCGAATGGGGCGAACGCGCCGGCGCCATGGTGCAAGTCAGCGAGCCGCGAAAAGATGGTTCGCGCACCGTGCTCGTCGGCGAGCAGCGCGAAGACATGACCCTATGCGGGCGCCCCACCATCCTCGCGCCGCAGCTGCTATCCCCGAAGGACCTGAAGCTACGGCCGGCCCGGGTGCAGCGCCTTCCGCCGGGGGAGCGGGACGCCGCGACGGTGCTGACCGCGACGCCGGTAGAAGGCGCGAGTTCGGGTCTGCCCATGCTGCGGCCCACGGGCGCATCAAGCGCGGTGGGCGACCCGCGCGCCCTCGCAGACGGCAACTCGGAAACCGTGTGGTCCGAGAACCGCGGCGGGGACGGGCGCGGCGAGCTCGTCGTCATGGCCGCCCCCCACGAACTGCCCATCAGTGGATTCGAAATGGTCGTGCGGCCGGAGAAGGCGGCGGTCCCCGATGGAGTCGCGCCGCGTACGTTTTTTCTGGCGACGGACAAACAGTTGTACCAAGTGCAGCTGGAGCAGGATGCCTGGCAGAAGCCCGGCGCCCGCTACGAGGTTGCGCTGCCAGCACCGATCCGCACGGGGTGTGTCGCTCTCGTGCTCGACACGGCGTATGGCGCGAAAAAGACGTCCAAGGTCACCTTGGCGGAGCTGGCTGCGCGCACGGAAGTGGACGCTCAGAGCATCGACGGACTCGTCGGAGCGCTCGCCGGTGGTGGACCCCGCTCCACTACGGCGGCGTCTGCGCTGACGCTCATTGGCGACAAGGGCTTCACCGCGGTTGCTAAGGCGTTCGCGTCATTGGACGAAGGCGGCCGCCGCGTCGCCCTAGAGGTGATGGACCATGCGCCCTGCAATCAAAGTGCAGTCGTGTATGTCGCAGCACTGCTCGGACCTTTTGCGCCCCAGCGTGTGCACGCCCGCGCACGTTTGCCGCGCTGTTCCAAGGATGCGGAGCGCGCCATCGTGCATGCCCTCGATCGCGATCCCCGGCGGCTGCCGCAGCTCTCCGTCGCGCTCGCGGAGATCGCGCCCGCGGCGGCAGTGACCGTACTGCTTCCGCGCCTGCGAAAAGCGGCTCTGCGCGAGCGCCAGGTCATTCGCGTGGCCCTCGGTCGCGCCGCGGCGAGTCCCCGAGCCCTTGGGGCGCTGCGCGGCGCCCTGAACGATCCCAAGCTGTCGCCGAACGTATCCTTGGAGCTGCTCCGCGCGCTGGGCCCCCGGGTTGTCGAGCATGCAGCGCACGCCGCTGTGGCGCTCGACCGCGTGTCTGCGGGAACCAACGACTTTCGCTTGCGCTATCTGCGGCTGGAACCCGCGGGCCGGCTTGCCGCCGCCAACCCGAGGGCGCACAGCGTGGTGTCCCAAGCGTTGACCAGCGACAAGGACGGTCACGTGCGAATGCGCGCGGCCGAAGTCGTTGAGAACCCCACGCTGTTCTCGAAGGAACTGACGCGAGCTCTGAGTGACACCGAGGTGCGCGTGCGTGAGGCTGCGGCCAATGCCCTTGCCGCCCCAGGTGGACGATTTGCTTCCAAGGCGCTCTTGGGCCGACTCGAAGCTGACCCTTGGCCCATCGTGCGTGCCGCCGCTGCGACGGCGCTTTCCCATCACGGACCGGACGCCAGCGTGGACGCCGCACTGGGCGAGGCCGTGGCGGACAGCTCGCGCCATGTGCGCGGGCCGGTGCTGACCGCCCTGGGAAAGCGTCGCGCGCTGTCCCAAGCAGAAAAGGTACGTGAGCGGCTCACCACGGACGACGAAGCGCCGGAAGTACGCGCGCGCGCCGCCGAAGCCTTGGGCCTCATGTGTGATCGCGGCGCCGTCGAACTGCTGACGCGCTCCGTGCACAAGCTGGCAGATCCGATGCTGCCAGCGGAGGAACGCGGCGTGAGCACCATGGCGCTCGGTGCCTTGAGCCGGATCCGTCCCCGGGACATTGCGGACCGCCTGCGCCCGCTGCGCAAGAAGACGGCTCCGGCCACCGCCCGCGCCGCGGCGGACGCAACCATGCGCGCCGCGGGCACTTGTGGCCGCCGAGCCCGCTGAGGCGACACTGGCGCCGCATTTTGCTAAAAGCGTCGCGACATGTCCTGGACTCTTGTAACTGGTGCTTCCGGATTCATTGGCTCTCGGTTAGTGCGCGCGCTCGTCGAGCGGGGGGAGAACGTCAAGGCGTTCGTGCGCGCGGGGTCAAGCCTGCGTCAGCTCAAAGATTTGCCGCCGGAGCGCTGCCGCCTGGCGTTCGGGGACATCACCGTCGAGCACACCGTGTATCGAGCGCTCTCCGACTGCGATCGCATGTATCACGTCGCGTCGAGCTTTAAGATGTGGGATCCGAAACCGGAGACCATTCTAGCGCCTGCAGTCGACGGCACTCGTGCAACGCTGACTGCCGCCCGCAAGCGCGGCATCGACAAGATCGTGGTGACTAGCAGCGTCGCCGCCCTGGGCACGACGAGCGCGGACGCGCCCATGGACGAAGAGCACGAGTTCAACCTAGCCGACCCGGAGACCTACATTCTTTCCAAGTACGAGGCGCTGCGCGTGACCATGGAGATGGCTGAGGAAGGATTGCCAATCGTGGCGGTGCTACCGAGCGGCATCTTTGGGCCCGGGGATTGGAAACCGACACCCAGCGGGCAAGGCATCTTGAGCTACTTGAAGCTCGGCGCCCGCATGCGCGTTCCGGTGACCGCCGGTGGCATCAACATCGTGGATGTTGACGACGTCGTTCAAGGTCATATCGCCGCGATGGACCGCGGGCGGGTTGGCGAACGCTACATCTTGGGCGGCGAAGACCTAACTTTCCGCCAGATGTTCGAGACGCTAAGTGAGCTCACAGGGCTCGCCCCACCCGGCAGCACGCTTTCTGGCGGCATGGCACAAATGGGCGGTCGTTTGATGGAACTGCGGGCTCGGCTTTTCGGCGGCGATCCGGATCTGACGTTCCGTATGGCGCGGGACTACGCCACCGCGTACGCCTGGGTCACGTCCAAGAAGGCGGAGGCGGACTTGGGCTACACGCATCGTGCCGCACGCGACACCCTGGCGCGTTCCGTGCGTTGGTTCTTGCAGCACGGATATGTTCCCGAAGCTTCAGCGCGGCGGGTGCGTCTGGAGCTCGGGGCGGCCACGTGACCGCCGGCGCTAAGGTGCCCACTGCGACGACCGCGCTCGGGACGGCGACGATCTTTGCGGCCCTGCTCGCGATTCCGGCAAGCCTGCGCGCGAGTGGCGGCGTCAATGTCGCGCTGGTCTGGTTCGCACTGGCGGGTTCTTCGGCGCTGGTCTGCGGTGCGATGGCGGCAGCTTTGCGAAGCCTGCGCGGAGAGGCGCACAGCTTGAAGATCCTTGGGCTGGCTGGGGCCGTCACGCTTCCCGTGCTTTCGGTATTCGGCAGCATCCTGAAGTCAGCGACCCATCATCGAGCGCTTGGAGGTGTCACCTTCGCCGTGATCAGCGCGCTGGTGCTGCTGGGTGCTCTGCTCGCGGCCAACCGCGCGTGGCGCTGGGCGGACACGCGGGGCAAGTCGCGTGTGCTGCTGGCACTGGGCGCCGCGTGCCTTCTGGCGGGGCTCCGAGTTTTGTTGCCGTTGGTCTCACACGCTGGCAGCCGCTGGGCCGTGATCGATGGCGTGCTGCTGGTAGCGGCGGCCGTGGTGGCGTCGATGTGGGTACCGCACAGTTCCCTGCAAAACCGGGCACTTGCGCGGGGCTTGTGGGGCGGCCTCTGCGCGGCGGCGCTGGTCGTCATGCTGGCGTCTTCCGCCACGCAGAAGGACGCGCGGGAGGCGGCTCCAGTGCTGTTCGGACCGTTTTGGGTGCTGTCACGTTGACGAAGACGCTAGCGGCTCTTAACTTTTCCATTCATGACCCGCGAGGCCGGCCGAACGCGAGCGCGCCGCATTGTCACGCTCCTGACGGCGCTGCTGATGTTCTTGCTGCCCATGGCAGCTTGGGCACAAGCGGGCGCGGGCCCCGCCGTGCGCAAAGGCACCACTTCCGTTCTGCCGGCGGAAGCCGCAGTTCCGAAGCCGAAGCAGCGTCCTCCGGTCGCGGCTGAGGCGCCCCCCAGCGACGCGCCGCACGTTGCCGACGAAACGAAGGTCCCAAAACCTCCGGCCAGTTTCAATACCCACGACGCCGGCTGGATCCGGTTTTCATACCTACCCGCTGTGCGGGAGCGCGTGCAGCCGCTGATCGACGAAGCCGACAGTGTGAAGCAGCAGCTCACCGAGCGCCTTGGCGTGGAGGTGCTGAGCGACGTCACGGTGTATGTAGCGCGCACCCCTGGCGAGATGGCCAGTTTGGCACCTGAGGGCGCACCGTTCCCAAAGTACGCGGCGGGCGTCGCCTACTCCAACCTGCGTTTCGTGCTGCTCACGATTCACCCCGTGCACCCCAATTCCCGCCACGAGCTGTCCGAGGTGTTTCGTCACGAGCTGGCCCATGTTGCGCTCCACGAAGCTGTCAAAGGGCACCACGTCCCGCGTTGGTTCAACGAAGGTTTCGCCGTGTTTGCCAGCGGAGAGAGTGCTTTCCCGCGCATGCAAACGCTCTGGACGGCCACGCTTTCCAATGACTTGTTGCCCCTCAAACGCATGGAGCGCTCTTTCCCGGAGGATGCGCAAACGGCATCGGTGGCCTACGCCGAAGCAGCAGACGTCGTTCGGTTCTTGGTCCGAAAGCAAGACAAAGAACGGTTCACGGCGATGATCGATCGCATCCAAAATGGCCAGGGGTTTGAGTCCGCGATGCGCGATTCTTATGGCGTGGATCTCGCTGGTCTTGAGTACGAATGGCGTGAAGACGTTGCCCGTCGCTACACCTTCTGGCCCGTGCTCTTCAGCGGCAGTTTCATTTGGGCATTTGCCATTGGGCTCTTCGCTTGGGGATTCCGGCGGCGAAAGAAGCGCGACAAGGTGACCCTCGCGCGCTGGTCCCGGGAAGAAGCCCGTGAAGAGGAACTACGCCGGCGCATCGCCGAGGCGGCGCAGGACGGTCGAGTGCACATCGTGCTTTCGCGCGGCGCCAAAGAAGAGCCCTCCCAAGAACTCATGCCGCCCGTCGGGACCGAAGCGCCGGTGCCCAAGGTCGAACACGACGGGCAGTGGCATACGCTGCACTAGTGGCAGCTACAATCCTTCGGATTGCTCGAGTCAGTCACTCGCTTCGCATACGAAGCTGTTCCGCCCTGCGAGATTCGTCGATCAAGCGTTCGAAGACGCGGCGGACCGCTTGCGGATCCAGGGGGGCGAGGGTGCGGCTGGCAAGGCGATCCAAGATGCGGCGTTCGCGATCGGGATCGTATGCGTCCAGTCCACATTGTTTCTTGATGTCGCCAACAGCCAATACCTTCTCGAGGCGGCGCGCGACCCACTTGAGGATCTCATCGTCGATCTCGTCGATCTCGCGCCGCAGCTCTTCTAGGCGATCCTTCACAGCGTCAGGCTAAGTCAACGAACCGTGGTTGGGCAACCGCCGACGACCTGCACTTCGAACACATCGCCGCTCTTGAGCTTGTCGCATGCGGGACCCACGATCTCGATGCTTGTCGGCCCGGTCCACTTCCAGCCGTCCCCGATGTCCTGCGGCAAGACCTTTTTGTCGAAGTAGACGTTCACTAGCTTGGGGTCTTCGGGCTCAAAATCGAGTTCGATGCTGCAGCTGATCGCGACTTGCACGCCGATTTCCTTGAGGGCAACGGAAAGCTCCGTCGCGTCGCTGACCGCGTAGTAGCTGGGCGACGTGGTGCGGGCGGTCAGGCCCGCGATCGCCAAGCGGTCCAACAGGGCGGAATACACCTCGCTGCCGGGCATTCCGACGACGTAAGTGGGGATGCCTTTGTTGGCCAGGTTCGTCACCGCGGCTTCGGTGATGGGACCATCTACGCAATTGAGGGGACCGCCACCGTTGAACCCCGCCGCGCAACAGTTGACGGGGGCTTGGCAGGGCACACCGTTGACAGTCAGTCCCTCGATGTTCAGCTGGCAATCGCTGGCCGCGCAACTTGCATCGATGTTGCAATTGGGACCACCATCCGTTGCCAGCACGACGAAGGTCTTTCCCTCCAGCGCGGCGAGGGTCGGCGCCAAGGCCCCGAGGGTGGCGGACGTCGGTGTGCCGCCAGCCGGGGGGAGCTTCGCCAGGGTGTTGAGCAGGGCGACCAGCACTGGGCCATCCTTTTGCTGCTCGGCGTAGCTGGACGGATCCCCTTGTTGGGTCGGGAACACCTCCACGCCAGTGCCGCAACCAGGGATCGTGCCTCCGCTGCCCGGGAACACGGCGGCGCCGTAGCGCACACGGTGGCCCACGCTGCGCAGTACGTCTGCGATCGCAACCCGTGCACTCTGATATTTGTTCAAGCTGCCAGTCTGTGCCTCCGCCATGCTACCGGAGCGGTCGAGCACGAAGTACAGGTTGGGGCGATCGATCGCCACGGGGATCAGTTGGTTGCCGCATAGCTCAACGTCGGCGGGGGGCGGCCCGTCCAGCAGCGCCGCGTCGATGAGCGGCGTGCCCCCGGTGCCGGCCGTGCCGGCGTCCTCACTCGCTTGGAATAGCGGGGGCCGGCTGTCGCCGCCGCAAGAGCCCGCGGCCGCGGCCGCCAGCGCCAATGTCGCTGTCAGCCAAGCCGATCGGAAACGCGTCGTGAAAAGCCCCATCAACGCTCGAAAGGATAGCAGCGATCTCACGAAATTCTGTGCTCCCCGCGGAGAATGACCAGCGACGGCCTGAAATCTTGGAAGATCCGCTTCGGACTCGCGGACGATAGTCCGGCGTAAAATCCCCAAGCTTTCCGTTATCGTCTCGGAGTTCCAGGCGCCCGGCCTCGTGGGGCTGGCCCTGGAAGAATCGCCGTGGAAGAAAGCCGTGATTCGATCTTGCCCAAGACTTCGAAGCTAGTCCTGGCGCTTCTGGCGCTGCTTTCGTGCCTCGCGTTTCTCGCGCGGGTCGTGGACGTACCGTCGCGTTCACTGCCGAAGATGCCCACGGCGGCCCCGGTGCCCGCGGACACCGTGCGCGAGGGGCGGCTGGTCGTCCGCGTGCAGAAGCAGGACAAGTCACCCCTGCGCGGAGCTTCGGTGCGCGTACTGTGGGAGAAGCAAGACCGCTACTACGAGGCGGCGCGCAACGTGACCGACGACAACGGCGAGATCCGCTTCGAGAATCTGCCCGAAGGGGCGTCCTGGGTGATCGTCGACGCAACTGGTTTTGCACGCGTTTCAACGCAGCTGGTTGTGGACCAGAGCGAGCGGCGGACGGACGTGACCGTTCAGGTTGCGCATCGGCTTTCGGTGACGGTCACCGACGAGGAGGGTGGGCTGCTTCCAAGAGCCACGGTGCTCGTGACCACCGGCGATCCGCTTCCCTTTGGTGCGCTGACGGATGCGCAAGGGGTCGGGCACTTCGATCGACTGGGCGCGAGTCCCTGGACGGTGAAGGCGTCTCATCGCGGCTACGAGAGTGTCACTCGGACGGGCGTTGACGCGGATACCACGATCGCGCTGCGTCGCCTCTCCACGCTGAGCGTACGCGTCGAGCTTCCGACCGGAAAGCCCGCAGCCAATGCCAGCGTTTGGATCGCGGGCTCCAGCCTGTGGCCCCCGCGTCGCGCAGAGACGGCGGACAATGGCGAAGTGCGCATCGCCGGCTTGCTTGCGGGGCAGTACGACGTACGCGCAACCCTCGGTGATCTGGTGTCGGATACCGTAGGCGGCCTGGATTTGGCGCGGGGCGCCGACAAGGGCATCACGTTGCGCCTGATGTCGGGCCGCCAAGTGACGGTCCGGGTGGTGGCGGGCGAAGAAGAAGGCGCGCCCGGTGTGTCTGGCGCTGACGTTGTGCTGGTAGAAAGCGGCCTGTCTTCATTTCCCCTACGCGCACGCACCGGCGCCGACGGTCGCGTCGTGCTTGGGCCGATTGCCCCAGGGCCGGCGACGGTGAGCGCGAGTGCCGATGGCTACGTTGGGCGAGGGCTTGCCGCCGTGCCCGAAGACCCGAGCGAAGAAGTTGTCATTGCACTGCTGAAGGGTGGTGTTGTCGAGGGCGAGGTCGTGGACCACCAAGATCGACCCGTGGACGGCGCGACGGTCGAGATCATCGGAACCGATCTGGGCGGATTCCCCATCGCAGAAACACCCATGTCCACCGCCCTGCGTCGATCACACTTTGCATGGGCTCTCGACGCGGCGCCCACCCTGATGCCTGCCGGGGAGCTTGGCGTCATGCCCGGCCCGATTCCGCCGATCCCGCCACCGTCGTCCCTTGACGCATTTGCCTTCGTCGAGCCGTCCTACAACGCGGGCCCGGGGGCTTTTGCACCCAGCGAGTCCATTGGCGCTTGGGTGACCGGGCTCGATGGGAACTTCGTTGCCAAACCCGTCACGCCGGGACGCGTGCGCGCCATCGTGCGCCACCCGGCCTATGTGGAAGGTATCAGCGAAGTCGTCGCGCTTGCGCCGGACGGACGCGCCAAAGTGAAAGTGGTGTTGCTTGCCGGGGGCAGTCTCGAAGGGCGAGTCGTCGACAAATTTGACCGCGGCATCTCTGGCGCGCGGGTCGACCTCAGCGCAGTGCGCGGGACCCTCGAGCGCACGACCTTGACCGCGTCGGACGGCAGTTTCGCTTTCGCAGCGGTTCCCTCAGAAGTCGTGCTTTCGGTCTTCCGCCCGGAGGATTTATCGCGCGCAGTGGTGCGCAAGAACGTCGAAGTCGGCGAGGGCAAGAGGGAAACCATCACCATCGAGCTCCCCGACGGCCGGGATACAGTGCGTGTGCGCGTGCGCGATGACGAAGGCAACGCGGTCGACACGGCTCAAGTCTCCATTGTGTCTCTCGACCCGGACGTGCCGCTGCGTCAGACGATTTTTACCCTGGAAGACGGCAGTGCCGTGGTCACGGATGCGCGCGGCCTCTCCGTGCTCATCAGCGTGGAGGCGCCGGGATTCTCCCGAGCTTCTCGCTCTGTGGAGGCAGCGCCCGAAGAGATCACTATCGAGCTGTCACGTGGCGTGATCGTGCAGGGGAGGGTGACGGCGGTGCGCGGCCGGACTTTCCTGGCCGGCGCTTCGGTGACGCTATTTGCCCAGGGGCGTCGCTGGCTCAATACGACGGACTCCGAGGGAGTGTTTCGCTTTCAAGACGTTCCACCTGGCGCCGCTCGCGTCAGTGTTTCGCATGTGGACTATGCCACGGCGGACCAGAGCTTTCAGGTGGAGCGGACCGGGCGGCAAGACCGTCCCTTCGAAGTGGCGGCGATCGATCTGAGCGAACCTGCCAGCGTAGAGGGCAAAGTCCTGGATGCTGCTGGACAGCCCGTTTCCGGAGCCCGGGTTGGCGTCGGAACCGTTCCAGCGTTTCTCCCAGCGGGCACATTGCCTGCGGGACTGGCCGTCACGGATGCTCAGGGACGTTTCAAACTCAGCGGAGTGTTGCCCGGAGAGCTCATGCTTGAGGCATACGCACCGGACGTCGGTCGCGGCTCGGTGCGCGCGCGCGCCACGGCGCAATCCACGGTCCAAGGCGTCGTGATCCGTCTGGTCAAGACCGCGGCAGACGACGACCCCGCGGTGACCGGCAGCTTGGCCATCACCCTGGGCGAGCGAGACATGGAAGATGGCACCGAGGTCGTCATTGTGCACGTGGCGCAAGGATCCGAGGCGGAGCGTGCCGGTCTCAGTGCCGGGGACGTCGTACGCGCCGTCGACGGTCGGGACGTGGTCAGCATGCAAGACACCCGTGCACGCATCAGCGGGCGGCCGGGCAGCGACGTCTTGCTCTCGCTCGCCCGGGCCGGTGCGCCTCTGAGTTTGCGCGTGACCCGGGAGAACGTCCGGCGCTAAGGGGCCTGTCGAGGCTAGGTGGGGCTAGTAGCCGCCCTTTTCCTCGGCGGGCTTGCTCGGGGCCGCGGGCGCTGCAGCGCCGGCATTTGCCGTGAGCTCCAGCTGGATGGGCGCTTCCTGGGCGACCTTGTTGCCTAGCGCGCCGAGGGTCTTCTGCGCGAGTTTGCCGAAGGCTTCCCGGGGGCGCACATCGTGGGCCTCTAGGCCGACGACCACGGGCTCAATGGTTTTCACGCTCACGGACACGGGCTTGTCTCCGTCGAATTTGAACACGGCCTCCAGCTTTGCCTTCTTCTCGACTTTGCGCTCATGCAGCCGGAACTCCCCAACGGCGGTGGCTGTCAGTTTACGCTCTGCGCCACTGGCTTTGCTCAGGTCCGCCACGGAGACGTCCTCGAGCTTCGTGATCTTGAACTCTGCCCAGCGGTGCTTTTCGCGTACGTCTTTGGGTGCGTCGTCGGAGATCTCTAACCACGCTCGAGCGTGTTCGTTCTGCGTGTCGTTCTTGACCTTCTCGCCGAACTCGCCCTTTTCGTCTTCCCGCTTTTGCTGGAACAAGACCAGCTTGTCGAGATCGATCTTGATGAGCGCCGTCGTCTTCGTTGTGTCCATTAGGTCGACATGGATCTGGCCTTCAGCGGACTCGTTGGCCTCCCCGAAGATCTTCTCGATGGGGGCGTTCATGAGAAACCCAACCTTCGAGCTCTTGGCGTCCACCGCGAAAGTCACTGCGCCTTGGGTGGGCTTTTCAGCGGGTGCGAGGGAGGACGAAGTCGGCGCCAGGTCGGGCTTCTTCTCATCGCATCCCATCGCAACGCCCATGGTCAACGCCAGGGTGCATAGCCAAGTCACTCTCAAATTCATCCGGTTCTCCTCTTCCTCGGGACACCGCTACTTACGTGCCACGCCCCGTGCGGTTTCACAGGCGCCGCCTCCTTCCGTCAATCGTGGGGCCCGCAGCGCCGCGCAGGGTCGAATTCGCCCGCAATTCCGCGCCTAATGTAGCAACCGAGGGATCAGGGCACAAAGATGGCCGCGGCGTAGGCGCCCAAATCCACACTGAGCTGTCCGCCAGTGAGGGTCACGCTCGGACCACCGAGTTTGTCGCTCAGGGTCTGCCCTTCCTTGAGCCCCAGGCTTGGCGGCACCGTCACCAAGCTGTTCGTGCTCAGCGGATCGCGCGAAACCGCCACGATGGCGACTCCGCTGGCTGGAGTTTCTCGGGCGGTCACCAGCACGGTTTCCGTAGCGAAGAGAGAGCGATAGGTTCCGCGGCGCAGCGCAGGCACCTCTTTGCGTGCCGTGCCGAGCTTTTGAGCCAGGCTGAGCACAGCTTTCTCGTCGGCGTTCAGCGCATTCGCGTCTCTCCACATGGCGCGATTGCCCGGATCGGAGCCGCCCCACTCGCCATACTCGTCTCCGTAGTAGAGCAACGGCGCACCCGGGAGCCCCATCAGCCAGGCCAGCGCGGAACGATGGCGCTGGTAGGGCTCCGCGTCTTGCGGCGGCCCGGCCAAGTTGTCCCACTGGTTATGAGGAATGCTCTGCTCGAAGCCGGGCTGCCCGCGGTACGTGGCCAGCGACACAAAGCGCTGCGAGTCGTGACTGCCGATGAACGGCGTCATGATGCTGCCAGAGGGATACTGCGCTTGGCTGGCTTGCGCCCAAAAGTCGGCGTGCTTCATGCCGAAGTCGTCGTAGGCAAATACTCGGTAGGGCACCGAGTGATACAGGACGAAGTCGAATTGACCATCTAGGGCGTGTTTGCCGATGTAGCGGCTGATGGTGTCGTACTGGAACTTGTTGCAGTCCAGGCCGCAGTCGCTCCAGCCCATGGCTGTTTCGCCCATCAAGAAGTACTTGGTGCCGCCCTTTTCGAACTCGTCCCGAACCCGTGTCGACAGGTTGGTGATGGCGGCGTCTTCGACGTGTTTTACGGCGTCTACCCGGATACCGTCGAGGTCGAACTCCGAAAGCCACCAAACAGCGTCCTCTACGAACTGCTCGCCCGCGGCGTTGTTGGACCAATTCACATCTGGCAGGTAGGGCGTGAACAAACACTCCAACGCCTGCGCGGTCCAATCGCAGCCGGCCGTGCCACAGACGCAACCCGTGCGGAACCAATCCGGGTGTTGCTTGAAGTATTCGTGGTCCTCGTGCACGTGGTTCACGACGTAATCGATCAGGATGCGGATGCCGTGCGCGTGGGCTTCTTTGACCAGTGCTTTGAGCGCAGCTTCTCCGCCTAGGCGCGGGTCGACTTCACGCGCCTTCACGGGCCAGTAGCCGTGGTACCCGGTGACCATATGCGTCTGGTCCGACGCCAAATAGGCCGACGTCGGGTTGGTCTGGAACGGAGTGAGCCACAGCGCGCGGATACCGAGTTTGTCTAGGGTGCCGTCGGCGATCTTTTGTCGGATGCCTTCCAAATCGCCGTTCTTGAAGTCGCCACGGGCATCTTGCACCCCCGCCGTCGTTCCTGTGTCGTTACTTGGATCGCCGTTCTTAAAGCGATCCGTCACAATCATGTAGATCAGGGCGTCGCGCCAATCGAAGTCCTCGGGCTCCAGCCAAAAGACCAACCGAGCCCCTTCGCTTTGACGACCCTTTTCGTCCTTTGCGTAGAGCAATGCCGTGTACTTGCCGTCTGCCAGGCCGTCGAGGGCGACTTGTACCGAAGTGCCGTCGACGCTGATGGCGCTCTGGGGCAATTCCGTTTCGGTGCCTGCGTGCCGCAATACGCCTGTGACGCTTGCGAGGGCGTCGCCACTCACCGGCGCCTGGTAACTCAACTTCGCCGAGTACGTGCCTGCGCCGGCCGACGCACGGGTCTTGTTGGTTTCACCCACCACCAGAGCGGGCAAAGAGCAGTCGCGGACGCGCAGTCCGGAATTCTCCAAGCTATCGACGTACTTGCGGTAGCCGTGGTTGTCGTCCAGGCGCCAGTCGTCACCGCCGAAGACCAGCTTGTAGGCCCACACTCCGGGCGCGAGCTCTAAATCCGCCGAGAAGGCTCCGCTGGCGTCCGGGCCCGCCATCACGGCGCTGCTGTCGAATTCGTTCCATTCACCGGCTAGCGCGACGGAGCTGGGTGCCACTCCCGCCGCTGGCTTGTAGGTGAAACGTACCGGGCAGACGACGCCGCTGGTGCCCCCGGTGCCCCCGGTGCCTCCGGTGCCCGCAAAGCCGCCCGGCTTTTGAGGGTCTGCATCGTCAGTGCACCCGAAGCCACCCAACAGAACAACAAGAGCAGCCGCAAAAGCCCTGAGCATCGTGCTGTAGGGTAGTCGTAACCCGCCCGCCGTCCAGTCTGTTGGTCACGTTTTTCGCGCTGGCTGGCCGGAGCCTGTTGCGCGGCGCTTGGTCGCTGGCTACGCGCCTGTGCTGGATAAGGTGCTGCGCTTTGCGCAGCTTGTGAATGTTCAGCGCGCGCTGCGGCGCTCCGCAGATCTGGTCCAGCTCCGTCGAAGGAATGCAATCCCAAGCAGTAGCAGTGCTCCGAGGGCTCCCGAGTTCGGCGAACCATGCAGTCGACATCCGCAACCGCCGTCGTCGTCGTCAGACTTAGCGCCGTTCGCGGCGCCGCTTCCACCTGCGCCGCCTGCGCCACCGGCTCCGCCCGCTTCCACCGCGTAGTCCCCACACGGAATGAAGTCCTCGGGGCTTTCGCGATCCGTCACGGCGATGGCGTAGGCGCCGGCGCCGAAGCCGACCATGGGCATCTCGCCGCGATAGTCAGCGGTTTGTGCGTCGTGCAACTCGCTAATCAGATTGAAGTTCTCACTGCCCTGCGCCGTGACCCAACTGAGCAGCGGTGTTGCTGCATCGTCTTGCATCTTGCGCATGGCAATGGCGGCGCGCAGATCCACGAACACCCACTCTTGGCTGTCGTACCAGCCGCCGTCGTCGTTGCGAAAGAAGCCCCGCGCGCTGGGCGGGACGAGCTTCGCCTGCATTGCCGAAAGCGTGGCTTTGGCTGCGCGGCCTTTGGGGTCGAGCAGTCCCATGCCCACGCCTTCAATCGCGGCGGCGTCCAGAAATCCGGAGCCCGAATTCAGTTCTTCAAGGCTCTGGGCGATCGTGCCGTCCGGCGCGGACAGGGAGGCAATCAACGCATCCCGCGCCTTCCGTCCCGCGTCCCGGTAGGTTGTGGCGCGCGCCGAATCGCCGACGCGCTCAGCCAGGCGAGCGGCGCGACACAATCCGTTGGCCGCGGTGATGGTCGTGTACGCGAAGTGCTTCTGCTTGCCGTTCCAATGCACTTCCCAGATGCTCGAGTCCGCAGCAATGAGTCCAGAGGGTTCTTGCAGCGCGACCAAGGTGTCCGCTACCTCGGCGCTGACCGTTGGCCACCACGCCTTCAAGTTGGTTTCGTCGCCGGACGCCTCGACGTACTCGTCCAGAGTCCAGAGAAACAGGCCGAATCCGTCGTATTCGATGTTCGGTCCGTCTTCGTTCGGATCGGTTTCTTCCACGCCGTCACCGAAGTAGCGGGTGATGCTGATCTTGTACGGGTGCCCGACGTAGTCTTGGTATTTGCCGCTGTCCGCGTTCAGCTGAAATTCGAGGGCACGCTTGGCTTCGGGGGCATGACCCGCGCGGGTCAGCGCCACCACGGCGTAGGCCATGTCGCGTACCCAAGCGATATTCCACATGCCCGGCGGCATGCTCGCGAGGATCTGGCCGTCTGCTTTGCCAGCCTCGCTGACTTGCCCCATGCGCAGCACCGCCATGGACTGCTGGTACAGAGCTGACTCCAGCGCTCCAAGTCCGGCTGGAGCGGGTTTGTGCCACGCTGTCCAGTCGGCCTTTTCGTCTGCTAGCAGCTGCTCGGGAGTGCGCGCGGCGGCCCAGGCGCGCACGGCGTCGATGCGCGGAGCGACGTTGCTGGTGGCGTCGAGCACCACGAAGGAACCGAACCATGCCACTTGCCCGTCCGCCAGGCTGCCGAGACTCCACTGAAGCCCCGCGGCCGCGTCGTCGACGCTGGCGCCGGTGCCGGCGTTGTCTGGCAAGTCCCCTCCGGCCGCCACCACGGAAAAGGGATTGTCCGGGCTCGCCGCGTGGTGCGTGCTTTGCGTCAGTGCCCCGTACGCAAGGGTCAGTCCGCTGGGTCCCCACTCCATCCACGCATCCCGCGCGCTGTCCCAACTGATGGTTTCGCCCAGAGCGTCGGGCTCTGGGGCGCCTGCGCCCAGATGGAAGTTGAACAGCTGGAAGCCGTCCACAGCTGCTGTGCCACCACTCTTGCGCTCCACGCGGACCAGGGAAACGAAGGCGTGCTCCTGCAGACTCATCGGTGAAAAGACGTATTCGCGTGCGACCACCCCTGCGGTCTCGCGCTCGATCACGATGATGCCAGTGCCGCTCTCGTATCCGAGGCTCTTCGGTTCGACATCCGAAAGCCACGTCCCAGGAGTGCCGGGGGCGCCAACGCGAATGCCCGGGTACACATCGAACGCCAAATCACGCGTGCGGCTGCCGTCGCTCCGCATCTGGTACGGATGCTCCAAGAAACTGGACACTCGCCTGGTCGCAACGTCGTAGCCCACGACGGCCTTGCCGTTGGACGACACCAGCATCGGAGCGGAACGGTGGGGGGCGACGTCTGCAGGCGCTTGGGGCGCGATGCACAGGACGCCCAGCAGAACGGTTAGATGCCGGTACATAGCGCGCGCAGCTTAGCGCACGCACGCCACAATGCGAGGGACTCCGGCTCAGTGCACGGTGTCGAAGTTTTCCGAATCCTTCGGTTCACTTCGGTCGCCCGGGACGAGCAGGAACAACAGCGGGATCGTGCTGATCGCCGCTGCAAGCAGTCCGACGATCTTTGCGAGTGTGACCAGACCTGGTTCCATGTCGGCGCGGAGCATGGCGCTTGGCCTGGTCAGTTGCAAGAGGGATTTTTCGCAGGTTTTTTTCCGCATTTCCAGGGGCGGCAGGCCCTGCTATCGAGTTCGTCATGAGCCGCAAGCTGCTGCCCTGGGCTGTCCTGCTTTGGCTGGGGCACGCCCACGCGCAACCAGAACCGGCTCCACCGCCCGCCGAGCCTGTGGAGCTCGAAGAGGAAACCACAGCGCCAGAACCGACGGAGGCGCCGGCGGAAGCGGCGGCCGCTCCCGCTCGGAGTGACAGGGCAGCGGCAAGTTCGGATCGCCCCGCTGCGGGCGGCGCCATGAGCATGCGCGAGCCGGTTCGACCCGGCCGTCAGCCTGAGGTGCATGTTTCGTCCACCCCCGTAGCACTCACGAAGCCGGAGTTCCCGCGGAGCCGGTTCAGCTTCGGCTCCTACGGGCGAGTCGTTGCCGCGTCGGATGGGCGCGGCGGCGAGGGACGCAACGCGGACGTGGTCGCCTATGGCACGCGCATCGACGAAGGCACCTACGCAGAACTCGAGTTGCGGCGCGATGACGAATGGAAGGCAGGCCTAGAATCCCGCATCGTCACCACGCTGGCCATTGGCGCGCCCGTATTTCACTACGATGGGAACTTCGACGCGAAGATCGCGCTGCGCAATCTGTATGTGGAAGAACGCGGCATCGGCGACAAGGGGTTGAGCGCCTGGGTCGGGTCGCGCATGTACCGAGGCGACGACATCTACTTGTTGGACTTCTGGCCCCTGGACAATCTCAACACCCTCGGCGGTGGCGTGCGTTTCGACATTCCGGGCCTGAAGACCTATGTGGCATGGCACCTGGGCCTCAACCGCGCGGCCGACCCGTTCCAATTCCAAGAGGTGGAACGTCCTGCGGCGCAGAATCAGCCCGGGTCGACCACCGTTCAGTTGCTCAATCGACCGCGGGTCATCTCGAGTCTCAAGGTCCAGCACATTCAGCCGCTGTCGGGCAAAGCGGGGCTAAAAGGCGTGCTTTACGGTGAGGTGCATCGCCTTCCAAGTGGAGAGCGAGAAGAAGGACCTGGCATTATCGAGCCGGTTGTTGGAGACAGCGGCGCGCTTTTCGGAGCTCAAGTCGGTCTGTTCACTGGCGAGAACGACACCTTCATCAACCTGTTCTTTCGACACGCAACGGGGCTGGCAGCCTACGGCGAACTTGCAACCCCGGAAGGCACCGCGCCAGACCGCACCGTCGAAGGCGCGACCGAGACGCGCGTGGGGCTCTCCGCGAACTACGAACACGAGTACTTTGCGGTCGTCGCTGGCGGCTACTTCCGAAGCTTTCGGGAGCCCACCCCTGAGCCCTTCCGATTCACGAACATAGACGAAGGCATCTTTGCACTCCGGCCTCATCTATTTTTGGGAGACCATGCCGGCCTCGCTGTCGAGGGTTCGTATCAGGCGCAGCAGCGCGGCCTGTTGAATGTGGTGACGAATCAGCCGCTTCACGCCAAGCTTTGGCGACTGGGCGTCATGCCGTATTTGTCCCCTGCCGGGAAAGGCGTGTTCAAGCGACCTCAGCTTCGCTTGATCTGGGCGATCACCCAGCGCAACGACGACGCTCGCGCGCTGTACGCTCAGGACGACGTGTTTGCTCGCCGAAAGACAGAGCAGTTCTTTGGTCTCGGCGCTGAGTGGTGGTTCAACTCGTCCAGCTACGGCGATTGAGTCAGAACCGTCCGCCGTAGGAAAGCTCCGCCCCGCGCTGGGACAGTCGAATTCCGGCTTGGGGTGTTTCCATCGACGCGTCGGCCGACAGGAACAGGTACGTTGCGGCGGAAATGCCGACGAGGCCGATGCCAAAGGACACCGTGCTCACGAGCCCGAGACTCTGTGCGCTGTCCACGGCCTCGCGGCCTTCAGCGTTGCACACCCGGCCCGGACAATTGTCGTCGATGGTCTGCTGCTTCGAGGCGGCCATGAGCCCTGTGGCACTTCCCACTGCGAGCCCCAACACGCCGACGCTGCCCAAAACCCAGGCCGGCGTGTTGGCGACTGATCCGCGCTTTGCCGCCAGCCGGTCTTCCGTGGCTGGGCTCGCGGCGCCGCTGTCGAGCTCGATGCTGCGATTGACCCCGACTGCCAGATCCACGGACGCGGTCGCTACGACACTGTCCCCGTTCCGCAATCGTACATCGTGCACGCCTGGATCCAGTGGTATGGGGCGACCCAGGTCTCGGCTGATCTCCACGTCATCGACGACAACCTGGCCGCCGGGCGGCAAATCTCCGCGTACGCGTACGGTCAAGGTTGGGATCTTCGCGGCGATCTCCGCGCGCTTGCGCAGCGCGACAGCTACGCGATCGGCGTGTTTGTCAGCCTCGGTAGCGGGCAGTTGTCCTACGGCGTCCAAGAAGCCGCTGTAGCTGTCGTTCGCAGTCTTGAACTTGCCCCAACCGCGTTGGCACTCCGCCAGAGTGAACAGCACTCCCGCCAAAGGCTCCAAGGCGTGGCTCTGCTGGATCAGCGGACAGCCCACCGCGTGGTTTCCCGCCAAGAAGGCCTCAAGCCCCTGATTGAACAGCCGCTCCGCTCGGCTCTGGGCTGCGACGTGTCCGCTCCACGCCATGGCGCTGACAACGATGAGAGGGATGAGCGGGCGGCCCATATTCCTCCAACCTATACCAAACGCCTGGAGCTTCTCACTCTCGCTTGTACAGCGACGCTGGTTTCGGCTTGGCAGGGGCCTTCGGTTTCGGTGCAGGTCGCCAGTAGACTGGGCGCTTCTTTGGGGCTTCGGCGGCTTCCGGAAGGGCGTCCAGCGCAATCGGCTCTCCCGGCGTATTCGATGCGTCGCCTGCCTCTGGTTCTGCGGGCACGGGCTGCGCGTGGCTCGCGCCCCATCGCAGCAGGGTATCTGAGTGACGGCCGGAGCGCTCTAAGTCGGCAACTTCCGCAGCAGTGCCGGCAGACAAGGCGACCCAGCCCACGCTGACCAAGCCGACGAGCCCTGCGGCGGCGGCGACCGGCAACCGTAGGCTGCGCTTGGGGCGCGCCCAGCGTGCGTCCACAGAGACCTGGCTGTCGGTGAGTGTTCCGCGATCGCTGCTCGACATCGCGGCGCTCACGGCGCTTGCGCCGAGGGGCACCGTAACGGTTTCGGTGCCTTCTACGACGCTTGCAACGATGGGTTGGCTGGTGCTGCGTCCGACTTCGCGCAACACGGCGTCCCGTTCTTGTAGTGGTTCGGCGGCCACGCGCTGCACCCATTCAGACACCGCATTCTGCGAGATCACCGGCGCTGCCTTTTCGATCTCCAGTACCATTTCCCGAGCGGTCTGGTAGCGGGCGCTGCGATCCCGTTCCAGGCCGCGCAGCGTCAAGGTATCGAGAGCCGTCGGCACGTCCGCGCGGTGCAGGCTCGGCGGTGAGACTGGCGCCTCCAGGAGTTGGTAGATCAGTTCACCGTCGTTGCTGGCTTCGAAGAGGCGCCGGTTGGCCAGGCACTGCCACAGTACGATCGAGGCGCTGAAGATGTCCGTCTGTCGGTCGATGACTCCCTGTCGGATCTGCTCCGGAGCCATGTAGGCGAGCTTGCCCCGCAGCTGGCCCTCCCGGGTCGTGTGGATTTGCGAAACGGCTTTGGCAACTCCGAAGTCGATGAGTCGTGCGACCCCGTCGCTCCCGACCAAGATGTTCTGCGGAGACACGTCACGATGCACGACCTTGAGCGGCTGTCCGGTTTCGTCCTGCGCTTCGTGCGCCGCGTGTAGTCCGGAAAGCACACCACCCATGATGTGCGCCGCCACCGACACTGGAATGCCTCCGTCTGTGGCAGCCAGCTTCATCAGGTGCGACAGTGGAAGGCCGTGGATGTACTCCATGACGATGAACAACTCGTCGCCGTCCTCGACCACGTCCAGAGTCTGCGCGACATTGGGGTGCACGACGCGCGCCGCCACCCGCGCCTCGTCCACGAACATGGCGCGGAAGTCCGCCTCGCGGGCAAACTGCGGATGCAGGCGCTTCACCGCGACAGTCCGCGCAAAGCCCACCTTGCCGTGCAGCCGCGCGAAATGCACCGTGGCCATGCCGCCCGACGCAATGACGTCGAACAGTTCGTATCTTCCCGCCAGGACCGCGGGCTTTGGCGGGCGGCTTGGGCGCACTATCGGAACAGGATACGGGTCGCGCCGACCTTTCGCCACCGCTGATTGCCTCGCCGGCTCGACCGCGCGTCACAACTGCCATATGAGCAGACCCAACCTATCGTGGAGTTCCCGGTCCTTGTTCCTGGTGAGAGTGTGGGCGCCTATCGCATCGTTGGCGAGGTGGGTCGCGGCTCCACGGCGGTCGTCTATCGCGCGACTCAGGACGCGGCAGACGACGTCGCGCTGAAGCTCATGTTCGCCGAGTTGGCGGAGGACGCCGAAGCGCTGCAAATGTTCCTGGACGAACAACAGATCGCGTCCCAGGTCGATCACCAAAACGTGGCGCGCGTGCTGGATACCGGAATGCACCGCGGCAGCCCGTTCATCGTCCAAGAGCTCGTAGATGGCTATTCCTACGTGCAGCTGGGAGAAGCTGCGCAATCGGCAGGAGTGCCACTGCCTGTTGGGCTGCACTTGCATGTGCTTTCGCGCGCAGCGCAGGGGTTGCACGGCGCCCACGAGACACGAGGCGCAGATGGCACTTTCCTATCCATCGTTCATCGGGACGTGAAGCCACAGAACGTGTTGATCGCCTTTGACGG
>CBDUPW010000047.1:0-34967 GCA_965369205.1 uncultured Polyangiaceae bacterium | reverse complement strand
GCACGACGAAGGACCCGCCGCGGCCAGGGAAGACGCGAACAACAAACGCCGCGGCGTCCAGGACTGTCGCTCAAGGCACCCGAGCAGATCACGAACTGCGTCGTAGTTGATCGCTTCGTACTCGGCAGGCGAAGGAGCGCTAACCACTCCTGCTAGGTGGATCACTACGTCCGCCTCTGGCAGCACGGCGTCCGCATCGCGGAATAGTGAGAGGTCTCCGGCGTGCAGCGTCACGGTTTCCGGCAGCGACTTGGCTTTCTTCGGGGAGCGCACCAGCGCAGTCACATCATGACCGGCGGCGCATAGCGCTTGGCAGAGATGCTGACCGATGAAGCCCGTGGCCCCTGTAACGAAATACCGCATGCGGAGGTTTGTTGACGAAAGCGGCGCGAAGGCGCCGCGAAGGCACGTGGCCCAGGAAGAGAGAAGAGACTAGCGGCCCAACCCACAGCGGGCCCTTGCAAACAGAGCACGAGCACAGGCCAATTCCAGCCAAGCTGGAACAATGCGATGCAGCGGCAATAATTCTTTAATTTCATGCACTTAGAGCCTGGACCTACATCGGAGTACATTGTATTCGTTTGTAGGTCATGAGGAAAACAGCACTGCTCGGGGGCTTGGGGATTCTGGTTGCGATGTGGGGCTGCAGCTCCGCGGACGCGGGTCCAACGGACGGCCCCAGCCCCGATGGGGAGTACGACTCCTTCAACATCGGCAAGGCCGATGGCCCGGCGGGCGGCTATGAAGCCTGTCAGCTGCGCGAAGTACTGCTCGTGGTCAACGACACCACGGACGCTTCCTTCCTTAAAGACGTCGCGAAAGTGCATTCCCGCGCTTCCGACAACATCGTCAAGTATCGCCTTGGCCCGGACGGTAAATGCGGCACGGGCGATGACGAGATTTTCGACGACCTCAAAGAGCTCGACGATGTTTCTTGGGTCGGCAAGTCGGCGCTCAAGGCTCTCGCGACCTACGTGGAGCCGCGCTGCAGCGTAAGCCTTGCGAACCGCTCCTATATGGACAGCGAGACCTTTGCCGGCTTCACCGGCGGCGGCTGGACCCGCGACGAGATCGAGATGGAGGCCACGATGACCATCAAGGGCATCAGTGGTCCCAAGTTGCGTGAAGTGCTGCTCTCCAACGACAACCGCGACCGCCAAGTCTTCACCCGCGTGCGCCGCGGCAAAGCCATGGAGGCGTTCAGCTTCGGCTACAACTTGGACGAAATCCCGTGGAACCGCAGCGCCCACGCCGCGCGTGAGTCCATGCCGTACATCTCCTACACCATCGAGTCAGGCCGCTTCGATGCAGATCCAGACGACGGCGAGCGCGAGCTTTCCCTCGGTACGGATCTGATGGACGACATCTACTACGATACGAAGGACTATGACCTGCTCACAGGCGGCGCGCAGTACCGTGCCCGGGCGCGTTGGGACAACCCCACCACCGTGCGGCGCTTGCTGATCGCAGCCAAATTCGACGCGGAAGTCGACGCCGAGGGCATCAAGCGCGCCGGCAAGATCGACGTGCGCAACGATAATGGCACGAGCCACTTGGCCAGCCTGGACAGCGACGCGCAGTCCGGCACCGTGGGCTGGAACAGCAGCCGCACCCCCATCGAGCCCGCCAAAGCCGTGTACGACCGCATGGGGGAGCTCTCCAAGCTGATCGACGTGGACGGCAAGACAGGCGTCTTGGCGCTCGACCCGAAGGTGTACTTGCGCGGCACGCGCAGCCGCTACCACCTGAACATGACGAGCGGCAATGATCTGAAAAAGGTGCTCGACAATGGGCGCGCGCGGCTCCAGGCCGCCATCGCCATCGCAGAGACGCGCATCAGCGACGGCACCATCACCGGTAACGCCGTGGCGCCGGTGCAGGACTTCATCGCCAAGGGCAACGCCGTGCTCGACAACAGCACCATCCTCGCGCGGGCCACGCCGGCGCTATCGGACGTCGACCCAGGGCTGACGGACATCGTCTACGCAGAAGGCTTCTTGAACTCGAGCGTTGCAGACAACACCGCGCTGGCCAAGCGACGCATCGTCGCGGAGACGTCGAGCACCGTGTACCACGAGGTCTCGGACCAACTCGACGACCTGAACTCGGACATCGCCGGCGCGGGCGGCCGAGACCATGACGAGTTCGTGGACATGTTCACGCTCTGGGCGAAATCCGCAGACAACGCCCTGCGCATCAAGACCACGCCGCATCGCTTCTACGACCGCTACAACACCATCGACGCCATGAGCGACACCGACCGCGCGGCGCAATGGCAAGCGTTCAACACCTACGCCAACGCCGAAAAAGCCGCGGGCAACGACGACTTCGAGGACTTCACGGACGTGTCGCCAGAGATTTGGGAAAACCTGGGGCGCCACTTGGAAGCGGAGATGCTGGAAATCGACCAGCGTCAAATCGCCGCGGCCGGCACCGTGGCGCTCACGATGTACCACGACCTGGCGCGTGAGTTCTTCGTGCCCAGCTCCAGCCGTCCGTCGGGCAACTTCATCATCGACACCATGGACATGACGGACATGTTGTCCCACGCCGCGTGGCAGAGCATCCCCGAAGCCGAGCGCACTTTCGAAAACCCGCTGCCCGCCTGCAAGGTGTTCCACACCACCCTGGTGAACGAAGTGCAAATTGAGCTGACGAGCATCTCGCCCTTCATCAAGCGCGTGGACGAGCTGAAGGAGCAAATCGCCGCGGGCTCCACCCCCGAACTTGAGGCGCAGCTAGAGGGTGCACGCTTCGTGCTCAAGCAGATGGAATCGAGCATGAGCACCATCGCGCAGCTCAAAGGCGAAGACGTCGTCGACGAGCTCGAAGACAACGGCGCTCCCCGAGGGCTTGAGTGGGTTCCGGCGGAGCATTCCAAGGGCAAGACGGCATTGCTCATCTTGACCGACCAGATTTGATGCCCCACTAGCGGAGGCAGTGCGGCAGTCCGAAAAATCCCAGGGCGCTCGAAAGGGCGCCCTGGGTGTTTTGTAGCGACGAAAGCTAGTTGAGCAGGCCCAACACAACTAGTACCAGGTGCACTTGCCCGATACGCAACCGCAGCTCACGTTCTGCGGAGTGCAGAAGCAATTGGACACGCCGTCCGAGAGTCCGGGGTTGTAGCAGACGTTGCTTGCGCAGCCGCCAACCATACAGTCGAGATCGAGCTGGCATTCGTCATCGCTATTTTTGACGCACGCCCCTTGCGGCTCTGCGGCACGCCCACCACACCAGTTGTCAAAGTCCGCACAACAGCCGCTCTCGCTCTCGCACTTCGCGTCGCAACGGCAGCTGCCAGCGGTCGCAGCGCTTCCGCAACGCCCCTCGCAGCTCATGTTGCCAGTCAGATTCGGATCGGGCTTCCAACTCGTGCCCCCAGTGGCCGCGCCACCGCCAGCGCCCGCCGCAGCGCCGCTTCCGGCAAATCCGCCGACGCCGGCTGCGGCCGCACTTCCAGCGCTGCCTGCAGCACCCCCGGTCGCTCCCGCCGAGCCCGCAACACCCGCCGAACCCGCGTCCTGGGGCGTCGAGTCGGCAGACGACTTGCCACACGCTGCGAGCAAAAGTGCGCCGAGTAGGCCGAGCTGGGTTGCTTTCATGCACAGCGACAAAGCAACGCGCGTGCCACCCTGGTCGGCTCAGCTTGGCACATTACCGCCGCGGGCGCGCGGCATCGCGGCACTCGTCCTGTGGCTGGAATCGATGCGCTCGCTGGGCATTTCTTGTGGATGTGTCGGCCGCCCGCGTCATCGACTCCACCGCTAGGCGGCGCTTTCCTTCTCCACGTCCCAGCCGGGGAAGATCAGAACCGCGGGATGCACGTGCAGCACGCGGGCAAGCATCTTCGCGCGCTCCGCGCCTAGCTGCGTGCGACCATTCTCGATGTTGGAGATCGTGGACTGCGTCAAACCCGCTCTCTTCGCCAGCTCCAACTGCGTCAGACCGTTCTTGTCTCGAAGGATGCTCACCATGTCCGCAGGCGTCAGCTTCACGCGAACCTTTGCTTTCGTAAAACCACCGCGAAGCATCGCATCTCGGAGTTGCTTGCCCTGTTTAGTACTCATGAGGATTCACTTCCATGACTAGAACCTGGAGTTGCTCGCCATTCACCGCGTAGATGACGCGCCATTTGTGGGTCAGGTAGCTGGAGCGGGCGCCCTTCCACTCTCCCTTGAGTGCATGGTCGTGGTAGCCGGGAATCGCTCGAAGCGCGCGGGGGCCCGACGTTTGTACTACCTCTTTCCAAGCTTCGTAGTGCCTCAAAACATGCTTCGGAACTCGCTTGAGCTGCCGGCCACACAGCGTGCTTTCCAGACCTCCCACATTTCTAAATAGTAATATAACTTATGGGTAATGTCAACGAACGCTCGCGCGCCCACCGCTCGCTGGAACTTGCCATCAGTCGCCGGATCGACTCGGTCGGCATCGGAACAGGTCGAACGCGGCGCGGCCCTCCCCTGGAGCTCGACGCTTCGCGCCTCGCTTCGGCGGTCATGCCCACCCACGTTGCTGAAATGCGATATGCTCAGCGCGTGACAAGCGCCCACGGGCTTCACTGCGACGACGCAGACTTCCTTGCACCACTCTTCGCGCGCGCGATTCGCATTTTTCGTTCGGCACTCTTTGCAGCACTGCTGCTGGCGATCGGCGCGTGCGGCGGCGAGGACGATGGCGGCGGTGGGCCGGCGAATAGTGGGGGAAGCGGCGCGACGGGCGGCGTGGCGGGGGCAGGCGGTGCCGCCGGCGCGGGTGCTGGCAGTGCTGGCGGTGCTGCGGGCAGCGGCGGTGCTGCGGGTGCCGCGAGCGGGGGATCTTCGAGCGGCGGGGCCGTTGGCAGCGGCGGCGCCGGGCCCGATCCCTGTCCTCGCGTGAAGGTCGAAGTGAGTGCGGGCTCCACGCTCAACGTTCGGCCGACTCCCTCCACGGCGCAGGCGCCCATCGGCGCGCTCAGCGCGGGCGAGATCGTCCAAGTGCTCGCGCAAGTGCAGGGCGAGGCGGTCAACGGCAGCACGCTCTGGTTCCAGATCGCGACGCCAGTGCTGAGCGGCTACATCTCGGCCGAGTTCGCCAGCTGCACGCAGGAAGTCCCGCCGCCGCCGCCAGCGGCGTACTAGCGGCTCATCGCGGAGGCCGCCCCCCGCTCCAACCTAACCCTTCAAGAGCCCCGTGCGGTGATTGAACTCGGTGATCAGCGCGTCGAGCTTCTCCGCTGCCTGAGGGATCGACGTCCAATACGCGTCGTCGTACCACTGCGCTTGGATCTCGTCGAAGGTCTTCCCCTGCTGCTCGACCCAGGTGTAGTACTTCAGGTTGTGCACGCGCTTTTTCTCTGGGTGTGTCAGCTCTTGCATCATGTCCGTGCCAGCACCGAGTAGCCATCGCTGATGTGCTACCGCGGCCTCCACACCAGAGAACTCGCCGCGGGCCGCCCGCAGCTCTTCTAGGCGACTGCCGTACATCTCGATGGAGTCCGTCAGCACCGTCATCACGATGTTTTCACCGCCGAGCTCGAAGTGCTTGGCAAACTTGATCGACGCGATCAAGTTGGCGGCGCCGGAGATCCCGAGCAGCGGTAGGCTATCGATCAATGCATCCGACACCCCTGCCGCGGCCAGGTATTTCTGCCCGGCGGGTTCGTTGAACAGGCGGATCGCCGCGATGCTGGCTTCGTCGTCCACGGCCACCACCACGTCTGTGTTCTTGACGTTGTGGATCCACGGCACGTGTTTGTCGCCGATGCCTTCGATGCGATGCTCCCCGAATCCGTTGGAAAGGAGGGTGGGACACTGCGCGGCCTCGCTAGCCGCGATGCGACAGCCGGGAAAGTGCTTCTTGAGGTAGTCGCCGGCGGCGATGGTACCGGCGGAGCCGGTCGTGACCACCAGGCCCGCGAGGCTTCCCCGCGGTCCCAGGGCGCCTTCGACGACCTCCGCCATGGCGCGCCCGGTGATCTCGTGATGCCACAGGTAGTTCCCGAATTCTTCGAACTGGTTGAAGATCGAGAGCGCCTGCCCCGACTTCCGCAGCTCCCAGCACTTGTCGAAGATCTCTTTGACGTTGCTCTCGCTGCCCGGGGTCTTGATCACCTCGCCGGCGACCTTTTCGAGCCAAGCGAAGCGCTCGCGGCTCATGCCCTCGGGCAAGATCGCGATGGACTCGCAACCCAAGAGCGCCGAGTCGTAGGCGCCGCCGCGGCAGTAGTTGCCCGTGGACGGCCACACCGCCTTCTGCGAAGTGGGGTCGAACTGACCCGTCACCAAGCGCGGCGCCAAACAGCCAAAGGCGGCACCCACTTTGTGAGCGCCTGTGGGAAACCATTTGCCGACGAGGGCGATGATGCGCGCGTCAACGCCGGTCAGCTCCGGCGGGAACTCCACGTAGTTCACCGGACCGTAGCCGCCTCCGCTGGCGACAGGCTGATTGTGCCAGGTGATGCGAAACAGGTTCAACGGGTTGACGTCCCACAGTCCGACGCCCGCGAGCTTGTCTTTGATCGCGGCCGGGATCAGCGCCGGGTTGGCTTGCTGCGCAAGGGTCGGAATGATGATGTTCCGCTCCCGCGCGAGGCCAACGGCTTTTTCGAGGATGGCGGGGTCGATGCTGAGGTCGATCATGTGCTTCCGTTCTCTGGTTGTTTCGTCAGCGCCGCGCGGAGCGCGTCCAATGACGCGTCGATCACTGGCGCAGTCCGGCGTGCTGCACGCTCGGCAGCCGCGATGTCTTTGAGGCCATTGCCCGTGATCAGCAGAACGACCTCTTCGTCGCGGGCGACCGCTGTTTGAGCCAGCGCGGCCACCAGCCCGGCGTGGGCGGCAGCGGCCGCGGGCTCCGCGAAAACGGCGGCGCAGCTGCCCAACTGCGCAATGGATCCGAGGATTTGTTGATCGCTGACGCTGACGAAGCTACCGCCGGACGCGCGCACGGCGGAAAGCGCGCGCAGGCCATCCGCGGGGCGCCCGGCGGCGATGCTGTCGGCCAGGGTGCTCGTCTGGACGCTTTCGATCTGCTCGCTTCCAGCAAGAAACGCCCGCGCGATGGGCGACGAACCTTCGGCCTGTACACCGAGCAGCTTGGGCACGCGATCGATGAAGCCGAGCGCGTGTAGCTGTCGGAAGCCGTTGGCCACGCCGACCAGGATGTTGCCGTCACCCACGGGCACCACCACTCGGTCCGGCGCGCGCCAACCGAGTTGTTCGGCAATCTCGAAGCTGACGGTCTTCTTGCCTTCGGCCGTGAACGGGTTCGAGCCAGTGTTGCGGCAGTACCAGCCGAACTCGCGAGCCGCTGCCTCCGCCAGCTCGAAAGCGTCGTCGTAGCTACCGCGCACTAAGACCAGCGTGGCGCCGAAGATCTTGAGCTGTGCGATCTTCGCGGGCGGCGCGCTGGCCGGCACCAAGATCACGGCGTCGACGCCCGCGGCACCCGCCATCGCTGCTAGTGCCACGCCGGCGTTGCCCGTGGACGCCGTGATGACGCGCTGCGCACCGATCTCGCGGGCGCGCAAAGCCACGACGGCGCTCGCGCGATCCTTGAGCGAGCCGGTGGGCATGCGCCCCTCGTCTTTGATCCAGAGCTTGCCCATGCCAAGGCGCTGTGCCATGCGCCGCGCCTCGAACAGCGGCGTGCCGCCAACGCTGGCAAGGGGCCCGCTCTCGGCGCCCGGCGGCGTGACGGCCAAGAGCGGCGCGTAGCGCCACATGGACGGATCGCGGTCCGCGCTGATTGCGTCGCGACGCGCGCCTTCGGTGTTCGCCCGCACGCTGAGATTCCCACCGCAACTCGGGCAGCGGTAGGTCGCCGCCTCGGGAGCAAATTGGCTCTGACAGCCGTCACAGTCGTAGCCAAGGAGGCGCATACGCTCGGAATAATGACACCGCGCCACGAAGGGAAGCGCGAACACTTTGCGCGTCGCAGAGCAGCCGTTGCGATGGGCGGAAGGGCGTGAACACCCAAAAAGAAAACCGGAACACCCGTTCTTAGGTGCTGCGACTCACTGCTAGAATGCCGCCATGGCAGAGCTGGTGCCCTACCCCCTCGGTCGCTTGATTTCTCGCATGTTTCGCGAGCTCGAAGAACGACAGGCGATCTTCGACTTGCCGGCACGGAGCTTCGTATTGGGCGAGCCTGGTCTGGATCTGGCGGTGCACTTCCACGGGCAGATCGCGGCGTCGCCCCTGGGCCCCGCTGCGGGTCCGCAGTCTCAGTTAGCGCAGAATATCGTGCTCGCGTTCCTGGGTGGCGGACGCATCTTCGAGCTGAAGACCGTGCAGATCCTGGATCAGCTAGAGATCCCACGTCCGTGCATTGATCTGCAGACGGTCGGCTACAACGTGGAGTGGTCTCAGGAGCTCACTCTTGAGCAGTCCCTGGAGGAGTACGTCAAGGCTTCGATGCTGGTGGAGATCTTGGTCGCCAGCGGCAAGCTATCCCTGACTCCGGGCTTCGATCGCGTGATCTACGACATGAGCGTCGGCTACGATCTGAAGGGCATTCAGACCGAGCGCGTGCAGACGTTCATGCGCGGCATGCGCAACGCCAGCAACGTCGTAGAGCGGCTGCGCAAAGAGATCCCAGACGAATACAAGCAGTTCCGCGAGCTGGAATTTCGCACACAGCTCTCCGATACCTTGACGCTATCGACCTTCCACGGCTGCCCGCCCGAAGAGATTGAACGCATCATCGCTTGGCTGCTCGACGCGCATCGGCTGCACTGCATCGTCAAACTCAACCCCACGCTCTTGGGTCCCGAGCAGGCACGGGACATTTTCAATGCCAAGCTCGGTTACGCCGACCGCATCCCGGACACGGCTTTCGAAAGCGACACGCGCTGGAACCAAGCCGTGGAGTTCGTAGAGCGCTTGGGCGATCGAGCGCAGGGACTGGGCCTCGGTTTTGGCGTGAAGTTCAGCAATACGCTGATCGTGGAAAACCAGCGCAGCTTCTTCCCTGAGACCGAAAAGCAGATGTACCTGTCTGGGAAGCCGCTGCACGTGCTCGCGATGACGTTGGTCAAAAACTTCCGCGCGCGGTTCGCGGACACCTATCCCATCAGTTTTTCTGCGGGCGTCGACGCGACGAACTTCGCGGAAAGTGTGGGGCTCGGCTTGGTCCCGGTCACCGTCTGCACGGATCTGTTGCGACCCGGCGGCTACGGCCGCATGCGCGCGTACTTCCAAGCCCTCGCGAAACGCATGGGAGCGGTGGGCGCCACACACATCGACGACTTCGTGATCCTCGGGCACGGCTGCGCCCAGCGCGCCCTCGACGCCATGCCGGAGCTAGACGAGCCGACGCGGGCCAAGGCGCGAGCGGCACTCGCCGCGCCAGGGAACAAGGACTTGCGCGCAGCGCTCAGCAGCGAGCAGTACGCAGCCTGGGTGCGCGCTGCGAAGCTCTTGAACACGAACCGCTACGTCGACGGCTTGCTGGAGGACGAGCGCTACGCCGCGGCGAACAACCTGAAATCGCCGAAGAAGGTCGGCACCAAGCTGTGGCTCTTCGACTGCCTGACCTGCGACAAGTGTGTGCCGGTCTGCCCCAACGACGCGAACTTCACTTTTGAGCTGCCCAAGACGGAGATCCCGGTCGTGAAGCTGCACCCCGAACCAGGTGGCGGCTTCCGACGCGAAGTCGGCGAGCCCATGCGCATCGAGAAGAAGCATCAGATCGCGAACTTCGCGGACTTCTGCAATGAGTGCGGCAACTGCGACGTGTTCTGCCCGGAAGACGGCGGCCCCTACGTGCTCAAGCCGCGCTTCTTTGGCAGCCACGAGCAGTGGCAACAGTTTCCGTCTCACGACGGGTTCTTCCTGGACCGAAAAGGTGGCGCGGACACCGTGTACGGCCGCTTCCAAGGCAGGGCGGTCACGCTAATTTTGCGCGATGGCGAGGCGACATACTCCGGCGACGACTTCGAACTCCGGTTCTCGGACGCGGATCCAGCGTCGGACGTGCCACCGACCGGGCGCGCTGGGGGCGCGGTGGACTTGACCTACTTCTACATCATGAGCTGGCTACGCCGAGCGTTGCTCGATGACAGTGGCGTCAACTACGTAAACGCTTGATCAGGCATCACGCCCGAAGCGACCCTTTAGGGCTCCCGCCGCCTTTACGCTCCCGCTGATCCTAGAGTAAAAGCGCTGTTTCCCCCGACAGCGGCGACCCAGCACACGCTCGGCAACGCTCGGGTCGGAGGCAAACAAATATGTCTGTTTCCCTCGTGGCCATGGGAGGCAACTCCCTCGTCGATCCGTCGCTACCACCGACGGTCGAAAATCAGTTTCTGATCACCGCACGTGCGGTCGCGCCAGTTGCGCAGCTGCTGAGTCAGGGCGAGCGGCTGGTGTTGACCCATGGCAATGGTCCGCAAGTTGGCTTCATGCAACTCCGCTCGCATTTGGCGCGCCACGAGGTGCACGAAGTCCCGTTGGATTCGTTGGTTGCGGATACTCAGGGCGCCATCGGCTACATGATCCAAAGAGACTTGCGCGAACAGATGCGCAAGCTGGACTGCGACGCCCAGGTGGCCACCATCGTCACCGAGGTGCTGGTCGACCCGCAGGATCCTGCGCTGACCCACCCGACCAAACCCGTAGGCAAGTTCTACAGCGCCGAAGAAGCCGCGCAGATGAAAAGCGAGCGCGGCTGGGAAATGGTGGAAGACGCCGGCCGCGGGTATCGGCGCGTGGTGGCGTCGCCGACGCCGTTGGAGATCGTGCAGCTCGAGACGATCCGCCTGTTGGCGGACGCCGGCGTGACGGTGATTGCCTGCGGCGGCGGCGGTGTGCCCGTGGTGAAGAACGACGACGGCAGCATCACTGGACTGGAAGCCGTGATCGACAAGGATCTGGCGAGCGCGCTCCTAGCCACACAACTCGGTGTGAAACGCCTGTTCATCACCACAGGCGTGCAACACATCCAGCGCAACTTCGGCACCAAATACGCCAAGCCGTTGGTGCAAACTTCCGTCTCCGAGCTGCAGGCCATGTCCCAGCTGGGAGAGTTCCCGCCCGGCAGCATGGGCCCCAAAGTCGAAGCCGCGATCTACTTCCTGAACAACGGCGGCGAAGAAGTGACCGTGTGCACCCCGCCTGCCTTGGTCGACGCATTTCACGGCCGAGCGGGAACCCGGATCAGAAAGGGATAGTCCGACATGACACAAATCGACGAAAAAGTGCTGGCCTCGCTCTACGGCAAGTGCCTGCTGCTCACCGACGACTGGTCGAGCGCCCAAATCGAAGCCCTGTGCGGTGTTGCGCGGAAGCTCGCGGCCGCTGATCGCGCCGGCAAGTCGACGGCGCTGATCCCGAACGAGCTCGCCTACGCGGTGTTCTTCGACAACTCAACACGCACCAAGAGCGCCTGGGCCGGCGCGGCGGCACGGTTGGGCATGCAGCCGGTGATCGTCGACGGTTCGTCCACCCAGGTGTCCCATGGTGAGACGGCGATCGAGACGGGCGCGATGCTGGGCATGAACGCCCACGCTATGGGCGTGCGCCACGATCTGATCCTCGGCGAGGGACACAGCTTCATGCGCGACATGCGCCAGGGCATCGACGACTACCTAGCGGCCACGGACGACGCGCGCAAAGTGCCCGTTGTGAACCTGCAGTGCGATGTGGATCACCCCACTCAGGCGCTGGCGGACCTGCTGTTCCTAGGCGAAAAGCTGGGGGACCTCCGCGGCAAGAAGATCGCCGTCAGCTGGGCGTATTCCCCCAGCTACGCCAAGCCGCTGAGCGTGCCCCAAGGGCTGATCACCCTGCTGACGCGCTATGGCGCGGACATCCACCTGGCCCACCCCAGCGGTTACCGACTGATGGATCGCTGTTTGGATTCCGCCAAGGCACACGCCGCAGAGTCCGGCGGCTCGTTTACGGTCACGGACTCCATGGACGACGCGTTCAAAGACGCGATCGCAGTCTATCCCAAGAGCTGGGGTCCCTACGATTTGATGACGGAACGCGTCGCCGCCAATCGCGCCAAAGACAAGGACGCGCTGGCCGCCATCGAAAAGCGCGCTTTGGAGCGCAACGCAAATCACAAGGACTGGATCTGCGACGAGCGTCGCATGGCGCTCACCCAGGGTGGTGATGCGCTGTATATGCACTGCCTACCGGCGGACATCGGCGCCGAAGTGACCCCTGGCGTGATGGCCAAACACACCGTGAACGTTGCCCGCGAGGCCAACTGGAAAGTCTACGTCGTGATGGCGATGCTTGCCGTCGCCAAAGTCCAAAACCTTCCGGCCCGCCTCGCCGCGCTTTAGACATCTGGAGTTTTCATGTCGAACCTCGATCAAAAGATCTACGCACTTGCCGCCAAGTACCGCCCCCTGGCCGCGGAGCTGCTCGCCGAAGTCGTGCGCATTCCCGCCGACTACGTCGACAAGCCCGTAGACGAGGGCGGTGACCCCCGCTGCGGCCTGTCAAACCACGAGCGCCCGCGCTTGGAGTACCTGAAGCGCCGCATTGCGGAGGTCGCTGCGGTGCGCCATCCCGACGACGTCTTCTTCGACGACTACGGCAACCTGGTGTGGCAGGTCGAGGATCCCGACGACGGCGTGGCGCGCGCCGAAAAAAGAGTCATCTATTTCGACGGCCACAGCGACACGGTGCAGGCACTACGCCCCGCTTGGCGCGAGAAGACGGTCGGGCTCGACGCCTACGACGGCCTGGTCGACGATAAAAAGCTCAATCGCGCGTTTCTTCGTCAGGAGCTGGGACATCTTCCAGCCGACGGCGAGTGGGAGCATTTGCTCTTCGGGCGCGGCGCTGCGGATCAGTTAAGCGGCGTCGTGTCCGAAGTCGTGGCGACCAAGATCTTGCTCGAACTGGCCTCCGACGGTGCGCTGAAGGGCGTCATCGTGCGCGCCTACGCCACGGTCTGCGAAGAAGACAACGACGGCGGCGGCCCCATGTTCGTGATGCGCGAAGTGCTGCCCAACGCCGGACCGGAGTTGATCCCGGACGTCGTGGTGCTGACCGAAGGCACTGGCGATGCGCAGAAGGGCGCTCTCGGCATTTACCGTGGGCAGCGCGGCCGCATGCAGATCGAAGTCGAGATCGTTGGGCGCAGCTGTCATGGCTCCATGCCCTGGGAGGGTTTGAATCCGCTCGAGTTCGGCGGCGCCATCGTCTCCGAAGCCGCAAAGAAGTACGACGCGCGCGAAGGGTTCCTAGACGATGCCTTCTTGGGTCACGGCACACGCACGGCGTCCTGGGCGCAGCTCGATACGCCCAGCGACTGTGCGGTGCCGGAGCGCTTTGTGGTGCGCTTCGATCGACGCCTGACTGTGGGTGAGACTCCAGAGCAAGCCGTCAAAGACGTGGAGTCGCTCAGCTCGATTCAGGCGGCCCGAGACGCCGGCCTCAGCGTGAAAGTCTCCGTTCCGACGTACGAGCAAGCCACGTGGAAGGGATACACCTTGGGCAATCCGCAGACTTACCTGGGCTGGGCCACCCCCGAAGAGCATCCCGCGATCCAAGCCGCAATCGCCACCTACGAGCGGGTGGTCACGCCCAACGTGAAGCCTGGCAGCGGCGGTGGCGCACTGTCGCCGAAGCCTCGAGTCGATCGCTGGATCTTCTCCACCGACGGCGTTGGGTTTCCGATCCCCGCGGATGACTCTTCGATCAACGTGCCCCCGCGCAAGCGCTGGGTGGACTCCGGCCCCACGAAGCATCCGGCGATGTTCGGCTGCGGGCCAGGCATCGAGCAAAACACGCACAAGATCGGCGAGTGCGTCGACTTGCGCGAGGTCGAGCTAGCCGTTGCGTTCCTGGCGCGCTTCCCGAGCGTGTACGCGGAGCTCGGCTGAGCGACGGATCGCGCAGCCGTTGCGCCATACCATCGGTAGCAAGCCGTGCTAGGCGTTGGGAATGAGCACCGACTCGGTCGATCCTCCAACGCGCGTCGCCATCATCGGCGCCGGGCCCGCGGGCTTTTTTGCTGCGGACGCTTTGCTGCGGCAAGACGCTGTCCCCATCGAAGTGGATCTCTTCGAGCGACTGCCGGTCCCTTTCGGGTTGGTGCGCTCCGGCGTGGCGCCGGACCACCAGAAAATCAAGAACGTCACCAAGACCTTTGAGCGCACCGCCCAGAGCGGCCAGTTCCGCTTTCTGGGCAACGTGCATGTGGGCACGGACGTGTCCATCGCGGAGCTGAGCGAGTGCTACGACCTGCTGGTCGTTTCGACGGGCAGCGCGACGGATCGCCACATGAACATCCCCGGCGAAGGCTGGAAGGGTAGCCACCCCGCGACAGCATTTGTGGGTTGGTACAACGCTCACCCGGATTTCCGCGACGCTCAGTTCAACTTCGAGTCAGAACGCGCCGTCGTCGTTGGCGTTGGCAACGTCGCGCTCGACGTGGCGCGCGTCTTGCTCAAAGACCCGACAGAGCTGAGCGCCACCGACATCGCCAGCTACGCCGTGGACGCGCTGCGCTCCAGCCACGTGCGCGAAGTGGTGTTGCTCGGACGCCGCGGGCCGGCGCAAGCAGCCTTTGGCTACAAGGAGCTGACCGAGGTGCTGGAGCTCCCGGACGTGCGCGTGGTGCTGGACGCCAACCAGGTGCGCCAAGCCGCGAACCAGCTTGATACTTTGGATTCGGGCTCCAAGAAGAACGTCGAGTTGATGCTGCAGGCGTTGGATGCGGACAAGCCCGACGCACCCAAAACCCTGCGCATCGAGTTCTTTGCCTCACCGCTGGAGCTGCACGCCGAGGAGGCCCGGGTCTGCGCCGTCGAAGTCGAACGTACCCAGTTAGTCGCGGACGGCGCTGGTGAACTGCGCTCCCGCGGGACCGGTGAGCACTTCCGCATCGAAACGGGATTGGTGTTTCGCTCGATTGGCTACGCAGGCGTCCCGTTAGAAGGAGTGCCCTTCGACGACCGACGTAAGTTGATCCCGAACGTCGACGGGCGCGTGACCGACGGCGCCGGCGGCGCCGTGCTGCCCGGGCTCTACGTCACCGGCTGGATCCGTCGCGGACCCACGGGCATCATCGGCACTAACAAGGCTGACGCCAAGTCCGTCAGCGCACTGCTCTTGGAGGACGCAAAACAGGGCGTCCGACTGACGGCTGCACCCAAGGGCCGCGAATGCGTCGACGCTTTGCTGGCGGAGCGCCGCGTTTCCGTCATCACTTTCGACGACTGGACGATGTTGGACCAACTCGAAGTCGCCGAGGGCGCACGCCTGGGCAAAGTCCGCGAGAAGTTCGCCAGCGTGCGGGAGATGCTGCTGGCGGTACGAAACACCGAGGCGGAGCGCGCAACGGACTGAGCACCGATTCGGCAAAGCACGTGGCTGGCCCAAGACGACCCGTGGCCGGCGCATGACACGCATTGGAACGCCCTGGAGTAGCTGGGCGACCGGGGTGGCGGAACCGTGTTGATTTCGTATGTACGTTATTATATTTTTTAGTATATACTTAATTCCCATGCTCCGGGAAGTCGCCCAGCAGCTCGATGACTGGATCCTCCAGCGCAACTTCGAATTCAGGGAGGAAGGGCTGCCCCAGCTGCGGAAGTGCACCATCAAGGTCTTGGGCCAAACCGCGCTGCTGGAACTGGGCGTTCCCCTGGCGCTCGCGGCCACCCGCGACGTCGACGTCGTGGCCAACTACGAGCATTCCGTCGAACTCGAGTTCCGTCGCCTGCTGGCGGCACGCGGTAAAGATCTCGACGCTTTGGCCCACGAAGCGTGGATGCCTCGAGAGACGAAGTACTGTCCGATCTTTGAGGGCGAATTCGTCACACTGCTTTGTGCTGACGCTGAGGCCGTGCTCGTCAGCAAGGCACTGAAAGCTCCGGAGAAGAACCGAGTGTTGCTCTTGGAGTACCTGGCGCAAGGCGCCACGGAGCGCTTCAACCAGCTCGCCGAGAAGTACTCGCTGGATGTGGAGCAATTCCTGTGAATCCGCGCCCAGCAGACGCACTGCAGGCGCGCGCGAAGCGTAGCTATGCACGCATCCAACGACTGCGGCGGGACCCGCGCTATGCGCGGGTTCTCGGCAAGTTCAAGGCGGCCGCGTTGCTGGAAACCGATCAGGTCGAAGCCAACTCCGATCGCATCACGATCAGCGATGCCCTATGGGCGGGGCAGCTCGAGCCACGCATTCTCGAACTGTTGCCGGCGCTCGTTATCAAGAAACCAAGCCTGTTCGAAGACGTGAGTGCCCTCCCCGACGATCTCTCGGCGGCGGTGCGATCCCTGCGACGCGCCGAGGTGCCAGCGCCATTTCGTGGGATCCCAGGAGCAGACCTACAGCGATGGCTGCCTCGGGTGGGGCATCGCAACAAACTGCCAAGCCGCCTCAAGAGCTTCCGTTTTCGGCCAGACGAGCTGGCGCTGCTACAGCGCTTGAGCCAGCACCTAGGGCTTTCGGAGACCGACACACTGAGACGCGCGCTCTACGACTTGGCAAAAGCCACTTGGCCAGCCCAAGACGACTAGCGGCTTGCCACGATCGCGCGCGTCTGGATGCGGCCCCCCACGCGCTGATGATCGTTGCGCAGCGCAGCAGCGCTTGTATGCTTGGCGCATGAAGTTCTTGACGGTTATGGGCTTTGTGGTGCTTTCCGCCACCCTCGCAGCGTGCGGCGGGGACAGTGACTCGAGTGGCAGCGGCGGCGCCGGTACGGGCGGCGCGAGCGGCGGAACTGGGGGCACAGGGGGTTCGTCCGGCGGATCCGGCGTCGGCGGTGCGCAAGGCGGTCAGGGCGGAAGTGCGGGGTCGGCGGGGCAAGGCGGCAGCGCCGGCTCAGCGGGAAGTGCGGGGTCGGCGGGACAAGGCGGCAGCGCCGGCTCAGCGGGAAGTGCGGGTTCGGCCGGGCAAGGCGGCAGCGCGGGAAGCGGCGGCGGAAGCGCTAAGATCGCACCAAGCATCGAGAAGCTGGAGTTCTGGGTGAACTGCCAGCCCATCGTGGGTCCAGATCCGATCCACGGCAGCTTCGACGTCAAGTATGCGAACAGCGGCACGGCTCCGGGCAGCTTGAAGATCACGAGCGCGCATCTGAGCATGACCTCCGCCAGCAGCAGCATGGACTGGAAGTTCAGTGTGACGCCGACGGACAGCGGCAGTGTGCCCGGCGGCAAGAGCATCAGCACCAAGCACTCCAAGGTCGCGGCCTCTGGCAAGGGCAGTGAAGGCCCCTGCGGATACTGCAGTGGAGAGTGGGCGCTCAACGTCGTTTGGACGGATGGCAGCACAACAATCCCAGTGGCAACGAAAGCCGCCAAAGTGCAGTGCGTGTACTAGATAGCGGCGAGTGGGCACCCATGGCGCCGCACGGCGTGCTGCACGGAGGACGCTGTCTACGCTACAGCGCGCGCATGCGTTGCCACAGTCGCGACGCCTGCGCGCTGGCGTCTGCGCGCAATTCGTCGAAGTCCGCGTGCACGAGCGCCCCGTCCCGAACCACGACCTGGCCGGCAACGAGCACGTGCGTGGGCTTTGTGCCGGGGACGCCCACCACCAGATCTGCAACCACGCCGGGCTCGACGCGTTCCGCAAAGCGATCCGTGAACAGCTCGCCACACATCTGGTAGCCGCCCGCGCGACGTGGCTCCAAGGCGGCGCCGTCGCCGTGGGCAGCCGCAAGGCGCTGCAATGCGTGCCACTCGTCCGCCATATTGGCGGCGTAACCGTCGGTGCCCAGCGCAACCCGCGCGCTGGCGGCAAGGGCGGCAGGATAGCCCACCCGGTTGCCTTCGTTGGAACGCGGGTTTTGTACCAACGTGAGGCCCGCGGCCTCCGCACGGCGCACCTGTGCCTCATTCAAATGCACACCGTGCGCGAGGATCGACCCAGGGGGCAGCGCGTCGAGCTCAAGCAACCGCTCCAGAGGCCCCGCGAAGCCACGCTGCTTAGCGTCGGCGACATCGGCGATGTCTTCGGCGACGTGCACGTGCGTGACGACGCCCAGTTGCGCAGCAAGGGTCCCGGCCCGGCGGATCGTGTCGTCGGAAATAGTGAAGCTCGCGTGTAATCCCACAGCGCCGCGCACCAGTGGGCGCCGATTGTCTTCGATGAAGCGTCGGCATTCCTGCAGACCACGCGTCGCTTCGTCCGAGCCAGCGTTGCGTTCGGTAGCGCCATAGCAAGTCAGTAGACGAATTCCGAGTTCGGCCGCTGCGTCCCCCAAGATGTCCAGGCAGCCTTCGATGCACTGCGGAGACTCGTGATGATCGATCAGCGTCGTGGTGCCCGCCAGCAGGGACTCTCCAATGTAGTACCGAGCAGCGGCGCGCAGGGCATCCGCGTCGAGGGCGCGATCGAGGCGCCACCAAAGCCGCTCCAAGATCTGGAGAAAATTTTCGGGCGGCGGCTCCACTTCGGGCATGTCGAAGGGCACCAGGCCGCTGTACAGATGTGTGTGTGCATTGATGGCGCCCGATGCAACGACGGCGTTCGCAGGGACGGACAGCACGGGGCTGGCAGACCGCTCGGCCCGCGAGACAATGGGCTCAGCCGCAGGGATCAGTTTGGCCACGTGGCCCGCTTCGACCATGACCGAAGTGCCGCGCTGTTGGGCGTCGAGCAACATCGACGTCAATGCCAGTCGCCCCGCGCCCGACGGATCCGACCCACGCTGATCCCCTTGGCTGCGGGCGAGTCTTTCATGGGCAGGGTGTAGCGACGGATGCCGTCGAAGGCAGCCAGTGCCCCGGCAACCGCGCCGGCGGTGGGCACCAAACCGATCTCGCCGACGCCCTTGGCACCGAAGGGACCTTCGGGCTCGGGCTCTTCGATCAAGATCACTTCGGTTTTTGGCATGTCCCGCGCGCGCAGCACGCCAATGTCGCGCATCTTGAAGGTCACCGGCATGCCGTTTTCGCAAGGCAGCTCCTCGGTGAGCGCAAACCCCAAGCCCATGTGGATCGCACCTTCGACTTGGCCCGCGCACAGGGCGGGATTGACCACGCGTCCCACGTCGTGCGCGGCCACAAAGCGATCGAGCTTGCCCGCCTCGTCGAGGATGCACACCTGCGTCGCGTAGCCGAACGACGTATGCGTCTTGATCTTCGGCACGTCCGCGCCCAGTGCGGTGGTGTCGTCTTTGATCACGTCTGCGGCAAAGACGCGCCCCATCAGATCGCCAAGGGTCTTGCCTTGGTCCAGCTCTGCCTTGAGCTTCTCGGCAGCGCTCTTTACCGCGAGCCCGCCGAATAGGGTCGCGCGCGATCCGGTGGTCTGGCCACAGCCGAGCGCAAAGGTGGAGTCAACCTTGGGGCGAAACACAGCCGCGGGCAGCCCGGTCACTTCGACCGCAAACTGCGTGAGCACCGTGAGCAAACCCTGGCCCATTTCCGTGTAGCCATTGTAGAGCGACACCGTCTGGTCTTGCTCCACGACCAATCTGCACTTGCCCCACTCCTGCACGCCGTTGCCGATGCCGGTGTTTTTCAGACCGCAGGCGATGCCCACGGCGCGCCCCGCCTTTTTTGCGTCGTAGTAGATGTCCTTAACCGCTTCCAAGGTCCTGCGGATACCGACGGATTTGTCCAATACCTGACCAGTCGAAAACACGTCGCCGAGCGCGACGATGTTGCGATCACGGATTTCGAAGCTGTCGATACCGACAGCTTCGGCCAAGAGGTCCAGGGCGCCTTCCATGGCGAAGTTCGACTGATTGGCGCCGAAGCCGCGCATGGCACCGCAGGGCGGATTGTTGGTGTAGAGCGCAAACGCTTCCACGTGCACATTGGCAACGCGATACGGTCCGCAGGCGTGCCCGGCTGCCCGTTCGAGAACTTTGCCGCCGACGGAAGCATAGGCGCCACTGTCACCGAGCATGCGCGCTTTGACCGCGGTAAGACGTCCTTCGGCATCAGCACCCACGGCGTACTCCATCTTGATCGGGTGACGCTTGGGGTGGATGCGGATGGACTCCTCGCGATTCAAAACCAGGCGTACCGGCCGTCCGGTGCGTTGTGCGAGCAAGGCCGTCTGCGACTGCACACTCATGTCCTCTTTGCCGCCGAAGGCGCCGCCGTTCGGGATCAGCTCCACGTACAGATCGTCTTCGGGAATGGCGAGCAACCCGGCGACCTGGCGCCGGTCGTCAAAGATGCCTTGCCCCTGGGTGAAGAGCGCAAGCTTTCCATCCGGCAACGGCTCCGCCAGAGCCGCTTCGGGCTCCAAAAAGAGATGCTCGATACGCTGCGTTTGCCAGGTGCCGCGTACCACGTGGGCGCTCTGTGCCAGGGCTTCGTCGACGTTGCCGCGGGTGATCAGCGATCGGCTGAGCAGGTTTTCGTGGGTAGGGTTGACCTGCGGCGAGCCGCTCTGCAAGGCAGCTTCGGGATCGAGCACTGGCTCTAGCACCTCGTACTGCACGTCAATCAGCCGGGTCGCTTCCCGAGCGGTGCGTTCGTCGTCGGCGGCGACGGCGGCAAGCACGTCTCCAACGCAGCGCACTTCTTCGCCCACTGCGACGAAGGCCGGCCAATCAGCGTAGAGCATGCCAACCCAGCGCTGTCCGGGAACGTCCCTCGCCGTGACGACGGCATGCACGCCGGGGTGCGCCAGGGCCTTGCTGGTGTCGATTGCCGTGACGCGCGCCCGGGGATGGGGCGAGAGCAAGAGCGCGCCGTGCAACATGCCCTCGCGGGTCATGTCAGCCACGTAGGGTCGGTCGCCCAAGACGAGTTCCAAGCCTTGATAGCGTTGCAACGCGGCGCCCACTTTGCCGTCGGTGCAGGGCTCCGGGATCGGCTCGCCCCGACGCGCCTTTGCCATCAGTTCGATGGCGTCGATGATCTTCACGTAGCCGGTGCAACGGCAGAGATGCACGTCCAGGGCTTTTGCTATCGCCTCCCGGGTCGGATTTGGGTTTTCGTCCAACAGATGCTTGGCGCGTAGGGCGATGCCGGGAATGCAGAAGCCGCATTGCAGCCCCGCCGCAGCGACGAAGGCCTTGGCGGTGATCTCTCGGTCCTGGGCGCTGAGGCCTTCGAGGGTGACCACGGATTTTCCGGCACATTTGTGTGCGGAGGTAGCGCAGCTCACTTTTGGTTTGCCATCGATCAAGGCGAGGCAACAACCACATTGGCCCTGGGGCTTGCAGCCGTCCTTGGGTGAGCGGGTTCCGCAACGCTCCCGCAATACTTCGAGCAGTGACTCCCCCGGTGCTGCTTCCACGCGCTGCTGTGTGCCGTTGAGCGTGAACTCTATGCGGGCCATCCCTTCACCTCCTGTGCGCCGCAGCGCGACACGACGCATCACGATAGCGTTTGTCCGTGCAGATCGGGAGCGCCCGGGGAAACTATCCGCACGCGGAATTTGCGCGTTTCGCGGGCGGCAGGCGCCGCGGACGCGCGTGCTAGTTGGTGCGGATCTTGCGGCGTGCAGCTGCTCTGTCGACGCGCTATTTGCCGCGCGCCGTGCCCGTCCAGGGCCGCAGGCGCGTGGCGGGGACCCACTCGTCCCAGGAGGCGGCCCAGCCAATGTAGTGGATCAGGTACTTGTCATTCTTGACGGCCCGTATCTGCCCTTGCCACCAGCTGCCACCCCACAACACGTCCACCTTTTGCCCCGCGGAGTACGCGGGCTTGCTCGGCTTTTCTGGCGGCTCGTCGGGCGGAGCACCTGTCGGCGCGGTCGCCGACGGCGTTGCTCCACCTGCCACGCGCGGTCGCGGAGCCGGCGCGGTCGCGGAAGCTTCGTTGGTGGGCTCCGTAGTTGGAACGGGCTGCGCCACGGGCTCGACGACTTCCGCTGGGCGCGCAGTTTCCGGCGGTTGGGTCTCGGAATCACCGCTGCTGAACCACAGGAACCCCCCAAGGCCGAGCACCGCGACGAGTCCGATGCCAACCACCGCAAACAGCCCCAGGGCGAGCAGCGCGATCTTGCCGGCGTTGGAGTTCGAGGGGGCCGGGGCGGGCGTCGCGGGCAAGATCCCCGAGGAAGTCGCGGCCGAGGGATGCACCAGGGGCGGAGCGCCCGCGGGCAAAGAGGCGGACGGCAGCGTCGACACATTCGTCACGTCCACGCTCGCGCCCACGCCGAATACGTTGGTGAAGAGATCCACGCCCGCGGCGCTTGCGTCCGGATAGCGCTGCGCGGGATCCCGGGCGGTGCAGCGGGCGAACCAGGCATCGAAAGCCGGCGGCAGCGTCACGGATGGCGAGATCTCCCGAGCGCGCTCCGACGCCGGCAGCATGGGCTCGAACAGCACTTCGCGCATGAGTTGAGGCACGGATCCCCCGTCCGCCTGCGCCGTGCGCCAATAGTTCTTGCCAATCAGCGCCCAGAACACGAGAAGCGCCAGGGCCCACACGTCCGAGGCGGGCGAAACGTGCGCGCGTTGTTCCGTTTGCTCTGGGGCCATCCACAGGGGCGTGCCCATGGCGGTCGTGGCAGAGCCAACCGCTTGGGCCGCAACCTTGGCGATGCCGAAGTCCAAGACCTTGACCACGGTCGCCGCGGTGGAACTCTGCGCCGTAGCCAAGAAGATGTTTTCGGGCTTGATGTCGCGATGCACGATCTGTTGGCGGTGCGCCGCAGACAGCGCATGAAACACCGGCCGCATCACCCTCACCAGCTCGTCCACGGATAGCGCGCCACGTCGTGCCACGTGTTGGCTGAGGTCTTCGCCGTTCAGCAGCTCCATGGCCAGCCAGGGCACGCCGCTGTCCGCATCGACGCCCGCGCCCACCACTTCAACGACGTGGTCGCTCTGAATCATGGATCCGATGCGGGCCTCTTGAACGAAGCGCTCGCGCATGCCCGGGGAGCTGACCAGCCCCGGATGCATGACCTTGACCGCGCGCGCTTTGCCCGTCGACAGCTGCTGCGCCAGAAACACGGAGCCCATGCCGCCCATGCCGAGCGGTCGCTCGATGCGAAAGTCACCGCCGAGCACCGCGCCCGGACCGATGGCGCTCGGCTGGCCCTGCATGGTCCGTGTTTAGCACTGACTGGCCAGCGGCCTAAAGCCTCGCCGAGCTCGGCCGTTCTGGACCTGTGTGGCCGTCGTTAAAGGGGGGCCTGAAAAATGGCGTCGCCGGAAGGAGGAGCATTGCCCACCAAGGTAGATCGGGAGATCTACCTGGATTTCGCGGCGCGGGGCCCCATGGCGCCGGCGGTGGTTCAGGCGGTCCAGGCGGCCCAGGAGCAGCACTGGGGCAATCCGGCAAATCGCCTGCATGCTCGCGGCCGGGCCGCGGCTCGGGCCGTCGAGCATGCACGCCAGCAAATAGCCGCCAGCATCGGGGCTCGCCCGGAGCAGATTGTGTTCACCAGCGGTGCGACCGAGAGCAACAACCTCGCAATCCATTCGTCTGCTGCTGACGGAGGCGGAGGCAGTGCCAGTGCCAGAAGCCGCGGTGGCCTGATCCGGCACGCGCGGCGCCCCCCTGCCCTCGCTCGACCGAATTGCACCGACCCGCCTATCCTGGGATCTGACGGATTCGGCAGGTGGTATTCGCAATGTCGCACGTCGAGTTGGATTATCATTGCCGCATGCCTCGATGGTGCGCAGTCAAGATGCGGGTCGATTGTCCCGAGTGCGGATCGCCGGTTCTGCTCGACGGGCCGTACAAGCGCGCGGCGTGCACGGCCTGCGGCGCCCGGGTTTCGGTGGCCAACGTTTGGAACTGGGTTGTCGAGAGAGCACTCACCGACGGCGGCCGCGGCCGTCACTTCCAGCTCAGCACTCTAGTGCAGGCGGGCAAGAACGCCCTCGGCAACATCCACGTGGCCCTCAACAAGGACCACCCGCCGATCTGCGCATCCTGCGACGCCGTGCTCGATGAGCTGGATCAGGCGGTGGCCGACGGTACGAACGGAACGTTCCACTGCCCAGCATGCGGCGCGCCACACCCAACCTGGCCGGCGCCGGGTTACCTGAAACAAGCCGGCGTCATTCAGACGTTTCTCGCCCCGCCCGAGGACGCTCCGGCTTCGGCGGCGATCACGCCGGGAACGACGCCGAAGCCGATCTTGTTCCTGTGCCCCAACTGCGGCGCCAGCCTCAAGATAGGTACGGAAACCAAGCGCATCTCGACCTGCGAGTTCTGCGACGTTGACACCTACTTGCCGCCGGCACTGTGGAACCAGCTGCACCCAGTTCGGCGGCGCCGGGCGTTCTGGCTGCGTTGCAAGTGACGAACTGGCGCGGTCTCCGCTTTGCTGTCACCCGCCAAGCCGGCGTTCCACCCCGAGTGGGACGACTAGTTCACGAAATGGGAAGTTACGTTAGCGTCAGCGCCCTCGCGTCGCGTTGTAGCAGTTCTTGCGTTCTCGAGGCTCGTGGAGCGTGTTACAGAGGCCAGCGATGACTACTCCGCTCTCCGCCGAGGAGCTGTCCAGAATCCTGCCGGTGCCGCGACGACCGGAGCACGAGTACCTCGATCCCCTCGACACGATCTGGATCCGTGCGGCACAGAGGATGGGTATCCGGGTCGTTGGCACCAGCGATGCCTACGCCGACTATGACGGCAAGGGGACACTCGCGATCGGCACCACCAGAAACCTCGATCCGGACGACTGCGTCGCGCAGATCATCTTCCACGAGATCTGCCACTGGCTCGTCGAAGGGCGCGAGAGCGTTCACCTGGTCAACTGGGGAGTCAGCAACACGACGCTTCGCGATCTGGCTCGGGAGTACGCGAGCCTCCGCGTACAAGCGGTGCTGGCCGACCGCTTCGGGCTGCGTCGGTTCCTTGCAAACACGACGGATCATCGCGCCTACTACGATGCTCTGCCCGAGGATCCTTTGGCACCAAGCGAAGACGGAACCCCGGAGCTCGCCGCAATCGGGCTAAGCCGGGCGGCGCAGCCGCCCTGGGAGCCAGCGCTAACCCAGGCGCTCGCGGCCACTGCGGTGATCGTCGCAGCGACCGCACCCTTTGCGGAACCACCGTCCCTGTACTGCACCGTCGACTCGACTTCGACCTGATGCACCGCCGCCGGACCCAACGACCCTGAGTCCGCCCCGCTTGGAACGACAACTACGGCGACCCCAGAGCGCTGCGGCCCGCCCAGAACTGACGGCCGTCAATCTCGCAGCGGGTGGCAACGCCGAAACGCCCCAAGATGATCGATCTCAACGTGTTCTCAGACACGGGAGTGCGTCAATCCGTACGTGGACTACGACGCGATTGTGATTGGCACCGGGATCGGAGGCAGCGTGGCCGCCGCGGTGCTGGCCGGCGAGGGTCTGCGGGTCTTGGTGGTGGAAAAGAACTCGCGGGTTGGTGGCATCTGCGCTGCCTATGACAAGCAAGGCTTTCACGTCGACATCGGCACTCATCTGTTCTCCAGGGGCAAGCATGGCCCTTTGGGTCGGCTGACCCGCAGGCTCGGCCTGCCAGCGATCCCATTTGTCCAACCGCGTGACCTGGCGTTGGTGTGCGGTTTTGGAGGACGCCTGGTGCTCCCGCGCGATCGCCGGCGCCTTCCGGTCTTCTTGCTCTCGGCGATTCGTGAGCTCAAGCTCTCGCCGCGGGAGGTAGTGCAGGCAACTCGGTTTTTCCGGGAAATCCTATTGTTCGACGAAGCTCGTTTGCCGGAGCTGGATCGCATGACGATGTGGGAGTTCGTTACCCGCTACACCGAAAACCCGCGCCTCGTTGGACTATTGGGATTCATACTCGGTCTTTACTTCATCTTGCCGCTGAGTTTGGTGAGCGCAGGCGAAGGCGTGTGGTGCTTCAAACACATGGCTTGGGACTACGGGTTGTCCTACCCCTTAGGAGGGGCGGTGACCGTTCCTCGCCGCTTCTTGGAATGCGCAGAGGCACACGGGGCTGAAGTTCTGACCGACAAGCGCGTCGAGCGCATCATCGTCGAAGGTCGTGCTGTGCGCGGCGTGGAATGCGCCGATGGTAGCGACTACGCCGCGCCCGTAGTGATTGGAACCACCAGTCTGAAAGACCACGTCGAGCATCTTGTGGGCGCCGAGCATTTTCCTCCGAGCTACGCCGAGCGCGTGCGCGGTCTTAAGAGCTCGATGGTTGCAGTGCAGGCCAAATTCGCCCTGCGAAAGCCCCTGGTGAAGGCCGGCTGCGTGGTGGGTGTGATGGCGCAGGACTTCGACGTGAACGGTCTCGAACTCGGTGACCTGGAGCGCATGTACCAACACGTACAAGACGGCGAGATCGCCCCGATAACGCCTATCTATGCGCCTGTGCCGAGCAACTTCGATCCATCCCTGGCACCGCCTGGGCGGCAGCTGATCACCGCTTGCGCCGTGGCGCCGACCACCGACATCACTCTCAAGGACGACTCGCAAGCGTGGACAAAGAACCTCGAGCTTGCCATGGGATCTCTAGTGCCAGGGCTCGAAGCAGAGCTCTTGTGGGTCGACACTCTCAGCACCGAGGCGGTCGGACGTTGGATCGGCAAGTTGAACGCGCCAGCGGTGAGCACTGGGCAGACGCCAGACCAGGTTGGCAATCGCCGTCCGCCGGTGCATACGCCGATCCTCGGGCTCTATGTTGCGGGTTGCGCGGCGGGAGCGCGAGGTGTCGGGACAGAACTCGCGGCCGCCAGTGGCGAGGAAGCCGCTGATCGCGTAGTGCAAGACGTGTCCAACGGCTTGATCCCACGGGCTGGGACACGGCTGGTCTCGGCGTTGCGCAAGGGAGCACTGCCCCGGGACGCTGCAGCCGAGTGAGGCGCGATCTTCGTCAAATTGACTGCGGTTAAGATGCCTGATGGAGTGTGGGGCCGTTCCTGCAGCGCCCGGGCGACTGCTCGCAGCCGCCTTCGAGCACGCTCGGGGACGTGCTATTTCAATCCTGGTCCGGGCCAGGTGGCGCGGGGCAACGAGGCGAACTCGGGGGGAACGTGAAGGAACCAGCCGCATCGAGCGATATTCAGGAGCGCCTGCACCAGAGCCGGCTGAAACCACTCCTGAAGCGGCGCGCTGCCCTCGCCCTCGTCTTGCCGGTCGCGCTCGGACTCGGCTTCGCAATCACCGGGCTATGGCAACATCGGTTCGCGTTCGTGCCGGCGGTAGCGGTCGTGTTTCTAGCGGTCGGCTACGCGACGAGCGTCACCGACGCGCGCTGTCCGAAATGTGGAGAGAAGTTCTTCGGCAATCCCTTGCGCACGTTCATCGCCAAGGCGTGCAACCACTGTGGTTTGAGACCGCCGGATTAGGCGGATGGTCCAGACCGAAGGATCGCCGAAAACGGAGTGCCCAGTGCTTCGGGCAGGTCCCTCGCAACGAGCGGGCCAACTATGGACAGCTGGATGTGAAACTGAATGAAGCTGCGCTTGCGGACGTTGCGCCGACACCAGGGCTGACGGGAAGCTTTGCGTCCCCGGCGGCCAAGTCCGTGACGGTCACATTCGCGTCCTCCGCGGCGGAGAACGTGAAGCTGCTGACCTTGCAGTCACCCGCGCTGCCATCGGCTAGCATTCTGATCAATCGAACCTGCAACCCGCCGAGGCCGTTCATGATGTAGCCACCCGCTGCCACTGGCCAAACCTCTGGAAGTACGTCCGAACCTTCCAGCGGATACTCGTGCGCAGCCAGCAGCGCACCCGCTCCGCTCACACGCATCATCCAAGCGTAAGACGTCGAGACGCTCGAGTGGTAGCTGTTGCCGCCTACGAGCAGTTCACCGTTGGCGGCCTCCAAGACTGACGTCGCCACGCCGCCCGCATGGGGGTAGCGTTTGGACCAGACGAGTGCTCCAGTTGCAGCGTTTACCTTCGCAACCCACGCTTCCGCGACGCTAGCTCCAGTGACCTGCCCGGCCAGCGCGAGGTTTCCGTCCGCGAGCGCCGCGACGGCGTCCACAGAGCTTACCCCTCCGCCCGTGTATTCGAACCGCTTGGACCAAACCACGGCACCCGCGGAATCGATACGAATGAGCGAGCCTAGCTGCCCGGTACACAAGTAGCAGTTGGGCACCCGTCCAGCGAGGACGAAATCGCCGCTGCCCAGAGCAACAAGGTCACGCACTCCGAGCTGCGGGCCAAGGCCAAAGTCCAGCTGGCTTTGGAGTACGGCGGCGCCAGCAGCGTCAGTCGTCAACAGGTGGAAGACCCAATTGGGCGGACCAACCGCGTTGGCGGTGCGAAACGAAACGGCAACGCCGCCATTGGGCAACGCGTGGAGCCCCATTATGTCGTCGATCAGATTCGGGCGCGTGTAGAGCTTTTCCCAAGTGAGATCGCCGTTCTCAGCGAGCCGCAGCAACCGCACCGCGCCGCCGCCCCCGTCGTCCTGGCGATAGCCGACGGCAACATATCCGCCACTCGGGACCGCGCGGATCTTGAACAATCGGTCATTGCCAGTGACGGCGAAGCTCTTTTGCCACAGCACCTGGCCATCGGCGGCGACCTTGGCGACGAAACTATCCGTGCCAGGCACGTATCCGGCCATCACGAAGCTCCCCGCCGCCCCAGGAACGACGGAGGTTGCGTACCCCGGACCGTATTGCCCAATCCATCCAGTTGGCGCGGCGCCGCCAGAGCCGGCAGCGCCGGAGTCCGCACCCGCATTTCCGCCGGTTGCTCCAGAACTGCCTCCGCTGCCGCCAGCGCCGCTTCCACTCGCTCCGCCACTCGCCCCGGCGCCACTTGCTCCACTCGCGCCACCACCGCCGCTCGCGGGTCGCTCTTCGCTGTCCTCCGAACAACCAAGGATCGCCGTTCCAAGAATGATACCCAAGCCACCAAGCACCAACGATCTCGCTGCAATCATGGCTTGGGGCCCTATCATGCCCGGAGGGTAGTATGAGCATTACAATCGAAGAGTGAGCTTCATGTGCGAAGTGCGCGTTCGGCTGACAACGACTGAAGTCGTTCCGGGTCGCACTGAAGCGCGGTTCCGCCCATCGCCTCTCGGACCTGCGCAGCGAGGACAAGTCTCGACGGGCAATGTCGTCCACACGCGCGCCAGCGCAAAAGTCATTTTCTCCGCCGGCTTCCCGGTCTATTCTGGTTCCCAAATGAGAGCGTACTTGAGCGGGTTGGGCGCGGGCATGGCTGTATTCGCGCTGGTGGTTGGCTGTGGATCCGACTCAGAACGCAAGTTCAGCAACAATACGGGTGGCGCCGCGGGCGCGGGGGCAGGTGGCGGCGGCGGCGCGGTTGGCGGCAACGCGGGTAGCGGTGGGTCCGCCGGGAGCGCGACCGGCGGCAGCGCGGGAACTGGTGGCGGTGGCACGGGTGGCGGTGGCACGGGTGGCGGTGGCACGGGTGGGACAGCCGGCAGCGGCGGCACTGGAACGGGCGGAGCGGCGCCGACGCCCACGGCCGTCGCACCCGCGGTCTTTGCGCAGTTCGTAGTTGAGCAAAACGGGGAACTTTACTGGACCGAGGCAGGCACCGGCCCGGACTACAAAGACAGTCGCGTGCGCAAATGGAGCGCCGGCGCCGGGGCCGTGGACCTGGCGACGAAACCGGAGGGCAGGTTCGTCAGCTTGCAGCACGCCGCAGGCAAGCTCTACTGGACCAATCAGGGCGCCGGAGGCGGTACCGGCAGCGTCGAGTCCATCGCAGTCGGCGGTGGCTCACAGGCATCCCTGGCGACCAATGTCGATTCGGCCACGGGCCTGACGCTTATTGGTTCGAAGGTCTACTTCACCATCTTCTCTACGTCCGGCGAGGTGGGCGAAATCGACGGCAGCACGGTGACACCCGTATTCAAGAATCAGCAGCAACCCAATGCGATCGTCGCGTCGGGCTCGACGCTGTACTGGGGGAACTATGACAAACCAGGCGCGCTCATGAAGGGCACACCGGGTGGGAGTGCGTCGCCCGTTGCATCCCTCGACTACATTTCCGCGCTGGCTGTGAATGCAACGGACCTCTTTGTCGCCCACGACGCTGGCATTTCCAAGCTGAATATGGCCGGCGTCGGCAGCGTGATCCTGCCCGACAAGAACGTGAACGATATCAAGCTGTCCCCCACGCACGTGTACTGGACAAGCTCGGACAACAAACTCGTTGGGCGCGCGAAGTTGGACGGAAGCGATCGAACCGAGCTGGTGAAGAACGCACCCAGCGAACCACGCGGAATCGCAGTCACGCCCACGACGCTCTACTGGACGGAGTACGGCAGCCTGGGACGCATCATGCGGCTCGACCTATAAGTCAGACCGGCGCTCAGGGCGGGCAGGGCACCTCGCCTCCCTGCCGGCTCGAGATGGCATTGCCCGATCCGAGCGCGAGTTACGGACCATTCTCACCGAAGAGCTCGTCGAGGATCGCTAGGATCAGCCGGTCGGACGGTGGTGGGCCCTGACCGCCCGTGACCACGGAGTTGGTCAACATCGTCACCGTCACGCCGTGATCGCGGAAGAAGTTCGCCGACGCTTCGTAGCCCAAGAGCCGGCCGTTGTGCCAAGCCACCGGTCCATATGGCGTGGGGGAGAGGTCCATGCCCAGGCCGTAGGTGGAATGGGCCGAGCCGGTCAGCAGGAGCTGGCGCCCTGTGTCGTCGAGCACGAGGTCGGACGCCATCACGCCGTGCATGAAGCGCGCAAGATCCTCGGCCGTGGACCACTGGCCGCCAGATCCTGCATCCCAGCGCAGCGCCATGTCCAGTGCCGTGTCGTAGTCAGTGCCTTCGATCATGTAGCCCAGAGCCGCATCCCCGCCCAGCGGTTCGTGGCCGGCCGTGGAGGTGGCCGTCATGTCCAATGGCGTGAAGACCAGCTTGCGCAGGGCCGAAGCGTGATCCTGTCCCGTTACCTGTTCCAGGATCAGCGCCAGCAGGATGTAGTTTGTGTTTGAATAACGCATGGCGCTACCGGGTGTGAAGTGCAGCGGATGGCCCATGGCGAAAGCCGCCTGCTCAGCGTTAGTGAACTGGTGACCGGGGTTGGTGATCATGGCGGTCACTAGGTCGTCGATCTCGTTGTGGACGTCGATGATGCCCGACGTGTGCTGCAGCAGGTGGAGTGCCGTGATGGACCCGGCCGCGGGGATACCGTCCAGCAGCGCCGTCGGCAGCCAGGTCCCCAGTGAGTCGTCGAGGTCGACGCGCCCCTCGCCAACCAGGCGCGCGAAGGCGACGCCGATAAACGACTTGCCCACGCTGGCCAGGTGAAAGCGGTGGTCGGGGCGCAGATTGATGTCATCCACGATGTCGGCCTTGCCCGCGACCAGGGTCAGATCGATGCCGTCGCCCCGAATGCAAACCGCCGCGCCCGGCAGCTCGGGCCCGACAACCCCATCGACAAGGGCCTGAATGCGGGTCTCCATGGTGCCGGTTTTCGGGGAGGACGATGTCGCGTCGGTGCAGCCGACGGCGCAAAGCAGTGTGGCGGCGAGGACAAAGGCGGAGAGCCGCCGATGAGTGAGTCTCGCTTGCATCAGATTTCCCTTCCGTCAGGGGTTGAGGTTGAGTTCACGTTCCGGCGGGCGGCGCGACGTCGGACTCCGCCCTCGCTGTCCGCCACCCACAAGACCTATTCTGGGAGTCTATGCCGACCAAGGCGTTCGCGTGAAGAAGACGGCGTGGAAGTTGGGCGCCGAGTTCAGGATACATTCTGGCGAGCATTCTGATTCTGTTCAAGACGGCAGCTCACGCTCGGCTGGGTCAAGTCACTAGCTGCCGGTCTCGCAATCCCAGGCCTTAGCTTCCGTGTCCGGGCCCGTATTGCGCTTTTAACGCGCAGCTCCGGGGCGGCGATGTGCCCACTATGACCGAGCGATGGCTTCCTGCGGCGATGCTCTTGGCGCAGGCGTGTACCCCGAAATCCTCGACGAATGCCGCGCCCGCGGCGGCCACGGCGGCTCCTGAGGGCAGCCAGACCCTCAGCATTGCAGACGCCCGGCACGTGTTGAATCGCCTCGCCTTCGGAGCGAAGCCAGCTCAGGCGCAAGCGCTGACCGCCCAGGGGTTCGAGAGTTGGCTCACTGCGCAGTTGGAGCGGTCCGCGCCACAGTCGCCGATGCTCCAGCGCGCGATGGAACCGTATGCCAGCGCGCTGCTCGCACCCGGCGAGTTGGCGGCAGAGCTAGCGGGGGACGAATGGACCGACATGTCCCCGGGCAAGCTACGCAAGATGCTCCGGGGCAGAGAGCTGCGCGAACACCTCGGGCATTTGGCCTTGGCGAAGCTAACGCGCCACGTGCTCTCAGAGCACCAGCTTGAAGAAGTCATGATCGACTTTTGGACCGACCACTTCAACGTGTTCGCACGCAAAGGCGCTGTGCGTGTATTCGCGGGAGACTACATCGAGCGTGCCATCCGCCCGCACGCGCTGGGTCGCTTCGAAGACCTGCTGAGCGCGACGGCGCGCCATCCGGCCATGTTGATCTATCTGGACAATGTGCGCAGTGTCGCCGCGCGTGGGAAGCGCCGCGGGCTGAACGAAAACTATGCCCGCGAGTTGATGGAACTCCATACCCTTGGCGTGCATGGCGGCTACAGCCAGGATGACGTCATGCACGCTGCGCGCATCTTGACGGGCTGGAGCGTGACTCGGCCGCGGGACGGCAAACTGGGATTTTCGTTTCGCCCAGGCGCCCACGACAAGCAGGCGAAACGCGTACTGGGCGTCGACTTTCCTGCGGGCGGCGGAGAAGAAGAAGGCACTAAGTTGTTGAAGCTGCTTGCCAATCATCCGGCGACCGCGAAGCACCTCGCCCGCAAGCTGTGCCAACGCTTGATTGCCGACACACCTCCCGCCGCAGCGGTGCAGAGCGTCGCGCACGCCTTTTCGGCATCTGGTGGCGACATCAAGCAAATGCTGCGCGCTGTCGTCGCGCACGACGCGTTTTGGGCGCCCCAAGCTCGCCGCAACAAGCTGAAGAGCCCACTGGAGGTCGTAGTCAGCAGCCTGCGCGCACTTGGCGCGCGCCCGGACGGCAGTCTGCGCCTCGCACGCTTGCTTGCGCGGCTGGGTCAACCTGTGCTGCTGGAGTCCGCGCCCACGGGCCACCCGGAAATGCGCGACGCCTGGCTCGGCAGTGGCGCCATGCTGGGACGCATGTCCCTGGCGACCGCACTCGCCATGAATCGCAAGCTCGGCGCCGAGCTGGACCTGGATGCGGTCTTACCGCTCGAGCCGAGCGACAGCGTCCTTTCGCGCACCGAAGCGTTGCTCTTCGACGCGCCCCTTGGAGACACCCCACGCGCGGCTATCGCCGCTGAGATCGCACGGGTCCGAAACCCGAAGCAGCGTCGCGCCCTGTGCCTGGCGCTCTTGCTGGGCGGGCCTCAATTCCAACGCCAGTGAGAACGAAATGACCGAATACAAACTGTCTCGACGCGCGTTTTCCTTCGCCACTGCCCTTGGCCCCTTGGCGCTGTTTGCGCCCGCGGCGCTCGCGGCGGGTGCGGCGCCGAAGCCCAAGGCATTGGTGTGTGTATTCCTGCGCGGCGGCCTCGATGGGCTCTCCGCGGTGATCCCCTATGCCGAGGACGCCTACGCGCAGCAGCGCCGCCAAACGGTGATCGCAGCGCCCGGGTCGGGGAAAAAGGCAGGGCTGAAACTCGACGAGCGGTTTGCAGCGCATCCGGCCCTTGCCCCATTGATGCCAGCTTGGCAGGCCGGACAGCTCGGATTCATCCACGCAGTGGGTTCGCCCCACGCAACGCGTTCTCATTTCGAAGCCCAAGATCACTTCGAGTGGGGCGGCTTGAGCGCAGGCGATGGCAAAGGTTGGCTGGCGCGTGCGCATGCCGCGCGCGGCGCCGCCGGATCCAACCTTGGCAGCGTGGCCCTGGCCAACGCGACGCCCCTTGCGTTTCGCGGACAGCCTGGCGTCGTCGCCGCAAGAAGCCTGGACCGCGTTGGCTTGCAGGCGCCTCCCAAGGTGCAGCCCCAACTCGAAGCCGCCTTCCAGCGTGTGTACGCCGCACAAGGGGACGCCATTGCCCGCGCCGGAGCCAGTGCGCTCGATGTGGCCACACGGCTGCGCGCGATCCCGAGGACCTCCAGCAAGAAGTATCCGAACCAGTCCAAAGGACTCGCCGACGTCGCGACCTTGATTCGTGCGAACGTGGGACTGGAAGTCGCTTGGGTGGACGCGGGGGGTTGGGACACGCATCAGGGACAGGCTGGACGACTGGACCGCAACTTGGGTCTGCTCGCACGGGGACTGGCGGCCTTCCGCGAAGACATCGGTGATCGCATGGAGCACACCCTGGTGCTGGTCATGACGGAATTCGGCCGCACGGTGAAGGAAAACGGCACGGGCGGCACGGACCACGGGCACGGCAGCGTGATGCTTGCCCTGGGGGGCAAGGTGCACGGCAAGAAAGTGCACGGAGTGTGGCCGAGCCTCTCCGAAGACAAGCTGCACGAAGGCCGCGACCTGGCCGTCACCACAGACTTCCGCGATGTGTTTGCCGAGGTGTTGCAGACCCAGCTCGGGGTCACCGATCCAAGCGCTGTCCTCGGTGGTCACCGCGCAACGAAGCAGTTCTCGCTACTGCGTAGCTGAAGCCGGCGACGGGCATCCGGACCAGATTTCTGTGCTTGGCTAAAAACCAGGCTCGACGCGACTCGGCCACGCGGCAATGCTCCTGATGTTATGGCAACCGACCCGACGGACAGCGACGCCCGCTCCGAGCCCCACAGTCCCTCCCAAGGTGAAACGCCCACTCCTGAGCAACCGGTACGCCTGGACCAGAGCGCCGCGCTCAGCGCGCTGAGCAAGCGCTACGAGCTGGGCGACGTGCTGGGCACCGGGGGCATGGGGACGGTGCTGTCCTGCCGGGACACGCAGATCGGGCGCGACGTGGCCCTCAAACGTCTGGATGCACCCCAAGCGAGCGCCCGTGCGCGCTTTCTGCGCGAAGCGCGACTGCAAGGGCAGCTCGAACACCCTGCGGTGCCACCGGTCTACGAGCTGGGGCTCGACGCAGACGGCAAGCCGGCGTTCACCATGAAGCGCGTGCGCGGCGTGACGTTGCGCAAAGTGCTCAGTCGTCTCAAATGGTACCCGGAACGATTCTCGGAGCAGTACTCCCAACGTCGCCTACTGTCCGCGTTCTCGCGCGTGTGTTTGGCGGTGGACTACGCGCACCAGCGCGG